>DATBAZ010000218.1:0-16994 GCA_036271255.1 Alphaproteobacteria bacterium
CGTAAGCACGGCCGCATATTGGAAATGCGATTCCAATATTGCACCGAAATGACAGGAATCGCGCGGCAATCGTCGTTTGATTTGGGAGGCCAAGCCGTAATACACTCAGTCAAGAATTTCGGCCGCCGAATCTGAACAGTAGGCGCAGATGACCACCGATACCAAGCCTGTCTTCCGGGTTCTCCTCGCTGAAGATGTCAAGCTCAATCAGATGCTGACGCAGAAGCTGCTGGCGCGGTCGGGCTATTTGATCGATATCGCCGAGAACGGAATCCAGGCGATCGAGGCGATGAAGAACACCGATTACGACGTGATCCTGATGGATGTACAGATGCCGGAAATGGACGGCATAGAGGCCACCAAGCAGATCCGGCAGCTTCCCGGGACCAAGAAGTTCGTCCCAATCATCGCGCTCACCGCCCAGGCCGACGTCGACACCGAGGATGAGCTGCGCGCCGCCGGCATGGACGACTACATCTCCAAGCCGATCAATTTCGACATTCTTTTCTCGAAGCTTTCGGCCCTAGCGGCAAAGCGCGGGGCGTGAGACCGCGAACGCGCGGCTTGGCATAGCCGGACGGTCTGAATATGGACGATCCCCATAACCTGCAGCGCTTCGTGACCGCCCAGGCGCCGGTAATCGCCCAGGTACGCGCGGAACTTGCCCAGGGCCGCAAGCGCAGCCACTGGATGTGGTTCGTCTTCCCGCAGATCGCCGGCCTCGGCTTCAGCCCGATGGCGCAGCTTTACGCGATCGCCTCGCTGGACGAGGCGCGGGCCTATCTCGCCCATCCGGTTCTGGGCGCCCGGCTGGAGGATTGCACACGGCTGGTGGCGGCGGTCGAGGGCAGCACGGCATCCGACATTTTCGGCAGCCCCGACGACATGAAGTTCCGCTCGTCGATGACCCTGTTCGCCGAGGCCGCACCGGACAATCCGGTCTTCGCCGAGGCGCTGAAGAGATATTTCGGCGGCGAGCCGGACAGGGAAACGCTGAAGCGGCTCTAACCGTCCGGGTGCAGGAACTTGTGGATCGCGGCCACCACGACCGAGCCTTCGCCGACCGAGGCGGCGACGCGCTTGATCGAGCCTGAGCGGACGTCGCCGACGGCGAACACGCCGGGCTTGGTGGTCATGTAAGGCGAGGGCAGCGGGGTGCCATCGCTTGCCCTGCCCGTGCACACAAATCCCTGATCGTCCAGCTCCAGGCAGCCGTCCAGCCAGCTCGTGTTCGGCTCGGCGCCGATCATGACGAAGACATTGCAGACGGGGCGCGTTTCGCTGCGTCCGTCCCGCACATTGGTCCAGGTGACGCTGTCGAGCCGCCCGCCGCCGCCAAGGCCGGTGATTTCGGTATGGGAGTGGAGGGTGCAGCGGGGCGACTGCGCGATCCGTTGAACCAGATAGTCGGACATGGTTGCCGCCAACCCGTCGGCACGGACCAGGATATGGACATGGGCGGCGTGCCGCGACAGGAACATGGCGGCCTGGCCCGCCGAGTTGCCGCCACCGACGACGATCGCCTCCTGGCCGAGGCAGAGCTGGGCCTCCATCGCGGTCGCGGCGTAGTGGATGCCCTGCCCCTCGAACCGCGCATAATTGACGACGGCCAGCGTGCGATAGCGCGCTCCGGTGGCGACGACGATCGAACGCGCCTTGACCACCTGCCCGTCATCGAGCCTGAGCTGGAACGGCGCGCCCGAGCAGTCGAGCGCCTCGGCGTTGCGCGAAATCTCCAGATGCGCGCCGAACTTCTGCGCCTGGATCTGCGCACGGCTGGCCAGCGCCTGGCCGGAGATCCCGGTGGGAAAGCCCAGATAATTCTCGATCTTCGAACTGGTCCCGGCCTGCCCGCCCGGCGCCATGCCCTCGATCACGATCGTGTCCAGCCCCTCGGACGCGGCATAGACCGCCGAGGCCAGTCCCGCCGGTCCGGCGCCGACGATGGCGACATCCCAGGCATGTGTCGGGTCCAGCGTCTCGCTTAAGCCCAGCGCATCGGCGAGTTCCGCATTGTTCGGGTTGCGCAGCGCATGCTGGCAATCCGCGATCACCACCGGCAGTTCGTCCCCGGTCAGCGAAAAGCAGTCCAGGAACCCCTCCGCGCCCGGATCGGCATCGGTATCGAGCAGCCGGTGCGGAAACCCGTTCCGTGTCAGGAACCGCCTGAGCCGCAGCGTATCGGCGCTGTGACCAGGCCCGATCAGGATGGCGCCGCCGGTCGCGTGGCGGATGAAGCCCATGCGCCGGAGAACGAAGGCGCGCATGACGATCTCACCGATATCGGGCTCGCCTGTCATCAGCCGCCGGAAATCTGCGCGGCGAATACGGATCACTCGGCTGTCCGTACCGGTGCGGCCGGAAACCAGCACCTGGCGATCGCTGAACATGTGCAGCTCGCCGGTGAACTGCCGCGGCTCGAGCGTCACGAAGACGTGCGGCTGGCGGTGGTCGTAATCGAACACATCGATCGAGCCGTCGACCAGAACGAGGAAATCGACGCTGCGCTGACCACGCTCGAACAGCACAGTGCCGGCCGGCACCGTCGCCTCGCTTCCATATCCGGCAATCCGCTCCATCATGTCGCGGTTCAGATGCGGATAAGTCTGCGCGTGCCGCACATCCGGCGAGGCGGGATCGATCTCGATTTCGGTTTCGGTTTGCTGTGCCATGGGTGCAGGGTACTTGCTGGTAAAACGATTTGCGATCCGGACACGCCGCTCATGCGCGGAATGGACTATCCAAAGCCTTACTGAGCGTTAATCAGCAAGTCTTGCATAAACCGATCTCAGGAGACCGCCGATGGCCGACAGTTGCTCGCATCTCGGAACGATCCGGACCGTGACGCCCAGCGCCAAAGGCTGCGAGGAATGCCTCGAAACAGGCGGTTGGTGGGTCCATTTGCGCATCTGCCGTACCTGCGGCCATGTCGGCTGCTGCGACGATTCCCCAAGCAAGCATGCCACCGCCCATTTCCACGGCACCGGCCACCCGATCATCGAAGGCTATGATCCGCCCGAAGGCTGGGGCTGGTGCTATATCGACGAGGCGGCGTTCGACCTGGGCGAGAACACCACACCGCAGCAGGGGCCGATCCCACGATTCGTCTGAGCCGGGGCTTGGCAGGAAGTTTTTCCGCCTCGATCAGGAAGCTTGCCCATGGCAGCTGCCGTCCTGTTAAGTCTATTAGAACGGCAAGCGGTTTGGGGGAGAATAATGAAAATCGGTGGGTTTACGGGATGGATCGCGTCCCTCGCCCTGGCATGCGCGGCTTTCACGGCCAGCGCCCAAACCGACATTTCAGGCCCGACTGCCGGTTGGGACGACTGGGGCAACACGGCAGGCGGCCTGCGCTATTCACCGCTGACCCAGATCACGCCGCAGAATGTCGGTAAGCTGAAGGTCGCCTGGACCTATCATTTCGGTCCCTCGGCCACTCAGGCGAAATACCCCCTCTTCACCTTGGAGGTTACGCCGATCATCGCCGAGGGGCGGATGTATGTGTGCTCCAATGTCGACAGAGTGGCGGCGCTGGACCCGGAAACGGGCAAGGAGATATGGACGCACGACCCCAAGGTCAACACCAACGGCGTCTATCTGCACAATTGCCGGGGCGTCACTTTCTATCATGATGCCCAAGCGGCGGCCGGGGCGGAATGCGCCAGCCGGATCTTCAACGGCACGCTGGATGGGCGGCTGATCGCGCTCGACGCCGCGACCGGCAAGCCGTGCAGCGGCTTCGGCAAGAATGGCGAGGTCGATCTCAAGGCCGATCTCGGCACGGTGAAGCCCGGCGAATACACCGTCCCCTCCCCGCCCGTGATGGCCGGTGACAAGGTGATCCTGGGCGCGGGCGTGCTCGACAACACCCGCATCGACATCGCCGCCGGCGTGGTGCGCGCCTTCGATGCCCGCACCGGCGAACTGTCCTGGGCCTGGAATCCGCTGCCGCCCGATCTCGACGAGAAGACGCTGGCGCCAGCGGGCGAACGCTATGCCCACGGCACCACCAATGCCTGGACCGTCTTCTCGGTCGATGCCGAACACGGGCTGGTCTATGTGCCGACCGGCAATACCTCGCCCGACTATTTCGGCGGCATGCGGCACGGGCTGGACTATTACTCGAACTCGCTGGTGGCGCTGGATGTCGCGACCGGCAAGGTCGCCTGGCACTTCCAGACCGTGCACCACGATCTGTGGGATTACGACCTGCCGTCCCAGCCGGTGCTGTTCGACTTCCCCACCGCGGGCGGCCCGGTGCCGGCGGTGGCGCAGTCCACCAAGCAGGGCAACATCTTCATCCTGAACCGGCTGACCGGCGAACCGCTGGTCCCGGTCGAGGAACGGCCGGTGCCGACGACGGGCGCCGTGCCGGACGAGACGCCGTCGCCGACCCAGCCCTATGTCACCAACCCGACCTACGACCTCTATCCCGGGGACCTGAGCGCCAAGGACATGTGGGGCTTCACCTTCTGGGACGAGGGCAAGTGCCGCGACGCCTTCAACGCCCTGCTCTATGAAGGCCGCTACACCCCACCCTCCAGCAAAGGCACGGCGGTTTTCCCCTACGATTACGGCATCATGAACTGGGGCGGCTTCGCCATCGACCCCAATAAGAACCTGCTGATCGTCAACACCAGCCGGGTGTTCGCGGAGATCAAGCTGGTGCCGCGCGCCGAGGCCGATGCACGGGCCGCGGCGGGGCATCCGGCTGGCATGCCGGCCGTGGGCACGCCCTATGCCTATGATCGGATCATCCAGCTCTCCCCCTTCGGCGCGCCCTGCAACCGTCCGCCCTGGGGCACGCTGGTCGCCATCGACCTGAAGGCCGGCAAGCGGGCGTGGGAAATCCCGCTCGGCACGACGCGCGACGCCGCGCCTTTCCCGATCTGGCTGGGGTTGGGCGTGCCGAGCGTCGGCGGCCCCATCGTCACCGCCTCGGGCCTCGCCTTCATCGCCGGCACGTCCGACAATTTCATCCGCGCCTTCGACGTCAACGATGGCAAGGAGCTGTGGAAGGAGCGGCTGCCGGCCGGAGGCCAGGCCAACCCGATGACCTATCGCCTGAAGGCGGACGGCAAGCAGTTCGTGGTGATCGCGGCGGGCGGCCATGCCATGATGGGCACGAAACAGGGCGACAGCCTGATCGCCTATACGCTGGGGGATTGATGGTGACGCATCGCAAGCTTTTCGCCTTGCTCCTGGCCGGAGCGGTCCTCGGGATCGCCTCCACGCACGCCCACGACCTCGACAAGACCGACAACAACTCCCCTGAGGTCAAGGCCTGGGTCCTCAGCCTCAAGAACGGCCCCGGCGTCGCCTGCTGCGCCACCGCCGACGGCTGGAAGCCGCAGGAGGTCGAATGGGACGTGTCCCGAAAAGGCTATCGCGTCATGATCGAAGGCCATTGGACCGACGTGCCCGACGAAACCGTGATCCACGGCCCCAACAAGCTGGGCCATGCCGAGGTCTGGTACTACCACGTCAACGGCCTGCCTGCCGTCCGGTGCTTCCTGCCCGGCGAAGGGATGTAGTTTTTAGGCCGCCTCCGCCGCCGGCAGCGCCACCTTCCCCAAAATCATATCCGAAGCCTTCTCGGCGATCATGATCGTGGCCGCGTTGGTGTTGCCGCTGACCACCTGGGGCATCACCGAGGCGTCGACGACGTGCAGGCCCTGAAGCCCGTGAACGCGGAGCTGGTCGTCCACGACCGCCAGGGAATCGCTGCCCATCCTGCAGCTGCCGACGCCATGCATGTCGGTCTGGGCGGTCTGGCGGATATAGGCGTCGATCTGGTCGTCGGTCTTCATCTCCTCGCCGGGGAAGACCTCCCGCCCGCGATAGGGCTTGTAGGCCGGCTGGTTGAAGATATCGCGGGCCACCTTCACGGCGGCGCGCACGCGCAAGCGGTCGATCTCAGCGGACAGGTACTGCGCGTCGATGATCGGCTGGTCGTCGGGGTTCGCTGAGCGCAGGCGGATGGTGCCGCGGCTGTCCGGCCGGGCCAGCGCCATGCGGTTCATCGCCCCGTGCTCGGGGATCACGCCGCCGCCATTGCCGTCGACCATCAGCGGCACGAGCTGGCATTTGACGTCGGGATAATCGGACCCGGGCACGCCCGAGTTGAACACGCCCACCGCCTCGACCGGCTCCGAGCCCAGCGGGCCGCCACGGCCGAACACATAGGCCCCGACCGCCCGGATCGATCCGACCGGGCCGATATATTTATAGTCCGACACCGGCAGCGGGCTTGCCGTCTGGATCGAGAAGCCGAGATGGTCGTGAAAGTTCTGACCCACGCCTTTGAGGTCGATCTGTGTCTCAATGCCGAGCGATTTCAGATGGTCGCCGTCACCGACGCCGGAGAGCATCAGCATCTGCGGCGACTGGAAGACGCCGCCCGACAGGATGATCTCCCCGCCCTGGGCCTGCTCCAGCCGCCCGTCGCGCAGGTACTCGACGCCGACCGCCCGCGTGCCGTCGAACAGGATGCGGCGGCCAAGCGCGCCGGTGACGACCTCGAGGTTCGGCCGGCCGCGCGCGGCGCGCAGATAGGTGGCGGCCGTGCTCATCCGCCTGCCATTGACGATGGTGACGTCGGTCGGGCCGAAGCCTTCGCGTAGCGCGCCGTTGATATCGTCGTTATAGGGATAGCCGGCCTCGACCGCCGCGGCGATCCAGGCCTGGGCCAGCTTGCCCTTGACCTTGGAACGCGAGACGCGCAGCGGCCCGTCGCCGCCGTGATAATCGTCCCCGCCAAGCTCATGCGCCTCGGCGCGTTTGAAATAGGGCAGCACGTCGGCATAGGACCAGCCGGCATTGCCGCGCTGGCGCCAGCCGTCATAGTCGCTGTGCGCGCCTCGGCAATAGATCATGCCGTTGATCGAGCTCGACCCGCCCAGCACCTTGCCGCGCGCGTCGCGCAGCGTCCGGTTATCGAGGAATTTCTGCGGCGCGGTCTCATAGACCCAGGCATACATGCCGCGCTGGAGCATCGGGAACATGCCGCCTGGCAGGTGGATCAGCGGATGGCGATCCCGGCCGCCGGCCTCCAGCAGCAGCACCTTTGCGTTGGGGTTGGCAGAGAGCCTGTTCGCCAAGGTACAGCCGGCCGAGCCGGCGCCAACGATGATGTAGTCGTACATTCTCGCTTCCCCACGATCCTTTTGCTGATCCTGTCCCTAAAACAAGCCTTTCCGTCAATCCGCCAGATGCGCGCGGTGCTAGCAGACCCTCACGGGCAGCAGCCCGGACACGACTGGAGAGCGACATGCCGACGATCACAACCAAGGACGGGACTGAGATATTCTACAAGGATTGGGGAAGCGGGCAGCCCATCGTCTTCCACCATGGCTGGCCGCTGAGCGCCGACGACTGGGACAACCAGATGATGTTCTTTCTCGCCCACGGCTATCGTGTCATCGCGCACGACCGGCGCGGGCATGGCCGGTCTACTCAGACGGCCAATGGCAACGAAATGAACACCTACGCGGCGGATGTTGCGGAACTGGCCGCGGCGCTGGACCTCAAAGACGCCGTCCATGTCGGGCATTCGACGGGCGGCGGTGAGGTTGCCCGCTATGTTGCCCAACATGGCAACGGCCGTGTGGCCAAGGCCGCGCTGATCAGCGCGGTGCCGCCGCTGATGGTGAAGACCGACGCCAACCCCGGCGGGCTGCCGAAGGAGGTTTTCGACGGGCTACAGGCACAGCTCGTCGCAAGCCGGGCCCAGTTCTACTATGACCTGCCGGCCGGACCGTTCTATGGCTTCAATCGTCCCGGCGCGAAGGTGTCGCAGGGCGTGATCTGGAATTGGTGGCGCCAGGGCATGATGGGCGGCGCCAAGGCGCACTATGACTGCATCGTCGCCTTCTCGCAGACCGACTTCACCGAGGACCTGCAGAAGATCACGGTGCCGGTGCTGGTGATGCATGGCGACGATGATCAGATCGTGCCCTATGCGGACTCCGCCCCGCTGTCGGCCAAGCTGCTGAGGAACGGCACCCTGAAGACCTACAAAGGCTTCCCCCACGGCATGCCGACCACTGAAGCCGATACGATCAACCAGGATCTTCTTGCCTTCATTAAAGGCTGATCCGTTTTTACATGACCGCCGCCGTGATCGCTTTACGGCGGCGGTCATCGATCCCCTCCGCACAGTGAACCCCCATTCAGCGTTGATTTGGGGGCGGTAAAATTATTTAATATGTTATAAGAAATTTCGCCCGCACGGCGGGACGACGGGGAGGACATTCGATGACGATAATCATACCGCGTACCGGTCTGGCCTGCTGTGCCGCGCTGATGGCCGCGAGCCTGATGACCGCGCCGGCCCATGCCGGAACCGCCAGCGCCGCGGTGCCCGATACGAGCGCCGGCAAGACCCGCACTTTGGGCTTCGCGCTCACCTCCCTCTCCTTCGACATCTATAAGGGCGCGAACGACTGTCCGGACGGGCTGGCGATGGCGGCCAAGGAAATCTATCTGGCGGCCTCGACCGCGGCCGAGCGGACACGCCTGACCAAGCCCGAGAACCTGAAGGAGTTCGAGCAGAAGGCCTATCACACCACCGACGGCAAGGATCTGTGCGAGGCGCCGGACTATCCCCGCGCGCCGCAGCGCACGACGCAGAGCAAGGTCTCCTACGGCATGAATGTCGACGGCACGACCGATGGGCACGCCACCGACACGACCTGCGCCCATGAGAAGTTCACCGGCCCGAACGGCGAGCCGGCGGTCGACAACCAGACCTATCGGGTGCTGGGCTGCTCATCCAATTTCCGCGGGTTCCCGGGCGAGGAAGGTTATCTCGAGTCGCTGAAGAACCAGGCCTTCAAGGACGGCGGCACGACCATGCTGATCGAGGTCACCGGCGTGACCGATCCGAAGAACTCTCCAGACGTAACGGTCGGCGTGTATAACGGGCAAAGCCCGATGATGATCGACGCCAACGGCCACATGCTGCCCTATGCCAGCCTGACCGTGACCGACGAGAAGAAATTCCAGGCCACCTTGCACGGCAAGATCGAGAACGGTGTGCTGACCACCCAGCCGGGCGACATCGCGCTGACCTACGATTTCGGCGGCTATGCGAGCTATTACCACTTCAAGGCGGCGCGGCTGCGCGTCGAGATCGCCGCCGACGGCAGCGCCAAGGGCATGCTGGCCGGCTATATCGCCGCCAGCGACGTCGATCTGACCGCCCATGCCAAGCAGGCCAGCGCCGAGATGATCGGCTATGACTGCCCGACCTTCAGCCAATCGGTCCGGCGTTACGCCGACGGCTTCAAGGACCCGAAAACCGGCCAGTGCACCGCGCTGTCGACCGCCTTCGCCCTCACAGCCATTCCCGCCTTCGTGATCCATCCAGAGGATTCGAAGAAGACAGCAGCCGCTGCGCCCACGCCCGCTCACTGAGTATCCGACTGATGAATAAGCGTTTCGCGGCCCTGGCCGCATTGGGTGCCTTGATGTTGGCCGGTTGCGGACCGTCCGAACCGAAGACCGCCGGCGCGCCGGTAAATGCCCAGCGGCTCAGCGCCGCGCAGTACCGGCAGGTGATCGCCGACATCTTCGCTCCCGATATCAAGCTGGGCGGCCGGTTCGAGCCGGGCGCGCGCAAGAACGGGCTGCTGGCGGTCGGCGCGTCGGCCGTGTCGATGTCGGCTTCTGGCTTCGAGCAATACGACACCATGGCCCGCAACGTTGCCGGCCAGGTTGTGGATGCGAAGCACCGGGACAATCTGATCCCGTGCAAGCCGGCCGATGCCAAGAAGGCGGACCACGTCTGCGCCACCCAAACCATCACCAAATATGCCCGCCTGCTTTTCCGCCGCCCTGCGACGGACAAGGAGATCGCGGGCCCGGTGCAGCTCGCCGGGCAGGCGGCGGATGCCAAAGGCGATTTCTATGCCGGACTGACCTATGGGCTGGCGGAGCTGCTGGATTCACCCGACTTCATCTTCCGCAAGGACGTCGCCGAGACCGATCAGTCGGACAAGACGCGGCAGCGCCTGAGCGGCTATTCCAAGGCGTCGCGGCTTTCTTTTTTCCTGTGGAACGCCGCGCCGGACGACGAATTGCTGCGGGCCGCCGAGAAGGGCGAGCTGGACAGCAAGTCCGGCGTCGACAAGCAGGTAGAGCGGATGCTGGCCTCGCCCAGGCTGGAGGCGGGCGTACGCGCCTTCTTCATCGACTTCCTGGATTTCGATCAGTTCGACTCGCTCGCCAAGGACGCGGCCATCTATCCGGTGTTCAGCCAGAAAGTCGCGCATGACGCGCAGGAGCAGACCTTGCGCACCGCGGTCGACCTGCTGGTCACCCAGAAGGGCGATTATCGCGACCTGTTCACCACCCGCAAAACCTTCCTGACCCGCAACCTCGGCGTCGTCTATCAGGTGCCGGTCACGAGCGAGAAGGATTGGGAGGCGCATGAGTTCGCCGCCGACGATCCGCATGCCGGGATCCTGACCCAGCTCAGCTTCACCGAGCTGCACTCCCATCCGGGCCGCAGCTCATCGACCCTGCGCGGCAAGGCGGTGCGGGAGATCCTGCTGTGCCAGGTCGTCCCCTCCCCGCCCGCTAATGTGAACTTCACGGTGGTGCAGGACACAAACAACCCGAACTTCAAAACCGCCCGCGACCGGCTGACCGCGCATCGTACCGAGGCGACCTGCGCCGGGTGCCACAAAATCATGGACCCGATCGGGCTGGGGCTCGAGAATTTCGATGGCGTCGGCCAATTCCGCTCCGCCGAGAACGGCGCCCCGATCGACGCCTCGGGTGAGATCGACGGGCTCAAGTTCACGGATGCCGCAAGCCTGGGCCGGGCGATCCATGACAACCCGGCGACCACCGCCTGCCTCACCAATTCCCTGTACCGCTATGCCGTCGGCCGCGATTTCGATCCTGGCGAGCGCGAATTCCAGACTTGGTTGGGCAAGCAATTCGCGGAGAAAGGCTATCGGGTGACCGATCTGATGAAGACCATCGCAAGCAGCGATGCATTTTTTGCCGTGCGCCCGTCCACGGGCGCCGTGAAGGAGGCAAGCAACAATGAATAAGGACTTTACCCGCCGCCGCGTCCTGCGCGGCATGCTGGGCGGCAGCGCCGTCACTTTGGGCCTCCCCTTCCTGGACTGCATGCTGAATACCAATGGGACGGCGCTGGCCGGCGGGCGGCCGCTGCCGATCCGGTTCGGCACTTGGAACTGGGGCTTGGGCATGAACTCCCAGCGCTGGGTTCCGACCAAGCTCGGCCCGGACTACGACCTGCTGCCGGAGCTGAAATACATCGAACCATACCAGAAGCAGATCAACGTCTTCTCCGGCTTCAAGGCGATGCTCGACGGCAAGCCGAACCTGCCCCACATTTCGGGCATGCAGGCGGTGCGTGCCGGCGGCGTCGCGCCCTCGATGCAGAACCCGATGGACATCCCGACCATCGACGTGCTGATCGGCGACGTGATCGGCACCGATACGCGTTTCCGCTCGCTGGAGATGACCTCGACCGGCGATCCGAAGCACTCTTATTCCTATCGCAGCGCCAACGGCTTCAATCCGGCGGAGGTCTCTCCGGTCGCGCTCTATACCCGCATCTTCGGGCCGGACTTCCAGGACCCGAACGCCGCCGACTTCAAGCCCGATCCCGGTATCATGCTGCGCAAGAGCGTGCTGGCCGGCGTCGGGGAACAGCGCGAAGCCTTCATGAGCCAGCTCGGCCAGGCCGACCGCACGCGGATGGACGAGTATTTCACCTCGGTCCGTCAGCTCGAGCAGCAGTTGGAGCTTCAGCTCCAGAAGCCGCCGCCGGCCGAGGCCTGCCATGTGATGGCGAAACCCGCCGACGGGCCGACGGGGACCGAGATCGGCGTGGCCATGGCCAACCATAAGATCATGGCCGAAATCCTGGCGATGGCGCTGGCCTGCAACCAGACCAAGATCTTCAACGTCGTCTTCTCGGATTCCGCCTCCAGCCTGCGCATGCCGGGCGAGCAGATGATCCACCACCTGATGACGCACGAGGAGCCGGTGGACAAGGAGCTGGGCTATCAACCCAAGGCGACCTATTTCGTCGAGCGCAGCATGGAGGCTTGGGCGCTGTTCGTCGCGACCCTGGCCAACATCAAGGAAGGCGACGGCACCTTGCTCGACCGTTCCCTGGTGATGGCGCATTCCGATACCGAATATGCCCGCATCCATTCGATCAGCGGCATCCCGGTGATGACCGCGGGCAGCGCCGGCGGGCGGATCAAGACCGGCATCCATGTGAGCGCCATCGGCGAACCCATCACCCGTGTCGGCTTCACCATCCAGCAGGTTATGGGTGTGCCGGTCGAGAAATGGGGCCAGGGCTCGATGCAGACCTCTAAGCCGGTCAGCGAAATCCTGATATAGTCAGTCTTCGCAGACCAGGAGACCGCCATGTCCGTTCAGCCCGCCGCGATCGAGGATTCGCACGTTTTCACCTATCCCCGCGGCTGGTTCATGGTCGCGCGCGCCGATGAGGTGTCGGCGGACGAGCCGCTGCCGCTCAAGTTCTTCGGCCGCAAGCTGGTCGCCTTCCGCACCGCCGACGGACTGCCCGCGGTGCTGGACGGCACCTGCCCGCATATGGGCGCGGCGCTGGCGGTCGGCGGCACGGTCGACGGCAACGGGGTGCGCTGCCCGTTCCACAACTGGCGTTTCGGCCCCGACGGGCGCTGCAACGAAATCCCTTACACCAAGGTGATCCCGCCCAAAGCGCGGGTGAACGCCTATCCGGCGCGCGAGCTGAACGGCAACGTGTTCATGTGGCACGACCCGGAATTCGGCGAGCCGGACTACGAGCTGCCCGACATGGAGGAATATCGCGACGCCAAATGGGTGAAGTGGGATCTGATCCGCAAGGACATCCACACGGTGCCGAAAGAGATCGTCGACAATATCGCCGACCGCGCCCATTTCCCGATCGTCCACGGCGCCCATATCGCCGAGTTCAAGAACACCTTCATCGGCCACAAGGCGACGCAGTACGCGCTCAACATGCATGAGACCTTGGCGGCTGAGAAAGGCGGCGCCCTACCCTCTTTCGCCACCTATCACGGGCCAGCCTATCTGCTCACCCACCTGGACGGGCCCTACCCCGCCTGGATGCTGATCTGCCACACGCCGATCGATACCGAGCATGTCGCGGTCTGGTACGGCACGATGGTGAAGTGCGAGGCCGAGGTGATGACGCCGGAGTTCCACCAGGTCGCCGCCAACTATGTCGAGCTGGGTAAGGTCGCCTTCTATCAGGATGTCGAGATCTGGGAGAATAAGGACCCGATGCCGCGGCCGCTGCTGTGCGCCGGCGATGGGCCGATCCTGGAGGCCCGGGCCTGGTACGCCCAGTTCTACCGTCCGCGCGACGCCGACGCACAGGCGGTCGCCGCCGAATAATCAATGCAAGAGTAGGGGCAAAAGGGGGAGGAAGAATGGTCACCGATCTCGGTCCTGTCAGCACGCTGACTGACAATCTGGCCTTCCCCGAAGACCCCCGCTGGCACAAGGGTCATCTCTATTTCGCCGACATGCTGGACCGCCGCGTGGCGCGGATCGACCATGACGGCCTGGTCACCACGCTCGCGACCTTCGAGGACAGCCCGTCGGGCATCGGCTTTCTGCCGGGCGGCGATATGCTGGTCGTGTCGATGTATCACGAGCATCTGATCCGGGTGGATGCGCAGGGCAACAAAAGCCTCTATGCCGACCTGGGGACCGCCGCCGGGGCCGGTGTCAACGACATGGTCGTCGATCGCGAGGGCCGCGCCTATATCGTCCAGTTCGGCGGCGACCATTACAATCCGACAGCCGCGCCGCTGATCGTCGTCCAACCGGACGGCAGCGTCGGCACCGACGGCGAACCACTGATGGTCGGCAACGGCATCCGTATCACCGACGACGGCAAGACGCTGGTGGTGGCGGAAAGCGCCGGCAAGCAGATCAGCCTGTTCGATATCGGCACCGGCGGAAAGCTTTCGAATCGCCGGATCGTGCCCCTACCCGAGGGCCACTTCCCCGACGGCATCTGCCTGGACGCCCAGGGCGGCATCTGGGTAGCCGCTTTATGGAACGGCCTGATCCGCATCACCCACACCGGCGAGTTGACACACCGCATCAAGCAGGAGGGCGACCGCAGCGCCTATGCCTGCATGTATGGGGGTTCGGACCACGACACGCTGTATATCTGCAGCTCTGGACCCTACGACAATGAGAAAGCCCGCATAACCCGCGCCGGCCGGATCGAAACGATCGTCACCGGTTTTACCGGCGCGGGGTTGGATTAGGCGTTAAGGGTTATCGCCCGCCCATGTGATGCCAGCCGCCGTGGCCGTCATGGCCGTGGCGGCCCAGCACCTCGGCTGCGGTCTGCTTCTGGTTGTCGCTGAAGCTGGCATAGAGCGGCTTCAGCGCGGTGAGCAGCTCGCCCGTGTTCGACGCGGCGGCGTTCAGCATCTTCTGGCGGAACTCCAGCCGCTCGACCAGATCGGGCCGCGCGTCGCCTTCTTTGCGCTGTTCGAACTTGGCGCGCATTTCCTCGACCTTGGCATCGCGGCCCTTGGCCTGCTTGCGCACGACGTCGGCGAACGCGTTCCACTGCGCGGTCTGGGCCGGCGTGATCTGCAAAGCGGTCTTGATATAAGCGAGACGCGCCTCGGCTCGCTGGCTGGGCAGCATCCCGCGATGCTCGTGATGTCTCCCGTCCTGGGTTTTGCTGTCCTGCGCCGGCGCGGCAGCCTGCTGCTGCGCGATGGCGGCGGTGCCCGCGACGCCAAGTGCTGCAACCATGGCCGCCGCAATCATTGTGCGTGACGAAGCCTTCATGATGTTTTCCACTCCGAAACTGTAAACCGCGATTGGTTCGCTAATGTCACGTTGATACGGAGTAACTCCTGCGCCGAGCGCAGCCGCTTTCGGCAAAGCGCTTGCTTGCCGCGACCGCGAAGGCGCGGCTATGCTGTGGCGCACGACCGATTCAACGGTCGAGGGGAAGACGGTTAAAACGTACCCATGATCGCGTATCGAATTGGCGGTGTGTCAGCCATGGCCGCCCTGACGGGGACACTCGCCGTCAGCAGCCCCGCCGTTGCGCAACAGCCCGACGAGACCGACTCCGCGCCGGCCGCTCCACTCGAGGAGATCATCGTCACGGCGCGGCGGCGGAACGAGGACATCCAGAAAGTCCCGATCGCCATCACCGTCCTGTCGGCCAAGACTCTGCGCGACCTGCAGGTGGAGCGGGTAACCGACCTGCAGCATTTCGTGCCGTCGCTGGTTTCAACCAACTCCACCAACCGCGATTCGGAGCAGCTGTCGATCCGCGGCCTGCCGGGCGTGGTCGCGTATTTCGCCGAGGCCCCGGTGGTCTCCTCACTGTCGGCTGCCGCCAGCGGCCCGACGAGCACGGGCAGCGGCTCGGGCACCGGCCTTTATTACGACCTTCAGGACATCCAGGTGCTGAAAGGGCCGCAGAGCACCTTGTTCGGCGGCACCACCAGCGGCGGCGCCATCCTGTTCGAGCCGAAGAAGCCGACCGGCGACTATGAAGGCTATGTCCAGGTCACGCTCGGCAGCTATTGGGACCATGAGCTGGAGGGAGCGCTGAACCTTCCGGTGGTACCGGAGAAGCTGCTGATCCGCGTGGCCGGCCAGACCCAGCAGCGTGACGGCTTTACCGAGGACGTCGTCCACCACAAAGACCTGGACAATCGCGACTTCTTCGCCGGTCGTATCGGCGTCACCATTCAACCATGGGACGATTTCGACAATTATCTCGTCTATTCAAGCTATTACAATCACAACAACGGCACTGGGGAGCAGCTGACGGCCGTCAAACGCAATAGCGCGGCCTCGCTCGCATTCCCGACGATCTATCAGGCGCTGGCCGAGGAGGCGGCGCTCGGCCCCCGCGCAACCGCATTGGACACCGATGAACTCGGCAAGGAATACACCTTCCGTTTCGTCGATATCGCGCAATGGCATGCCGCGGACGACCTGACGATCCGCAACATCGCGGCCTATACCGAATCGAAATACCTTTTCCGTTGGGATCTGGACGGCAGTGACCTGCCGCTGATCGGTTCGACCAACCCCAACGGCTGGTCGAACAGCATCGCTGCCTATAGCGAGGAGCTGCAGTTCCAGGGCAAAGCATTCGACGACAACCTGGTCTGGACCACCGGCGGCTTCCTGCAGTTCGTCCACCCCGCCGGATATTCTTACGTCCAGTCGATCGAGTTCGACACGCCGGTCAATACATTCATCCACAATCCGCTGACGACCGCGAGCCACACAATAACCAAGTCGCAGGCTGTCTACGGGCAGGTAACCTACGACCTTGGCGACGTCACGGATGTGCTGAGCGGCCTGAAGGTCACCGGCGGTTACCGCTATACCTGGGATTATGCGTCCAGCCTGCAAAACGCCTATGACGGAGAGGGTAAGTGCCAGGCCGACCAGACCCTATCGGTGCCGAACTGCGGCGGTGCCGAATCCGGCCATTTCAGCCAGGGCACCTGGACAGCGGCCATGGATTACCAGGTGACGCCGGATCTGCTGCTCTACGCCACCGGCCGGCGCGGTTATAACCCCGGCGGCTTCAACCTGTATGCACCCGCGGGACAATCGCGGAAGTACGAGCCGGAGACGGTGGTCGATGTCGAGGCGGGGATCAAGGCGAACTGGGCCCTCTGGGGCATGCCGGGCCGCACCGCGCTCGATGCGTTCCATGACCACTACACCAACATCCAGCGCGCCGTCGCCGTGGTCGGCAGTGGCATCAACACGATCACCGAGAACGCCGCGCTGGCGACGCTGGAAGGCATCGAATTCGAGGGCAAGATCAACCCGATCGACTCCGTCGAACTGTCGGGCATCTATGCCTACTCGAACTCGCGCTACGACAAATATTTCTCCGCGTCGGCCAACCAGGACCTGAGCGGCCTGCCCTTCACCGGCGGCCCGCGCAACCA
>DATBAZ010000219.1:0-2144 GCA_036271255.1 Alphaproteobacteria bacterium
GTAATAACGCTGCGCCGGTATCCGCTCCGGGTTGGTCACCTTGAACGGAATCTCGCGCCGCGGCCGGCGCGCCTTTGCCTTCTTCGCCTTGGGCGCGGCCTTTCTTGCGAGCACGTTCATGCGGGCACCTCATCCTCTTTCCAGGACGCCCCTGGCCTTTCCCCGATTTATACGCGCGCCCGAAGGCACTGCCATCGCCGATGGCTATGTAATACGCGCCATATTGTCGGTCTTGCGCCGGTTCGGACGGCCTCAGTTCAGCCCGAAAACCCGCACCGCATTGCCGGCCAGGATCTTCTCCTTGGCGGCGGCACCGACGTTCCTGGTCAGCTGCTCGATGTGATCGGCCGAATTCGGCCAGAGGCAGACGCTATGCGGATAGTCGAGCGAGAACATCGCGAAATCGGCGAGCTGCGGGTCGAACTGGACCTGGTTGAAGCCGACATAATCGTCGAGCACGGTGACGAAGACATTCTTGCCCAGGTAGCTGCTCGGCAGCTCCTTGATCGGCAGGTTGGACCAGCCTTTCTGCTTCTCGAACATCTGGTCCATCGTCTGTTTCCAGAAGGGGGCCCAGCCGAAATTGACCTCGGCGTCGACCACCTTGAGTTCGGGATGGCGGACGAACACGCCGGTGTAGATCATGTTGGTCAGCGGATAGACGCCCGAGAAAAACCGCGCGACCGTGCCGGCGACGTTCAGGCCGGGCACGTTGAACTGGAAGCCGCCCATCGGATCGACCCCGCCGAAGGTGCGGTGGAGGCAGAGCGGTGTGCCGGCCCCGGCGGCCGCGGCCCACAGCGGGTCGTAATGCGCGTCGATATAGTTGATCGTCGGGAAAGCGGGGATGAAGAAGCCCTTGGCGCCTTTGGCGACACAGCGCTCGAGCTCGGCGACGGCGACGTCCATGCCGTGGTTGACCGGCAGCGCCGGCAGCCCGATCAGCTGCCGCGGGTCGGGCGCGACGAATTCGTCGAGCAGCCAGTCGTTATAGGTCTGCATGATCGCCAGGCTGAACGCATCGTCGGGATTGGTGTAGGATTCCAGCACCACCGTCGGGAACAGCACCGAGGCATCGATGCCATCGGACCGCATGTCGGCGAGGTGGGCGGCGCCGTCGTAATTGCCGGGCAGGATATCATCCCATTTATACCCGCTGAGTTGAACGCTTCGTCCGGCGACGGCTTCGAGCCCGAAGGTACGCTTCGGTGGCGTTCCGTCCCAGCTCCAGCCATCGCCGCCGTCGGCGCCGCGCAGCACCCGCGGCGCGCGGTCGCGATATTCCTTCGGCATGCGGGTGACGAACAGCTCGCGCGGTTCGACAATGTGATTGTCGGTCGAGATGACTTCGAATTTCATCGGTCTCTCCTGCGAGCAATGCCCAAGCTGCGGTCGGGCGCTCTGCCTGGCAAATGAGCTACATCCGCACGGCCCGGCCCGCCAGCGCAAAGCCCTCCGCCATTGCGGAAATCACCCGCGCCGGCCCGTGCCGGCCAGCGGTCGATCCGCGGGAATTCCCCGTTGGCAGGGCCGGGCAATGAGGCGTAAGCTTTCGCCAGCGCCCGGGCACGGGCAAGGCCGGTCAGCACCGCGCATGGAAGCAGCGCCGGCTCCGGAGGAGAAAGCGATGTTCGAAATAGCTAATGACGTCCAGGTGGTCGACGCCGACTCGCACTGGACTCCGACCCCCGACCTTTGGACCAAGCGCGCCCCGGCCGGCTACAAGGACAAGGTGCTCCACGTCCGGGAGATCGACGGCAAGCAGATGTGGGTGATGGACGGCGAGGTCCTCAACGAGGTCCGCGGCGGGGGCGTCGTCGACAATCAGAACAACAAATACCCCTTCATGGAATCCATGCCGATTTGGGGCAATGAAGAGGTCCATCACGGCGCCTGGGACACCAAGGTGCGTCTTCAGGTGATGGACGATTGCGGCATCCACAATCAGGTGATGTTCCCCAATTCGATCGGCCTCGGCGGCCAGGATCTCGGCACCTCGAAGGACGAGATCGTTCGCCGGCTGTGCGTCGAGATCTACAACGACACTGCGGTCGATCTGTTTACGTCGACCAACCATCGGCTGATGCCGATGCCGATCATGCCGGCTTGGGACATCGATCTCTGCGTCAAGGAAGCCGAGCGCA
>DATBAZ010000220.1:0-5097 GCA_036271255.1 Alphaproteobacteria bacterium
TCCCGTCCATCGCCGCAGAGGCGCATGTCGCCGGCCATTCGATCGCGCACGCCCCGATCTTCGACGGCGCCACCGATTTTCGCGCGCTGCCCGCCTATCCCTGGCAGAAGGAGCGGCACTGGTTCACGCCGACCGAGGACGGCATCTTCATCGACGTGCCGCGCCGCGACCACCCGCTGCTCGGCTTCCAGCGCAATCCGCCGAACCCGGTCTGGTCGAACTTCCTGACCACCGAAAAGCTGCCCTGGCTGCTTGACCACGTGATCGAAAGCATGCCGGTGGTACCCGGCGCCGGCCTGGTCGAGATGGCGTTGGCGGCGGCGCATGTGACCTATCCGGACGCGCAGTGCCTCGAGGTCACCGGCGTCGAAATCCCCCGTGCGCTGGTCGTCGAACCCGGTCATTCCCGTGAACTGCGCGTCCGCCTGCAGGAGGGCGGCCAGCTCGAGATCGCAAGCCGCGCGCGCCTGGGCGAGGAACCGTGGAGCGTCAACGCCGTTGCCCGGATCGCCAAAGGCAGCGCCTATGTCTCCGAATTCACCGAGACAGGCGCGTTGTTGCGCACCATCGGCGCGGATGCGCTCTATGAAGCCGCATCCGGGCTGGGGCTCAATTACGGGCCGAAATTCCGTGTTGTCCGCCGGGTCGATATCGTAGGCGAGAACGAAGCGGTCATAGCGCTCGATGCCGCCGCCGGCGCCGCCATCGGCGATGAATTCGTGTTGAATCCCGCCCTGTTCGACGGCGTGCTGCAGGGTTTCCTTGCCCTGTTGGCCGAGAAGGTCGAGATCGCGCCCGGCGAAAGCTTCATCCCGTCGCGTTTCGGCCGGGTCCGCATCTTCGCCCCCTATGGGCGCGCGCCCGCCAGCGCCAAACTGACGATCCGTCATGCCGGGGTGCGCGCGATCTCGGCCTCGGTCAGCCTGTTCGACAGTTGCGGCAATCGCATCGGCGATGTCGACGATTGCTGGTTCCAGCGCGTCCGGCTGAACCGGCAGACCGAGCTGGCGTCGCAAATCTTCCGCTTCGACCGGATCGCCGCACCGGGGCCTTGGGACGCGGCAAGCCCGTCCATCGACCTCGCCGCCGCGATCGCCGCACCCGCTGGGCCGACTAAGGATTATCAGGAGACGAAGCTCCTGTTCGACGCCTACCTGGCGTCGTCGGCCTATAGTGCGGTCGGGCGGCTTACCCATTGGGATGCGCCGGTCCGGATCGACGCCTTGGCTTCCTCGGGCGTCATCGCGCGGGACGCCGCGCCGTTGCTGGGCTGGCTGCTGCTGCTCATGGAACGACACGGTATCGCCACCGACACCGGGCAGGGCTGGCTGCTGGCCGAGGAGGCCATGCTGCCGGCGGCCGATATCATCTGGCGTACTCTGATGGACGACGCACCGGAGCTGACCGCCGAGCTGGCACTCGCAGGTGGCGCCGATCTGCCGCGGCTGCTGAAGAACGGCCTCGACGACGCCGTACCGGGTGGCGCGCTGGTCGATCAGATGCTCTATGGCTCGCCGTCCGGCGAGCAAGCCTTGTCCGGGCTCAGCCGGACAGTACTCAACATCGCGAAAAGCTGGCCGGCCGGCCGGCCTCTTCGAATCCTCGAGATCGGGGCCGGCTCGGGCACGCTGACCCGCCGCCTGCTGAGCGGCCTCGGCGATTGGCAGGGTACGCTGATCTACGAAGCGACCGATGCCGATCCGCACATGGTGCAACGCCTGACGGCGGTGACCGACGGCCATCGTGGGGCTTCGGCATCGGAATGGAATCCCAAGGACGGCGCCCTCAAGCAGAACGAGCGTTTCGACCTTGTCGTCTCTCTCTATGGCATCACGCGGCTGGAGTTCGACGAGAGCGCCACGAACCGTCTGCATGGCGTGCTGGCACCCGGCGGTTTCCTCTTGGCGGCCGAGCCCGAGCAGAGCGACGTCTGGAACGCGATCTTCGGCCTAGGTGCATCCTGGTGGCAGGGCAGCCTGTCGTCCGATTTCCCGGTCTCGCCGGTCCAAGGCGGAGCCGGGCTGGCCGACCTTTTGAACGGCGCCGGTTTTATCGGTACGAACTCGACCGGCATCGGCGACGGATTGTGGCCCGTCACCCTGCTGACCGCGCAGCGCCAGCCCTCCCATCGCGGCGGAGAGATCGCCGGCAGCTTGTCGGCGGGATCGCAGGTGGTGATCATCGCGGTCAGCGGTGATAAGGCCGCTACCGCACTGGCCCGCAAGCTGTCGGACGCCGGCGTGGCCAACACCACCATCAACCCGCCCGAAGTCGCCGACGGCGCCGAACTCTGCGCCGCGTTGGGCCAGGCCGGCAGCGAGACCTCGCATGTCGTCTGCCTGCCCCCGCTCGCGGTCGAACTCAACGCCGATTCCGCCACCGCGCGGATGGTGGCGATCCTCACCGTCGCCAGACTGGTCGCCGAGACCGCCGAGAAGGGCTGCTTGTGGATTGTCACGAAGGACGCGCAGGCCGATACGCCCGCGCCGGGCGAAGCCGCCCTCTGGGGGCTGGGCCGGACCATCTGCAACGAACAGTCCCAATTGGACTGCCGCCTGCTCGATTTCCCGGCTGACTGGGCGGCGGTGGATATCGCCGAGACCCTGGCACATGAGATCGTCACACAGGATGACGAGCGCGAGATCGTCTGGTCCGATGACGGCCGCCAGGCCATGCGCCTGGAACGCGGGTTGCCTCATCCGCTGACCGCGGCGGCATCGACCAAGCTTGTCATCGATCGTCCCGGCCTGCTGGATACGCTGCGCTGGAAGCCGGTAGCCGCCGAGGAGCCGGGTTCCGGCCAGGTACAGATCGACGTCCGCGCCGTAGGCCTCAATTTCCGCGACGTCATGTGGGCGATGGCCCTGTTGCCCGAGGAAGCGCTGATGGGCGGCTTTTCCGGGCCGACCTTGGGGCTGGAATGCACCGGCGTCGTGTCGGCGGTCGGCACGGGCGTTGAGGGCATCGCGGTCGGCGACAGGGTCATGGCGCTGGCGCCGGCGGCCTTGCGTTCGCATGTCGTGACAGAGGCGCACGCGGTGGCGCCGCTGCCCGAGACGCTGAGTTTCGCGGCGGGCGCAACCATTCCGGTCACCTTCCTCACCGTCCTCTATTCGCTGAAGACACAGGCGCGGCTGGAGGCGGGCGAGACGATCCTGATCCATGGCGGGGCCGGTGGCGTCGGGCTGGCGGCGATCCAGTATGCCCGCCATTGCGGCGCGACGATCGTCGCCACCGCGGGTTCGCCGACCAAGCGGGCCTTCCTGCGCCATCTCGGCGTCGATCACGTGCTCGATTCGCGCGATATCGCCTTTGCCGACGCGGTACGCGACCTGACCGGCGGGCGCGGCGTCGATGTCGTGCTGAACTCGCTGGGCGGCGAGGCGATGGAGCGGTCGCTAGGGCTGCTCAAGCCGTTCGGCCGCTTCGTCGAACTGGGCAAGCGCGATTTCATGATGGATACGCATGTCGGCCTGCGCGCGCTGCGCCAGAACATCTCCTATTACGCGGTCGACGTGGACCGCCTGCCGATCGAACGGCCCGACCTGGCGGCGAAGCTGCTGCGCGAAGTGACCCAGCTGATGGCGTCGGGTGACTTGAAGCCCTTGCCCTGCCGCACCTTCCCCTTCGCGGAGGCGGCGGATGCCTTCCGCCTGATGCAGGTCGCCGGACACCTCGGCAAGATCGTGCTGGTGCCGGACGGCCGCTTCGTGCCGACCGAAACCCAGCCCGCCGATTGCATCCGTCCGGACCGGACCTACATCATCACCGGCGGGTTGACCGGCTTCGGTCTGGAGACCGCACGCTGGCTGGCTTCCAAGGGCGCACGCCACTTCGCCCTGCTGAGCCGCAGCGGCGAGAGCAAGGAGGCCGATGCGGCTTTGCCGGCTTTTGCCGCCGAAGGCGTCGGTGCAAGGGCTTTCGCCTGCGACGTGGCCGATGCCAAAGCATTGGCAAAAACACTCGCCGCGATCCGCGAGAACATGGCGCCCATCGGCGGCGTGGTCCATGCAGCGATGGTTGTCGATGATGGCTTGGTCGGCAATCTGACCCATGACCGGATCGAAAGCGTCATGACGCCCAAGCTGGACGGCGCGCTCAATCTCGATCGGCTGACGCGCAACGATCCTGTCGATCTGTTCCTGCTCTACTCATCCGCCACGACCGTGATGGGCGCGCCCGGGCAAGGCAGCTATGTGGCTGCCAATATGGCGCTCGAGGCGATCGCTCGCCGCCGCAAAGCCGAGGGCCTCCCGGCGCTGGCCGTGGCGTGGGGACCGATCGGCGATGTCGGCTATCTCGCCCGCCAGGACGCGGCGCGCGATGCGCTGATGCGGCGGTTGGCGACAGCGCCGATGGCGGCACGCGAAGCGCTGGACTCACTGCCGCTGCTGCTGGGTTCGGGCGAGCCGGTCGTCGCCTTTGCGCCCGTGCGCTGGGATGCAGCGCATCAGTTCCTGCCGATCCTGAAGAACGCGACCTTCGAGGACGTGGTGACCGGCGGCGTCGAGATCGGCGCGGTCGATATCCGCGACCGCATCCATTCCCTGCCGCCTGACGAGGCCAAGAGCTTCATCGTCGGCCTGCTGATCGAAGAAGCGGCGCGGGTCATGTCCTTCGCCCCCGACCGGATCGACCCGCAGCGGCCGCTGTCGGAGTTCGGCATGGATTCGCTGATGGCCGTGGAACTGCGGCTCGCGCTCGAAACCAGGCTGGGTATCGACGTGCCGTTGGTGTCGTTGTCGGATAATACTTCGCTTTCGACGATTGCCACCCGTATGGTGCGAAATCTGTCCAAACCTGAGTCGGGTAGCAATTCCTTGGTCGACACCATCCTGCGTCACGAAGCCGGCGCCAAAGAGACATTGGACCACGCGCATCAGGCCAATCCGCTCAGCCACGCCCTAGAACGCTGACGGATGAGCACCGAAGGTAAGAGCGGCCTGTCCTCGGCGGACAAGGCCAGCCTGCTGCAGCGTTTGACCGGCCACGCCAAAAGCGAGCCCCGCGCGCCGGCACCGCCCAAGTCGCAGTACAGGCCGGACGATCTGTCGGATCTGGACTCCTATGACCAGTTCAAGATCGTCCGCTCGGCGG
>DATBAZ010000221.1:0-3743 GCA_036271255.1 Alphaproteobacteria bacterium
TTCGTCGGGCTCGGCCTTTATGAGATGAGCCGGCGGCGCGAGCAGGGCGGCACGGTGAGCTGGGCTACGGCATTCGAGGTGCTGCGCTCACCCTCGGCCGGCGCGATCGCCTTGCTGGGCCTGATGCTGACCGCGATCTTCGTTGTCTGGCTGTTTGCCGCACAGGGCATCTTCAATGCGACGGTCGGCGGCCCGCATCATTTGGATTCGCTCGGCATCTTCGTGGAACAGGTCTTCACCACGACCGCCGGTTGGATGCTGATGGTCGCCGGCGTCAGCGTCGGCTTCCTGTTCGCCCTGGTGGTCTTCGCCATCTCCGTCGTGTCGTTCCCGCTGCTGCTGGACCGGCAGGATGTGGGGCTCGATGTCGCGATCGGCACCTCGATCAAGGCCATCGCCGACAATCCGCGGACGATGGCGATCTGGGCGATGACGATTGCCGCCGCCATGATCCTAGGCTCGATCCCGGCCCTGATCGGCCTGATCGTCGTGATCCCGGTCATCGGCCATGCGACCTGGCATCTGTATCGCAGGCTGATCGGACGGTGAGATTTCAGGGTTAGGTCGCCAGACGGAATACCGCTTGACCACCACCACCGGCTGGTGAAACCTGCCCCATCGCCTCAGCGGCCATCAGAAGCCGCGACGGACGGCGCAGAGAACGGCGCGGTGGAACAGTGACCTACATCCTGATTATCGTGATTCTTCTGATCGTCTGGAGAATCGCGGCGCCGTTTGCGATCACCAACGAGCTGAAAACCCGGGTTGCCCGGCTGGAACGCGAAGTGGCGGCGTTGAAAGGCGCGGCGCTGCCGGACAGTGCGGTGGCCCCGGCCGTTCCGGCGCAGCCGGTGATCGCGCAACCCGAACCCGTGCTGATCGAGGCCGCATCGGTAGAGGCGGCGCCGGCCGAACCGGCGCAGCCCCCGTCCCTGCCGCCCTCCACCCTGATCCCGGCAACGACCGTGAACTGGGAGGCGATCGAGCGCTGGATCGTCGAGCGCTGGATCATCGCCGTGGGCGGCGTGACGGCGGCGCTGGGCGGCCTGTTCATCGTCCGCTATTCGATCGAGCAAGGCTGGCTCGGCCCGGAGGGTCGCGTTTTGCTGGGCTCGCTGGTCGGGCTGGGCTTCGTCGCCGCCGCGGAATGGGTGCGCCGGCGGACGGCAGCCCAAACGGACGGGACCGGCGAGACCCAGGTCCCGGCGGCGCTGTCCGCGGCCGGACTGGTCACGCTCTATGGCGTCACCTACGCCGCCTACAGTTTCTACGGCCTGATCCCGCCGACCGTGACCTTCCTGCTGCTCGCGCTGGTGGCCTTCGGCTCGCTGGGCGCCGGGTTGGTCTATGGCCGGCTGGCGGCGGCGCTGGGCACCGCGATGGGGTTGATCGCGCCGGCGCTGGTCGCCAGCGACAGTCCAGACGCCACGATCCTGTTTCCCTACCTATTCTTCGTCACCGGCGGCGTCTTCGCCCTGATCCGCTACCGCCGCTGGCCGTGGCTTGCCTGCCTGGCGCTGGCCGGCAACGGCATCTGGCAGCTGTCCTGGATGCTGTCGGTCGGCAGCGACCAGCCGCTGGTGCGCGTCATCCATCTGATCGCGGTGCCGGCGCTCTCCGCCGTGCTGCTGCTCAGCGATCCGTGGCCCGAACCGGCGAGCCCATGGTGGCGCTGGGACTGGTCGAAGGCTCCCCTGCCGGTCTGGACGGTGGCGGCGACGGTACTGGGCAGCTTTGCCCTGCTGTGGATGCTGGCCGCCGGAACCGGCTATGACGGCGTGGCCGCTACCGGTTGGGGCATCGGCATCGCGCTGCTGATGCTGCTGGCGCGCTTCGCACCGACGCAGCAGCCGCTGGCGGTGGTCGTGGCGCTGATGACCGTCGGGCTGGCCGCGTCCTGGTCGGTTCCGGCGATGCCGCACGACGATGACCTGCCCTGGGCGGTCACCGGGCCGCTGCTGGCGCCGGCGCTGGAGGGGTACGCCACGCCGATCGCCGCCTATGCTGCCATGTTCGGCATCGGCGGCTTCGCCCTGCTGTGGCGCTCGTTGCAGCCCGGCCTGTGGGCCGGGCTGTCGGCGGCGGTCCCGATCGCGCTGACGGCCGTGCTCTATGCCCGCCTGGCCGACCTCACCCGCTCCCTGTCCTGGGCCAGCGTCGGCATCGGGCTCGCGGGACTGGCGCTGATCGCGGCGGGCAGGACGGCCCGGCACAGGCCGCGGCTGGATGCGCCGCTGGCGGCCTATGCCGCCGCCGTCACCGCCGCGCTCGCCCTGGCCGCCACCATGGCGCTGCATACCGCATGGCTGACCGTCGCGCTGTCGCTGGAGCTGCCGGCGCTGGCCTGGATATATCGCCGGACGCGGACGGCCGATACCGGCGTGCCGGGGCTGCGCGTGCTGGCCGGCATCATCGCGGCAATTCTCGCGGTCCGGCTGCTGCTGAACCCGTCGATCGGGGGCTATGGCGGCGACATGCCGATCCTGATCAACTGGCTGGCCTACGGCTATGGCGTCCCTGCGTTGGCCTGCTGGCTGGCGGCGCGCTGGTTCGGGCCCGATTCCCGCACCGCATGGGTCGAGCCGGCCCTGCAATCCGCCGCGCTCGCCTTCGCCACCGCGCTGATGACCTTGGAACTGTGGCACATCGCGTCCGGCGGCGGCGAACTGTTCGCGCATGGCGAGCCGCTGCGCCAGGCGGCTGCGACCGGTGACGGCTGGCTGGCGCTGGCCTTGTTCCTGCTGCGGCTGGAACGCACCCAATCCCAGCGGGTACGCGACTGGGGCTGGCGCGCCATCGGCGCCGTCGGGCTGGGCTGGACGCTGCTGATCACCCTGCTGGGCGCCAATCCGTATCTGAACGGGTTCGAGGTCGGCGATCTGCCTGTGCTGAACCTGGTTCTTCTGGCCTACGGCTTGCCGGCGGCGCTGCTGGCGCTGGGCGCGAGCGAATTGGCGCGGCAGCGGCATTTCCTGATTTCCCGGATCGTCGCGGCATCGTCGGTGGTGACGGCGATCGTGACGGTGCTGCTGGAAATCCGCCAGGCCTTCCACGGCAGCCGGCTGGACGAGGGAGACGTCGGCCAGGCCGAGGCCTACAGCTATTCAGCCGGATTGCTGCTGGTGTCGGTCGCCCTGCTGCTGGGCGGGTTGCGCTGGCCGAAAAGCGACCTGCGGCTGGCGGGCTTCGGCCTGCTGGCGCTGACCCTGGGCAAGGCCTTCCTCATCGATATGGACGACCTGACCGGCCTGTGGCGGGCCGCGTCCTTCCTGGGGCTGGGGCTCTGCCTGATCGGCATCGGCTATGCCTATCAGAAGCTCCAGGGGCGCACGCCGGCAACCCAGCACTAGGGTCCTGATGCAGTTAGCGGCAATGGTCAGCTCACGCTTTGCCGTAGGCCGCGACCTTTGTGAAGCGATGGCCTTCCCTTAATCGTTGAGATAATGTCGCCGCATGCTGACCTCCAAGTCCTGAAAATGAATCTCGTCGCAGTTTCGCGCATCCTCAATGAAGACGACATAATTGAATCGTTCGTTCGTCACCACGCTGAACTCGTAGACCATCATCTGTTTCTGGATAATGGCAGCACGGACGACACGTTAAGGATCCTCCGGGATTTAAAGACAGAGGGCCTGCAACTTACCGTTCTGCAAAACAAGGCACCGTTCTTTACTGAAGTCAGCTATAATACCAGCCTTTTTCGCCAAGCGGTCAGACTGTATTCTGCCGATTGGGTCGTGTTT
>DATBAZ010000222.1:0-17853 GCA_036271255.1 Alphaproteobacteria bacterium
GGCCGGAGACTGAGGATCGCGTGGGCCGGATTGGTGAAGGCAGGCCAGGCTGGGCTTTTCGGTCCCGCCGGATCGCCGCGGTGGGCCATGTTGATCCAATATTGATGGATCGTCGCCCTCAGCGTCCTCTGGTCGGCAGACAGCGGCGGTGGGCCGTGCGGGTGGAAACCCGCCACGTTGTAGGTGGGGAACAGATAGGACAGGTCGGCGCTGTGCGGGCTGCCGTAGGAGAAGCCGGGAACCACCGGGCCCGAGGCCACCGGCGCGTCGGGATCGTCCAGCTCATATTCCCACACGCTTGTATACCGCGCCATCTGGGCGTTCAGCAGGTGCGTGTTGCAGGCGAATGCGACGTCGGTGAGGATCGCGTCGTAGGCATAGTCCGGGATCGCGAAGTCCCTGAGCGGATAGGCGTCGAGGACTTTGCGGGCGATGGGACCGAACTGACCTTTGACATTGGCGAAATAGTTTTGGGCCGTCAGTGCCGGCGCGTTCTCCAGCCCGCGCTGAAGGCCGGTGAAGAGCCGGTATTCGTCATGGTTGCTGCCGTTGATCACCGGAATCCTCTGGAACTTGCCCGCGGCGAAGGCCGCCGCCGGCTGCAGCGGCAGGGTGAGCCCGTCGACCACCGGCGATACCGACTGCAGGCTGGTCAGCGGGTTGAGCGCGGCGCCGATCTTGTCGGCCGGCAGGCCGTAGAGGCAGGCGCGCCCCTGGCCCGGGCAGCCGAGCGACTTGGCCGCGGCCTGTCCGGATGTCTCGGCGGCGGCCAAGGTCGGCAGGGTGGTCATATAGGACCCGCTCTGGGCGATGGCGGCGGCAAGCGGCCCGGCGGTCGGCGAAACGAGCTGGTCGATCACGCTCTGCCCGCCGGCGGATTCGCCGAAGATGGTGATCCGCTTGGGGTTGCCGCCGAACCCCGCGATGTTGCGCCGGACCCAGGCCAGCGCCGCCTGCTGGTCGAGGATGCCGTAATTGCCCGAGACGTGATTGGGATCGCGCCGGCTCAGTGCCGGATGGGCGAGGAAGCCCAGATAGCCCAACCGGTAGTTGATGGTGACGACCAGGACACGGCCGTTTCTGACCAGCGCGGTGGCGTCGAAATCCCGCCCCGAACCGGATACGAAGGCGCCGCCATGAATCCAGACCATGACCGGCAGCCGGCTGGTCCTGCTTGCCGGGGCCGGCGTGAAGATATTGAGTGTCAGGCAATCCTCGCTGACCGGATAGGCCGCGAGGTCCTGTTCGCATGCCGGTCCATAGGCGGTGGCGTCAAGCGTGCCGCTATGCTGCAGCGGCGCCTGGGGCGGCCGCCAGCGCAGATCGCCCACCGGCGGCGCGGCATAGGGCACGGCGCGGAACTGGGCGACCTCGTCGAGGGTGAGGCCTTTGACCGGCCCACTCTCGGTCGGGCGGGTTTGCGCCTGGGCAGGGAATGCGGCCAGGCAAGCCAGGGCGAAGGCCGCGGCCGCGTAGCCGCGTTTCTCCTGTGCCGCCGATCCGGCCATGCCGTCCTCCCCTTCAGCGCTTTTTGCCCGACAGTTCGATTTGATCATGGTCAAATCGAACCGGCTACCGGAAAATGCCCCAAGAGGCTGCCGGTATTGACGCCGCCGACCGGGGCGGATCGGCGCACAATGAGGCCAAGGGGAAGGATCGTCCGATGCTCAATCTGACCAATGACGAGCTGCTGACCACGACCCGCACGGTACGCAAGCGCCTGGATCTGGCCCGGCCCGTTCCGCGCGCGGTGGTCGAGGATTGCATGAAGCTCGCCCTGCAGGCCCCGAACGGCTCGAACAACCAGGCGTTCGAGTTCGTGATCGTGGAAGATGCGGCGATGCGGGCCAAGGTCGCCGAAATCTACCGCGCCGGCATGCAGCATTTCATCGACATGATCGCCGCCGACCCGTCGATCTATTCCATCAACGACGTCGGCCGCTCCCGCCGCCGCGAAGAGATGAGCACCTCCACCGCCCACCTCAACGACCATATGCACGAGGTGCCGCTGCTGGTGATCCCCTGCCTGATGGGCCGGATGGAGGGGCAGAACACCTTCTATCAGGCCAGCCTGTGGGGCTCGGTCTGGCCCGTCACCTGGAACTTCATGCTCGCCTGCCGCTCCCGCGGGCTGGGCACCGCTCTCACCACCGTCCACCTGTGGAAGGAGCGGGAGATGGCTGAGCTGCTGGGTATCCCGTTCGACAAATACAGCCAGGTGGGGCTGATCCCGGTGGCCTATACTCTGGGGACCGACTTCAAGCCGGGGCAGCGCGTGCCGGCCGACGAGGTCATGCACTGGGACCGGTGGTAAGCGTGCGTTCGCACCACATCGATCTTGGGGCGTGATGCGCGCCGAACGCTTTGACATCGCTGTCTCGGACGACACCCTCGCCGATCTGCACACGCGCCTGGAACGGACGCGCTGGTCGCCCGATTTCGCCAACGACGATTGGCGCTACGGCACGAACCTGACCTATCTGCGCGCGCTCACCGCCTATTGGCGCGATGGCTACGATTGGCGCCGGCATGAAGTGGCGATGAACGGCTTCGACCACTACCGCACCGAAATCGACGATGTGCCGATCCATTTCATCCATCGAAAAGGCAAGGGGCCCAACCCCGTTCCGCTGATCCTGAGCCACGGCTGGCCCTGGACCTTTTGGGACATGCACAAGATCATCGGGCCGCTGGCCGATCCCGCGTCGTTCGGCGGCGACCCCGCCGATGCGTTCGACGTGGTGGTGCCGTCGCTTCCCGGGTACGGCTTCTCGACGCCACTGACCAAACCCGGGGTGAATGCCGTCGGGACCGCCGATCTGTGGCAGGTCCTGATGAACGATGTGTTGGGATACGGGCGCTTCGCGGCGCATGGCGGCGACTGGGGCGCCCTCATCACCGCGCAGCTCGGCCATAAGCACGCCGACCGCCTCATCGGCATTCACATCGCCAACGGCGCGCCGCTGGATTTCTTCAAGACGGGATTGCCGGCGATCGAGGAGTATGACGACAGCGAACTGGCCTCGCGGGCACGGGCTGCCGAGCGTATGGCCGAAGGGCACGGCTATCTCGCCATTCAAAGCACGCGGCCGCAGACACTCGCCTTCGGGCTGGCCGACTCGCCGGTGGGGCTGTGCGCCTGGCTTCTCGACAAAAGGCGCGAGTGGAGCGATTGCGGCGGCGACGTCGAAAGGTCGTTCAGCAAGGACGAGCTGCTGACCTCGGTGATGCTGTATTGGATCACCGAAAGCGTCGGCACGGCGGCGCGTTACTATTATGAGATCCGGCACAATCCATGGCAGCCGAGCCATGATCGAACGCCGACCGTCGACGTCCCCACCGGCATCATCCGGTTCAAGCACGACGTCTGCTACAGCCCGCGCCGTGTGATGGAGCGGAACTACGACATCAGGCGCTGGACCTCGGTGCCGACCGGCGGACATTTCGCGCCGATGGAAACGCCAGAGATTCTGGTCGACGACCTGCGCGCGTTTTTCAGACCGTTGCGTCCGTAAGGGCGCTGGCCCGACGCGCCGGCGGAGGGCGTCGGCACTGTCCGCCCAAAAGGCGGGATTGCTGGGCCGCCATACCCATTCCTTGAGATATGGACGTAATTCGAGTGCGACTCCGGAACAGGAGCAATAATTCTCACAGCCGGCGGCAAAGCCGGCGAGCGTTGGGGAAGTAAAGGGCCATCCGATCGATCAAACTGGGGAGGAGATCGATCGGATGGCGCAGGGCCAGCCTGCGAGCTTTAAGACGCAGAGGATATTTTTTACCTCACCCTGCCGGAGGGATTTTATTTTTAGCGAGGCGCGCCAAGCCGATAGGGCCCGATGCGGCCGGGGAGGCGTTCGGAGCGGCTCAGTAAAATTAATTTGCGATTAAATCGCATTCGCATTGACTCTCCCGTATATTATTGCAAGAAGGCCGGTGAAAATCATTCCCATTATCTGATTGGGGATCACCTTGTACCGGCTTTCCCGCTTGTTCGTCCATGCCGCCCCGGCCGCGCTCCTGGCGATGTCGCCGTTGTGCGCGTTGGCACAGACCGCCGACGATTCCGGCGATCATAAGGCGCCGGTCGAGAACATCGTCGTCGAGGGGCGGCGGGCCGCTTCGACGGGGGCGACGGGGCTGAACCTGACGCCGATCGAGACGCCGCAGTCGGTCACGATCGTCGACCGGCAGCAGATCGTCGACTTCAACCTGCGCACCGCCAACGACCTCCTGGACCAGGTGCCCGGCGTGAATGTGGAGCGGACCGAGACCGAGCGCACGGTCTATGACGCGCGCGGCTTCGACATCACCAATTTCGAGATCGACGGCACCGGCCTGCCGCTGATCTCCGGCATCCAGTTCGGCGAGCTGGATACCGCGATCTTCGACCGGGTCGAGATCATCCGCGGCGCGGACAGCATGCTGACCGGCACCGGGAACCCGTCGGCCACCGTCAATTACGTGCGCAAGCGCCCGACCAAGGACTTCATGCTGTCGGCCACGGCGGAATACGGCTCATGGAACGACGGGCGGTTCGAGGGCGACATTTCCGGGCCGCTGAACCAGGAGGGCACGCTGCGGGGCCGGTTCGTCTATGCCTATGAGGACCAGGAATCCTATCTCGATTATTACCGTCGCAACCGGAACGTCTTCTACGGCGTGGCCGACTGGGACGTGACGCCGAACCTGACGCTGACCGCCGGCTATTCGATCCAGGACAGTCGCGCCAAGGGCAATATGTGGGGCACCTTGCCGCTCACCTTTTCCGACGGCACCCTGATCGACTACCCGGTCTCGGCCTCCACTGCGGCCCCCTGGACCTATTGGAACATCCGCGACGAATCCGCCTTCGGCGAGGCGCTCTACAGGCTCGACAACGGATGGTCGGCCAAGGGCATGTTCACCTACAAGGGCTTCACCGAGCATGCCAAGCTGCTCTACGCAGGCGGCTATCCCGATCCGGTGACGGGGCTCGGGGTGCCGGTTTACAGCGGCATCTATCCGTCCTTCTATGACCAGTACATGCTGGATGTCAGCGCCACCGGGCCCTTCATCCTGTTCGGCCGCGAGCATCAGCTGGTCGTCGGCTTCAACGGCTCACGCAATCGCGAGCGGGAGTTCGAGAATTTCTCCAACGATACGATCGAATATCCGTCGGTCTTCGACTGGGGCCATGCGTACGTGGCGGAGCCGAGCTATCCCGGCGCCTATCTCGCCACCGACATCACCGACCGGTTGTACCGGTTCTATGCCTCGACGCATCTCAACATCACCGACCGGCTGAAAGGCATCGTCGGTTTCAACATCGTCAACCTGACCTCGACCGGTTTTTCCTACACCGTAGACGAGGCAAGGCAGGAGACGGCGGCCAGCCCCTATGCCGGCGCGATGTACGACCTGACGCCGAACATCGCGGCCTATGCCAGCTATACCGACATCTACAACCCGCAGTCGGACGTCGATATCACCCACCACCGGCTGCCCTCGGCCCATGGCGAGAGCATCGAGGGCGGGTTCAAGACCCAGTGGCTGGACAAGCGGCTGGACATCACCGCCGCGGGTTTTCACGGCGAGCAAGCCAACCTTGCCCAGTTCGCGGGCTACTTCAAGGATGGCAAATCCTATTCCGCCGGCGTTCATACCTTCGTCACCGGCTATGAGTTCGAGATCACCGGCCGCCTGACCGACGACTGGACCATCGAAGGCGGCTGGACCCAGCTCTCGATCGAAGACGGCCAGGGCAACCCCACCCGCACCTTCACCCCCCCCGAAACCCTGAAGCTGTCGACGGTCTACACCATCCCGTCACTGAGCGACCTCAAGCTCGGCGCCGCGCTGCGCTGGCAGAACGAGACGACGATGCCGGATACCTACGCCCTGCTGCGGCAGCCCGCTTATGCGGTTCTGGACCTGATGGCCGGGGTACAGGTGATGGAGGGGCTGCGGGCGACGCTGAATGTGCGGAACGTGGCGGACGAGAAATACCTGAACAGCCTGGAATGGAACCAGGCCTATTACGCCGCGCCGCGCAGCGTGGCGTTCAGCTTGGAGTACCGGATTTAGGCTGCGGCTGCCTGCTGTACTTGAAGCGCGCGATAACGATCTCGACCGGCCGGTTATCCGCCGGCGGTTTTCCGTGGTCCAGCCATAGGTTTATGTATGTCGGCATGGGTTTTTGCGGAATGGCCTGCAGATAGTTGCGCGGCGCCACGGTCCAGGCCGAGACGAGGTTCCTGTCGTCGTCGCGATGGCCGTCGAGCATCTGGAATAGGATGCTTTTGCTCTGCCAGTCGAACCGATGGGTGGTGTAGGCGCCGTTGAGCGAGAAATCGAACGCCTTGGTTTTGTATCCCAGCTTGGCTTGCGCCGGATAGACGGTGAACCTGCTGTCCGGACCGGAAGGCTTGCTCCAGCGGGACATTTCGATATCGATTTCGTTCTGGCCGTCCACGCCGCCGTACTGAAACATCCCCAGCACGACATTCCGGTCGAGCCTGTCGAGCCGCCCGGTCACGAACCATTGGTATCGGCCGAAGCCGAGCGCCCGGCGTGTGGAAACCTGGGCGCAGGTCCATTTCCCGTTCCGGTACCGGATCTGCAGATGGAGCTTTCCCGACGCATCCGCGAAAACATTCCGATCGCTCCACGCATTCGGCCCGGGTCCACCCGATTCCGCCGGCCGGACATTCCATGTCATCCCGGAGAACTGGATGGTTTTGGCCACGGCTGACGGAACGCCTCCTCCGATGAGGAGGGTGGCGATGACGGCGCAGTGAAGCAGATTTGGCCCTGGCCAATAGGTGTTCATCCCAACCCCCGGCCAGCCCCGCCTATGGCACCGCCCGCGTCGCGCATTGGGAAACAGTGTCCGGTTTGGCGTAAGCGGCGGCGGCGGCCTTGGTAAGAGTGCCGGCCGTGGTCTGTCCCAGCACCAGGCAGACGCTGTAAGCGATCTTGTGTCCGGCCGGGAACCCCTTGAATGGGAACGACTTCTGGCCGTTATACACGGCGCTCAGGCTGGTGCCGAAGTAAGCCGTGGAGCCCCAGGCGATCTTCTTTCCGGTGGTGGTGGCGTCGAGGTTGCCGGCGCCGCACGGCAGGCTGTACTGGACCGACTGATACGGCCATTCGCCGTCGCTCGGCAGTATCTGCGTCCCGCCGCATGAGCTGTCGCTCGATCCGCCGCCGGCAGCAAAGCTTGCGCTGGTGAAGCCGCGTTCGGCGGAATAGCCGTCGGCCAGCGCGCTTTTGGTGACGCGGAGCGGTTCGTAGAGGCCCATCTCGAAGCGGCCCGCGGTCAACACCTGATAGCGTGCGCCACCGTAATTGCGGCTCCAATCCCAGGTGCTGTCGCGTGTCACGGGGGTCTTGGTCAGAACGAAGGAATATTCCCGGTCGGCCCATGCCACCGACTTTACGGTCGCGTCCTTGCCGTTATCGAACACCATGACGCCGTAGGGGCCACGCACGTCGAAGCTGACGAGGTCGGCCTTGGGTGCGCTGCCGCCGGGCGGAACGACATGCGACAGGTCGACGGCAACGTCGATGCGCGGATAGTCCACGCCGTCCTGGAACACCCAGGTTGTGCTGACCGGAATGGAATAGAACGCATAGTTCGCCTTCCCGGCCGGCAACGGCTTCGAATCGTCGCCGGTATCGGGATCGACCGGGTCGGGCGTGATGGTGCCGTAATGGCCATAGTGGATGATGAAACGCTCAGCGCCGGAGCCGCCCGGTGTCGACGGCTTGGAGGCCGTGGCCTTGAAGCCGAGCCCGAGCGGCGAATCGTCCTTGTGGAAGATGCGCGACGCGATGGTGTCGCGGGCGCCGCCGGCAAAGAGGCGGAACCGTTCATGCGAGACGAAATATCCGAATCCGCCATCGCCGCCGCTCTCGGCGTTGACCGTGATTTTCACCGGCTTGCCGCTGCCGGTCACGAAATAGGTCATCCGGATGGCATAACCGCCATGACCCGCATTGCCGGCGCCTTCCTTTTTCAGCGCGGCGGTCCGCAAATTGCCGGCGGAATCCTTCCAGCTCCAGATATCGGCGGCGAGCCCGTTGACCGTGCCGGTGGTGACAGTCACGGCGAGCGCCGGCGTAGCTGCGCTCAAGGCCGCGCCGAGAATCGAAATCGCAGTTTTCATGATCCCGCTCCCTGTTCGTCATATGGGACGACGGAAACGACTAACACGGAGCGGGCAGGCTTTCGATGGTTTCCGGCCATTGATCTGGCAGCGGGGCAGTCGCTTACCTTGTTCCTACCCCTGGCGCCCCCGCCGGACTCGAACCGGCACGCCCCAAAGCTCACGATTTTAAGTCGTGTGCGTCTATCTGTAAAGGATTGATATATAGAAGATTTTTATTCGATCTTAAAACCCTGGGTAAGAAATTGGGTAATTCTGGGCCGCCGCGGCACTGCTGATATTGGCAGAGATGGGGCCGGCAATGTCCGATTCCGGCAACTGAAATGGGGATACAGCAATCCTCCCTTTAAAGTCCATTTCCGTTAGGTGAATACTGAAACATCGGCTAGCATCGAGCAATATAACGATCAACAACACATAAATTCAGGGAGTTTCAGGTGAACCAAACCCCGCGATATTTTGTACGCCCGGCCTTCGGTGCGGCATTTTTCATTGCCGCCGCCTGTCTGTTCATAGGCGCGCCCGCCACCGCCGCGACAAACGGCAAGCAAGCGGTCCTTGCTGCCAATGCCGGCTTTTACGCGGCGCTCAATACGCTGTTTACCGGGGATTCGGCCGCCATGGAGGCTGTCTGGTCTCACGCCGACGATGTCACCTATATGGGGCCGACCGGCGGGTTCGAACACGGTTGGGCCGCGGTCCTCAAGAATTGGCAGGGACAGGCCGCCTTGAAGCTCGGCGGCAAGGTGGAACCCGCGCAAATGCAAGTCATCGTCGGTAAGGATCTCGCGATCGTGACCGAATATGAAGAAGGTGAGAACACCAACGCCAATGGCAAGGTCGAACGCCTGAAGCTGAGGGGTACCAATATCTTCCGGCGGGAGAGCGGCGAATGGAAGATGGTCGGTCACCAAACCGATACGCTGCCCTATCTGGCCAAGTGACGCGCGCGAGAATTACGGTGACAGTTTACTAACGCCGTATGATTAGACTTGGTGCCCCCTGCCGGACTCGAACCGGCACGCCTTTTGGGCTCACGATTTTAAGTCGTGTGCGTCTACCAATTCCGCCAAGGGGGCGCCCTGGAATCGGTCAGTGGACCGGCTCGGTAGGGCGCGGACAATACACGAAAATCGGGCGGGGGAAGTCCCCCTCAGGCGCGGGCGGGCACCGCCCGTTTGGCGCGCATGCCGCGGACCAGGTAGATCGCGCCTCCGGCAACCGCCAGCAATAATATGCCGGTGAGCGGGCGGTGGATGATCCAGGCTACGGCGATCACGATCAAGGTCAGCGGGATCGACAGGCCCAGCGCCGCCACGAAGAACCCGGCCTCCGCCACCCACTCGAACAGCGGCACCACGGCCAGGACGGTCGAGACCGGGCTGGCGATCAGCAGAAAGCCGACCAGCATCATGACGAAGCCGACCAGGCGGAGGATCCAGGTCAGCGAGCCTTCCTCCGCCTTCTTGGCCTGGAACAACTCGGCCGCGGACGCGACACCGGGCTTCACCAGGGAAATCGTGTAGCCGTTCTGCCCGGTGAACGGGGACAGCGTGTCGCCATTCTGGCCGGCGACAACGGAGGCGGTCTGCGCCGCCACGCCGCTGAAGCTGACCCTGATATCGCCGATCTCCGGTTCGGCGGGGTCGCGGCCGGAATAGAGGTTGTTGCCGTTGACCTTGAAGTCTTCGGGCGCGTCGGCGTCCGCGACGCTGACGGGCTTGAACTGGTCCAGGCCGGACAGCACTTCCGGGTCGAGGCGGTACTCGCCCAGCTTGACGTTCCTGCCGTCGAAGGTGCCGGACTTCGCCGGCATCTGCGGATTGCGATGGCCGGAAGGCTTCTTGAAATCGGCGGAATCGATTTCCTCCTCCGACCAGGTCTTGTGATAATTGTAGGTCGTTTCGGTCGTCTTCGACCCGCCGACCGACTCATGAGTGGTGGAACTGGTCTCTTGCTTCCACTGATACATCTCGACCTGACGGTGAAGGCGGATCAGGTTTGGCGCCGTGACGTGAAAGGCCGGGTCGCGCGCCGCCGCCGATGTGGTCAGCGCACCCGTCAAATGGACCAGCTTGCCGTTATTGCCCGCGCTGGGCGTGGCCCCAGCCTCGATCGTCTGCTTGGCGCCCTGGTCGAGCGAGCGGATCGCCTCGACCGCGCGGCCCTCGTTCCAATAGAGCAGCACGACGCTGATCGGGACCAGCAGGAAGCCGAACAGCATGCCGACCAGACTGCCGCCGATCCGGCTCAACCAGCCCTGGGTGGTAACCTCGGTATAGCTGTTACCGGAAAAATCGCCCGACATGATAGCCTCCGCGTTGAACGTTCTTAGCGTATTTTAGTAAACTTATTCCTACTGAGCGAAATCGAGAAGTGATTTATGGCCATGCGCACGGCGGACGGCTGTATCAGACGATTCGAAAAGCCGTGACGGATTATTCTTCCGGGCGATCGCCCAGGCTGTCGCCGATGGCGCGGCGGTAGGCGGCGAGGGACAGCTTTTCGGTGACGGCGGCTTTGCCGCGCTCGCCCAGATCCCGGCGCAAGCCTGCGTCCTCGTAGAGCCGCCGCAGCCATGCCGCTGCGTCGTCGACGTCCGGCTCCGCCCACCGCGCGCCAGGGACGGTGTAGGTGCCTTGGGGGTCGTCGACCGGAACAAGGCGGTAATTCACCAGGCCGCTGTCTTCCGGCGTCATGAAGTCGACATTGCCGGACCAGCCGGTGGCGACGGCGGGGACGCCGTGCAGCATGGCCTCGGCCATCAGCAGGCCGAAGCCTTCGGCGCGGTGGAGGGACAGGATCGTGTCGGCGCTGGCGACCAGGGCGGCCATGTCGGCGCGGCTCAGCGTTTCCTGCATCAGCCGCACGTTGCTCATGCCCTGGATGGCATCGTTCAGATCCGCCATCGCCCAGCCGGCGTCGGCGGCGTGGCCTACTTTCAGCACCATCAGGCAGTTCGGGTCGTCGCCGAAAGCTTTGCGGAAGGCGGCGATCGCGGCGCGCGGGTTCTTGCGGCCGTAGGTCGAGCCCATGTCGAAGGCGGTGAGGACGACGAACTTGTCTTCCGCCAGGCCGAAACGGTCGCGCGTGCGGACGGCGCCGTAAGCCTGTGCCGGGTGCGGCACGACCCTGACCGGCAGCTTCACGTCGGGCGGCAGGCTGTCGGCGTTGAAGCGGGTGGGGACCCAGATCTCATGGATCATGCCGAACCCGCGGCGCCAGTCCGGCCCCATGACCGGCAGCTCCCAGTTCCACATGCCGACGATCCGCCGCCCGCGCAGGAACTTGCGGCCGAGCCGGGTCGCGACATAGGGCAGGTAGGGGCCGTTCACATGCAGGATCAGGGTGCCGCCTTCGCCGGCCTTGGCTTCAGGCCCGGGCAGCGGGAACGGCAGATCGGTGCGCAGGAACAGGTGGCTGATGTCGAGATGCCCTGCATCCCAACCCAGGCCGCGCAATGCGTCCAGGCAGAGCCGCGCGCTCTCGCCGAGCCCGCTCGCCGTCGTCAGCTGGCCGCCGACGATGACCGGCCCGGGCTTGAGCCGGCTCGCCGGCGTGGCGCGCGGCGCGACGAGGTCGATCGCCGAATAGAGCGCGCGCCGCCGCAGATCGCGGGGCAGGGCGCGCCAGACGGAATGCAGGCCTGAGGTCAAAGCGGACAGGGGAACCGTCGCTGGCTAGCGGATGATGCCGATCGATATCCCAGGCCCGGGCGGCAAGGCAAATGCCGTGGGCTTAGAGGGAAGATTTACCTGCGGCGCTTCGGAAGTGCGAAGCAAAGAAACCGTCTCTGCGCCGTCTGCGGCTCTCCGCGTCTTCAGCGGTAAAATTCGGGAGGGCTTATTTCCCGATCAGCCGCTCGGCGGTGCGGCCCAGGGCGCGGAACGGCTTGGTGAAGCGCCAGGACCGGGTCGCGCGCATTTCGCCGAGCAGGCGCTGCGACTGTGCGGCGATATCGCTGGCCTGCTCCATTTCCGCCAGCATCAGCGCGGTCAGCGTGTCGGCGGCTTCCGGCTGGGCATCGGCAATCCCCATCGGCCGGGCGCCGCTGCGGGTCATATGCCCCAGTCTTGCCTCGGCCTCGTCCAGCGCGGTCGCGATCCGGTCGAGCGCGGTCTGGTCGACCGTACCGGTTTCGGCCGCGGTGCTGAAGCAGCGATGGGCCTGCTTGACGCAGTCGGCGATGTCGTCGCGCTGGAGCAGGGCGTCGGTGCGATGACGGTGGTGACGCAGATCGGCGCGGATGAAGCGATCGATACATTCCTGCCGCGCCGGGCTGCGCTCGGGGAACGTGATGCCGAGCTGATCCGACAGGCGGTCGACCGTCCCGCGCCAGTCCCGCATCAGCTGATCGTAGCCGACGAAGCAGCGCACCAGGTCGCGCGTGTCGCGTTCGGCGGCCAGCATGTAGCGCAGCCAGACGAGCAGGGCGCGACGCTCGCTCCAGCCGCTGCGGACCTTCAGCGAATTGGAAATCTCCAAGGGGTTGCGCACCATGATGACGATACGCGGCGTGATGCCCAGCTCGCTCAGCACCGGGCGCCACAGCGGCATCAGGCGCGAAATCCGGGGGTCTTTCAGGATGAAGAGCGCGGCATCGCCATATTCCCAGGCGACGAGCGATATGAGGGCCCGCCGGCACGCCGCGGCTTCGTCCGAAGCGAACATCGCGGGCGGGTAATCGGCGATCGCCTCCCAGCCGGTGCCGGCTTCCTCGAGGAAGCTGTCATGAGCATCGACGATCGGCTGCGATTCCCAGAAGCCCAGCGCGTTGTCCTCGGCGGGAGCCATCTTGTGCCGGGGCAGGGCGGCGCCGCTGAGGCCCAGCACGCGGGTCAGGGCCGAGGTGCCGCTGCGATGCATGCCCAGCACCAGCAACGCCCGCCGGGCTGAGGGATTATCCCCAGCCGCACTGAGCCGATCCGCGCGCGGCTCATACATATTGGAAACGGTCATGCCGCTATTACGGACAGGGCGCGGCGACCCTGCGGCGCCGGCCGGCGATATCAGGTCGACAGGCGATAGTCCGGGGCGCGGATGGACAGGCCGGGATGATAGGTGGGATCGCGGTTCAGCAGGTCGCCCCACCGGTCGGACATGATGCGCTGCTCGTCCGCCTGTCTTTCCAGTGCTTCCGCTGTGAAGTCCACCCCGCGGGTCATCGATTCCCAGTGCTCCAGGCGGGCCCATGGCGTCCAGATATTGACGAGTCCCGCGGCGCGCAGGCGCAGGCACAGATCCAGGTCGTTGCAGGTGACCATCAGCTTCTCATCGAAGCCGCCGACCTGGTCGAAATGCGCGGCCGAGACGGCGAGGCAGGCGCCGGTGACGGCGGTAACCTCGCGCCGGCAGCGCAGCAGGTCGAGATAACCGCGGCTCTCCCCCGCCAGATAGCGGAAGGCATGGTCGATCGAGCCGCCGACGCCGATCAGCATTCCCGCATGCTGAACGCTGCCGTTGGGATAGAGCAGCAGTGCGCCCACCGCTCCGGCGTCGCTCCGCTGCGCCAGGCTGACGAGCTCGGCCAGCCATTCGCCGGCGATGATCCTGGTGTCGTCGTTCAGAAAGACCAGGACGTCGCCGGTGGCATGCCGGCGGCCGTCATTGTTGATCTTGGAGAAGTTGAACGGCCCAGGCGCGGCGATGACCTTGACCCGGCCGTTGCCCTTGAGCCCCGCCAGATATTTGAGCGTCCGGTCTTGGGTCGAGCCGTTGTCGCAGATGACGATCTCGTAATCGATGCCGCTGGTGTTCTCGATAATCGAATCGATGCAGGTCCTCAGCGTGCAGGAATTGTCCTTCGAGGGGATGATGATCGAGGCGCGGACCGGCGCCGGCATGGGCCAGTCGACTTTCTGTATGCCGTCGCCCAGCCGGGTCAGGCGGTGGTCCTGGGATAGCCCGGCCAGGTGGGCGGCCAGGATACGGTTGTCGGTGGCGACGTCCGCGCTGTCCGGCCCGGTCTGGTGGAACAGGATCGCCGGGATGCGCGCCAGGGCCGTGCGGGGACGGTTTGCCAGCAGGGTCAGCGCCAGGGCATAGGCCGGCTTGCGGTCGGCGCCGGGCAGGGCGAGGGCGGGCTTCAGGTCGTCGGCCCAGCGGACCATCAGGGGCGCGCGGATATAGTCGGTGCTCCACAGCAGCTCCCGGTCCCATAGCGGCTTCAGCCGCGGACTTTCACGGGTGCCGTCGGGCGCCAGCGCGTCGCTGTCGGCGAAGACCGCGGCCAGCGACGGCGCCGCCGTCAGCTCCAGCAACAGCCGCTCGACCGCGCCGGGCGGAAAGATGCCGGGATGATCGACGGGCAGGACGAATTCCGCCGCCGGTGCGCCGCCATCCAGCACCGACGCCGTCAACACGGATAGGGCGACGGTGTCGCCGATCAGCGACCCGGCGACAGCTTTCTTGACCGCATCGCGGTCCAGATGGCCGGCGACCAGCAGCCCGACGCGCGATTTCGCCGCGCCGACCGCGCGGCCCAGCGCCTGGGCGGCAGTGGCGCCGCTGCCGGGATGCTCGTGGAGTGCCCGCCACTTGTCGTAGCTTGCCTGGCCCGGACGCTCGTACAGGCTGCGGAAGACGAAGTTGCCGCGTGGATTGAGGGCGGCGCGCAGATGCATCAGCCCGGCCTTCCAGCTGATCCGCCCCCGGGTAGCGCGCGCATATCGGACCGCCTTGGCCGCCAGGAAACAGACGATCGCCAGCCGGCCGAGCGGCAGCATCTCCACCTTGGCGATGAGCCCGGCCGCCTGGTCGCCCTCCGGCAGGATCTGGACCGAGGCCACCGGCTCCGCGGTCTTGAAAGTGATCTGGAAGCGTTTCCGGCCCGCCGGCTCCATCTGGATGCGGAACTCGGCTCGCCGGTCCTCGACGAACCGCACCCGGGCGGACAGGATCGCGCTGTCCGACGACGTCCATACGCGCAGCCTGTACCAGTCCGGCGGCAGCGACAGGTCGTCGACCGCGACCTTGGCGGCATCGCCGGCGCCGCCCATCCTGACGGGCGCGGAGCGGCACTGTCGCTGACCATGGCGTGGGGCGATGTCCAGCGTCGTCAGGGTCATTGCGGCCGATGGAAGGTTCGTGTCTGGCATTGCACTCGCAGGGTTTCCGCGACGGGTAATGACGACCAAATGGCGAAAGCCGCCTGATATTTCCTTACGACGATCCGCAGCCGAGTGGATCGTGCGTGACCGAAACATATCATCGCATTGATTTTGGCTGTCGTATGCCCCGGTGTCCAGGATTTGGCACCGGCATGAGCGGGGATTCAGATATTCAACGATTATGGACCGCGAATCTTGCGTGATTATTGATACAAAATATCATCTTTTTCAGGTTGCCCCCCGCTCGGCGGCCCGAGTTGCCGTGTATGGGGCAACGCACTAAGGATAGGGCCGCACGCCCGCGCAGCCTGTCCGGCCGCCGGCCGATGGTTTGGAGTAGCGGCAATTGCGAAGGTTCTGGAGGCTGGCGGCGGCGGTCGCCGTTGCGGTAGGCGCCGGTATTTCCATCTATCTGGTCCGCGCAGGCACGATCGACCCATCCGCCATCCGCGACGTCGCCGCCGGCAGCCCGCTGGCGCCTCTGGTTTTCATCCTGCTGCAGGTCGCCGCCAGCCTGGTCTTCATTCCGCGCACCTTCCTCGGCATTGCCGCCGGGCTGATGTTCGGCTTCGTCTGGGGCTCCGTGCTGGCGATAGCCGGCGCGCTGGCCGGGGCCGCCGCGGGCTTCGCGCTATGGCGCTGGATCGGCGAGGGGCAGGTCGATCTGGAGAAGACGCCCTGGCTCGGGCCGCTGCTGGAAAAAGCCGAGCGCGACGGCTGGCGCATGGTGGCGATCGTCCGCCTGATCCCGGCCCTGCCGCACAGTGTCGCCAACACCGCGCTGGCGCTGACCCGCATCGGCTGGGCCGACTATCTGATCGGCTCTTTTCTCGGCATGCTGCCGATGACCCTGGTCCAGGTCGATGTCGGCAATGCCGGCGGGCAGGCGCTGACCGGGCGGGGCGGCTGGGCGGTGTCGCTGGTGCTGCTGGCGCTGCTGTTCGGCACGTCGGTCTTTCTCCGGCGCTTCGCCGCCCGCCATAAATAGGCCTTGGCCGACATCCTCCCCGACATATTGGCGCCGGGTCTTAAGCTCGTCGTCTGCGGCTCGGCGGCGGGCACCCGGTCCGCCGAGCTCGGCGCCTATTATGCCGGGCCGGGCCACCGGTTCTGGGGCATGCTGCACCAGGTCGGGCTGACTCCGACAGTTCTGGCTCCGGCAGATTTCCGCGGCGTGCTGGCCTATGGCATCGGCCTGACCGACATCGTGAAGACGGCCTTCGGCCCCGATAGCGGCCTCAAACCCACCGATTTCGACCGCGAGGGCCTGCGCCGCCGGATCGAGACGTTCCAGCCCAGGATCCTGGCTTTCAACGGCAAGCGCAGCGCCTCGGCTTTCTTCGGCATACCAGTGGCTTATGGGTATCAGTCGAGCCGGGATATCGGCGCGACGCGGGTTTATGTTGCGCCCTCCACATCGGGCGCGGCGCGCGGTTTCTGGGATGAGGGATATTGGCGGCTGGTGGCCGAGGCTGCCCGGGCTTAAGGCTCGACCGCCGAGAGAATCGTCGCCAGCACCGTCAGCGGCCGGTAGGGTTTGGCCAGCACCGGCTCCTGCAGTTTTGCCCGGCTTTCCAGCAACGCGTCCGAATAGCCTGAGGTCAGCACGACCCGGGTGGAGGGCCATTTGCCCTTGACCCGCTCGGCCAGCTCGGTCCCGTCCATCGAGCCCGGCATGCGCACGTCGCTGAACAGCAGGTCGATATCGTTTTCGGTTTCGAAATGCGCCATCGCCTCGTCGGCATTGCCCGCCTCGAGCACATCAAACCCGGCGTCGCGGAGAAATTCCGCGATCATCGATCGGACGAAAATATCGTCCTCGGCGACCAAGAGTTTTGCGGTCACGGCCACATTTTCCTCCCTGGAAAAGAACACTAACACAATTCCTCGCTTTCTCAATGGCTTGCTCGATAGTCGTGCGAGAAGGACACAATTGGTGTATCTTGCGGGCAACATTCGAAGGGGAGGCATCATGAGCATACGTGCACTGTCTTTCACGGCCCCGCTTCTCGCTGCGGCACTCCTGGCGGCGCAGCCGGCGAACGCCGCTTTCACCGTATTCGGCAACGGTCTCGCCCAGCTTTGCTCCGAGACGGCGAAGAACCTGGAGCACGGCATTGCCCCGCCGCCGCGTGCGATCGAGGATTGCACCACGGCGATCGAGTACGAGAACCTGCGCAGCCGTGACCTGGCAGGCACCCATATCAATCGCGGCATCCTCTATATGAACCGCGGCCTCTATGCCGAGGCGAAGCGCGATTTCGATACCGCGCTGGAGATCGTGCCCACGGTCGGCGAGGCCTATGTCGATCGCGGCGCCGCCCTGGTGGGGCTGAGGAGCTTCAACGAGGCGATCGCCGATATCGACCGCGGTCTGGCGCTCAATCCGGATGAGCCGGAGAAAGCCTATTTCAACCGCGGCCTGGCGAATGAAGGGCTCGACAATATTCCCGCCGCCTATCGCGACTATTCGCACGCGGCCGAGCTCAAGCCCGGCTGGGCGCCGCCGCTCAACGAACTGTCCCGCTTTACTGTGAGCGGCAAGGGCACCTAAAACAGCCGCTAACACCATCGTTGGCGGGGGCGGGCATGTCGGT
>DATBAZ010000223.1:0-18295 GCA_036271255.1 Alphaproteobacteria bacterium
GATGGCCTGTTGTCTGCTTCCCCTTTGCGAAAAAGACGACATCGGCGCTGTAGGCAGCTTTGGGAAGGGGAAGCTTGTCCGCCCAGGCGGGCGCCGCGATGAAGGTCATCACGGCAAGAGCGGAGGGAACAAGACGCTGCATTATGACTCCGGGCGCTGATGCGCCGAAACCTTACAATACTCTTTTGCGCCGTCCAACGACGTTTCACTGTCCATAATGTTGCAAATACTGGATCAAATTCGGCTGGGCTGGGGCAGCGGCGCGAGGATGGGACGACTGCCCGGCTTGGCGTCGGCAGCCGTGCCGGGCTATAGACATGCGATGCTAGATATCCTCATCCTGGCCGGGCCCGTGCCCGGGTTCGCGGCTGCATATCGCGGTGGCGGGCTGTGAGCATTACCGTTCGTTTCGCCCCCAGCCCGTCCGGCCATCTCCATGTCGGCAATATGCGGCAGGCGGTCATCAACTGGCTGTTCGCCCGGCGCGAGGGCGGCCAGTTCTGGCTGCGCATGGACGATACCGACGCCGAACGCTCTTCGCAGCAATTCTCCGACTCCATCGAGCACGACCTCGCCTGGATGGACCTGGACTGGGACCGCTATGAGCGCCAGTCAGAGCGTATGGACGCCTATGCCGAGGCCGCCGAGCGGCTGAAGGCATCCGGGCGGCTCTATCCCGCCTATGAGACGCCGGAGGAATTGGAGGCCAAGCGCAGGGCCCAGATCGCCCGCAAGGTGCCGCCTCTCTATGACCGCGCTGCCCTGGTGTTGACGCCGGAGCAGCGGGGGGCCCTGGAGGCGTCGGGCCGCAAGCCGCATTGGCGCTTTAAGGTGGAGCCCGGCAAGATCGGGTGGGACGACTTGATCCACGGGCCGATCGCCTTCGACGCTGCTCAGATCAGCGATCCCGTGCTTATCCGCGAGGACGGCAGGCCGCTCTATGGTTTCTCCTCGGTGGTCGACGATATCGCCTTCGGCGTTACCCATATCGTCCGCGGCGACGACCACATCACCAACACCGCAGGGCAGATCCAACTGTTCCAGGCGCTGCGCGGCGAACTGCCGGTCTTCGCTCATCTGCCGCTGCTGATCGATTCCGAAGGCACCAAGCTGTCCAAGCGTCTCGGCGCGCTGTCGATCCAGAATCTGCGGGAGGAGGGGATCGAGCCGTTGGCCCTGGCCGTCTATCTCTCGCGCATGGGCACGTCCGATCCGATCGAGCCGCTCGACGATATCGTGACCCTGATCCACGAGTTCGAGTTCAAACGCTTCTCGGTCTCCTCCCCGCGCTTCGATGTCAACGAGCTCAAGCGGCTCAACGCGCGCATGCTGCACAACACCCCGTTCGAGCAGGTCGAGGCCCGGCTGGCGACCCTCGGGCTGATCGGCGTCGACGCCCGGTTCTGGGAGGCCGTGCGCGCCAATCTCGACCGGTTGGCCGATGCGGTGCCGTGGTGGGATGTGGTGAATGGGCCGATCCAGCCGCTGATCGAAAACCAGGAGCTGCTCGCGGTTGCTGCCCGGCTGCTGCCCGGGGGGGATTGGGATGAGAGCGCGTGGTCGGCTTGGACTTCTGCTATCGCGGCGGAGACGGGGCTGAAGGGCAAGGCCTTGTTCATGCCGCTGCGCAAGGCGCTGACCGGCAAGGATCATGGCCCCGACATGAAGACATTGTTGCCGCTGATCGGCTATGAGCGCGCGGCGAAACGACTGGCCGGCGAGGCGGCATGATGGTGGCTCTGGCTTTCTCCGATACCGCGCGACGCGAGGTCGTGCCGTTCGAACCGATCGATCCGGATAATGTGCGGATGTATGTCTGCGGGCCGACCGTCTATGACGAGGCCCATATCGGCAATGCGCGCCCGGTCGTGGTGTTCGACGTGCTGTTCCGGCTGCTGCGCTCTGTCTACGGCGCGGCCCACGTCACTTATGCGCGCAACATCACCGACATCGATGACAAGATCATCCAGCGTGCGGCCGACAATAATGAGCCGATCGGCACGCTGACGGCGCGCGTAACCGAAGGTTACATGGACAATATGCGGGCGCTCGGCTGCCTCGACCCCACGATCCAGCCGCGGGCGACCGAACATATCCCGCAGATGATCGCGATGATCGAGCGGCTGATCGCCGGCGGCCACGCCTACGCCGCCGAGGGCCATGCCCTGTTCGCGGTGCGGAGCTTCGCCGACTACGGCGCTCTCTCGGGCCGGACGATCGACGAGCAGATCGCCGGCGCCCGGGTGGAGGTCGCGCCCTATAAGCGGGACCCGGCGGACTTCGTGCTGTGGAAGCCCTCGGCAGACGATCAGCCCGGCTGGGACAGCCCGTGGGGCCGGGGTCGGCCTGGCTGGCACCTGGAATGCTCGGCCATGTCGGCGGAGCATTTAGGGGAAAGCTTCGACATCCATGGCGGTGGGCTCGACCTTATCTTCCCGCATCACGAGAACGAGATCGCCCAGACCTGCTGCAGCTTCGGAGAGGGCAAGCCCGGCTTCCGCATGGCGCGGTACTGGATGCATAACGGCTTCCTGACCGTTGCCGGTGCCAAGATGTCGAAGTCGCTTGGCAATTTCACGACCGTGACCGACCTCAGGAAGACCTGGCATGGCGAGGTCGTCCGCCTGGCGTTGATGCTGACCCATTATGCCGCGCCGCTCGACCTCAGCGAGGACCGGCTGAAGGAGGCCAAGGCGCTGCTCGACGGCTGGCATCGCGCCTGGGCCAAGCGCGAAGGCGAGGTGGGACCCAAGGCCCCGGCGTATATCGCCAAGGTCCAGGAAGTCCTTGGCGACGATCTCAACACAACCAAGGCGATCGCCCAGCTCAGCGAGTTCTCGCGCTTCGACAACGTCAACTATCTGTTCTGGAGCGCCAAGCTGCTCGGCTTCTTCGGCTCGCAGTCGCCTGAGGCCTGGTTCAAATGGGCGCCGGCGCAAGCCGAGACCGAAACCGATGAGGACATCCAGGCCCTGATCGACGCCCGCATCGCCGCGCGCAAGGGGAAGAACTTCGCCGAAGCCGACCGCATCCGCGACGACCTCCAGGCCAAGGGTATCGTGCTCGAGGACGGGCCGGGTGGCACGACCTGGCGGCGCGCATAAGTGGACTTGGCGTGAGCGACAGTTTCGATCCCGTCATCATCCTGGTCGAGCCGCAGCTGGGTGAGAATATCGGGGCGGCGGCGCGGGCGATGCTGAATTGCGGGCTGACCCGGATGCGGATCGTGCGGCCGCGCGACGGCTGGCCCAACGAACGGGCGCTGGCGGCGGCATCGGGCGCCGACGCGGTGATCCAGGGCGCCGAGATCTTCGACAGCACGTCGGCCGCCATCGCCGACCTGAACTTCGTTCTGGCGACCACGGCGCGCCAACGTGACATGGTGAAGACCATTCTCACGCCCGAGACCGCGGCCGAGGAGCTGCATGCCCGCGCGGCGGGTGAGCAGCGCGTGGGCATCTTGTTCGGGCCGGAACGCACCGGCCTGATGAACGATGACATCCCGCTGGCCGACGCGGTGGTGACGGTGCCGGTCAATCCGGCCTTCTCATCGATCAACCTGGCGCAGAGCGTCCTGCTGATCGGCTATTGCTGGTGGCGGACGCGCGTGCAGGTTGAGGACCGCCGCCTCGATATCGGCAACGGCCGCCTGGCAACGAAAGTCGAGCTCGACAACCTGTTCCAGCGGCTTGAGATCGCGCTGGAGGAGGGCGGTTTCTACACCACGGAGCAGCAGCGCCCGAATATGGTGCGCAATATGCGCAACCTGCTGCAGCGTGCGCAGATGACCGAGCAGGAAGTCCGCACCTTCCATGGCGTCATCGTCGCGCTGAACGGCACGGCTGGGAAGGCGAAGGCAGCAAAAGAAAAACGCCGCCCCCGTTAGGAGGCGGCATTCAACATGTTCGGTGCCGTTATGGCTCGAAGCGGCCGATTACGGTCGCGTCACCGAAATGGAACTCCTCAGAAGCGAACCCCGAAAGCGATCGAGTCCTTGGTAAATTCCCGCGGCATGACGCGTTCACCAAAACAGTTAGACATCAGACCACCTCCTTTCGCTGTTGTGACCAACGCCCGCCGAATCGCCAGGGATTCCGCAGGCGCCCTAAATATAGGGTGAATTGTGCGTTGCGCCAGAAGGAATTTCCTACGCTCAGGCGCAGCTATGGCGTTGGAGGTGGCCACTGACGGGCAGTATGCACGATCGCCAATATCCAGACTGTCTGATTGTATAGCTCGTAGACTAGCCGATAACTCTCATGCGGTATCAGTTCCCGGGTGCCCGTGACTTTTCCCAAAGGGCCGGCGAAAGGGAAATCTGTGAGCATCGCGGCTGCATCTGTGAAGAGAGCATCGATCCTGAGAGCCGCTTCCGGGTTGTTTGCAGCGATGTAATTCCAGATAGCATCACGATCTCGCGCTGCTTCTTCCGTCCAATAGATTTTCAACTGTCAAACAAACGCGCCAATTGCGCACGCCGAGCGGCGAACTCAGCTTCGATATCGTCGTTCGAGCGGCCACGGCCGGCATGCATCGAGGCGCGCGCAATATCGACTTTTTGCTGCAGGAACTCGTCATAGTCCCTGGCTTGCTGTTGGCGCTCGATGAATTGGCGCATCAGTTCGCGTATGAGCTGCGAGGCTGGCCGATGGAGGGCGGCGGCTTCCGCCATGAATTAGTCCCTGAGCTCGCTTTCGAGCTTCATGGTAAAGACGGCTTCCTTGGACATATGAACCTCTGTGGTACTGACGATTTATATATAACGTCAGTATGCAGCAAAGGAAGCGGTTTGGCGGGCTGCCGCTCCAAAATTTGACAGCCGCCAGCCCGCGCTATAGAACCCGGCGCATTCCCGAGAATGTGGACAAAGCCAAGTGCCTTGCCCCGTCGCGGTCTCAGGTTTCCTGCTGACCGGCCGAACTATCGGGACACTATCGAAAACCACCAGAAAAGGTGCATGTCTTGAGCAAGCGTTTGGATTCCAAGCACAAGATCGACCGCCGTCTTGGCGTCAATCTTTGGGGCCGTGCTAAGAGCCCCATCAACCGTCGCGAATATGGTCCCGGCCAGCACGGTCAGCGCCGCAAGAAGCCGTCCGACTACGGCACGCAGCTGATGGCGAAGCAGAAGCTGAAGGGCTATTACGGCAATATCGGCGAGCGCCAGTTCCGCCGCTATTACGACGAGGCCTCGCGCCGCCGCGGCGACACGTCCGAAAACATGATCGAACTGCTGGAGCGCCGCCTGGACATGGTGGTCTACCGCATGAAGTTCGTGCCCACCGTTTTCGCCGCCCGGCAGTTCGTCAGCCACGGCCACGTGAAGCTGAACGGCAAGCGCGTCACCATCCCGTCCATCTCGGTGAAGGACGGCGACGTGATCGAGCTGCGCGACAAGGCCAAGGATCTGGCCGTCGTCCTCATCGCCGTCGATTCCGGCGAGCGTGACGTGCCCGATTACATCGACGTCGACCACAAGGGCATGAAGGGCACTTTCGTCCGCGGCCCGAAGCTGCCGGATGTGCCCTACCCGGTCCAGATGGAACCGCACCTCGTCGTCGAATTCTATTCGCGCTGACCGGTTTCTGATTTGGTTATGCGAAAGGCCGGGGCGACCCGGCCTTTTTGCTGTCTGGGGCATGAGCTTCCGCTGCGCTATATGGATGGCGACTCAAGAGGTGTTCTATGGCGCGTGATCCCGGGCCGCCGGTCGGATGCTGAGCTGAATGTCGATGCGGGATTCCATTTCGGCGGATCGTCTGCCTGGATTGGATTTGCTGCGTGCGGTCGCGATCAGCTGGGTGATGATCTATCACTGCTCGCTGTTCGATCTCGTGTCGCAGGATACGTGGGTCGTGCGCTTCGGTTGGATGGGCGTCGATCTGTTCTTCGTGCTCAGCGGGTTTCTGATCGCGGGCCAGCTGCTCCGCCCTTGGGCGCGGGGTGAGAGGCCGCGTTACGCGCGCTTCGCTGTTCGCCGCCTGTTACGGACCTTGCCGGCATATCTGGCGATCGTGGCGCTCTATTTTGTTTTTCCCGTAATCCGGGACCGCGACCATATCCAGCCGCTGTGGCAATTCCTGACATTCACTCAGAATTTCGGGCTGCAGACCGATCCGCCAAAGGCTTTCTCGCACGCCTGGTCCTTGTGCGTCGAAGAGCAGTTCTATCTGGTGTTCCCAATCACCGTGGCGCTGATCGCGGCCAGGCCGAGCGCCAGGGCGGTGATCGCCGTGATCACGGCCGTACTGCTCGCGGGGATGCTGGTCCGGGGATATTTCTGGCTTCACGACGTGGCGAGCCGCCCGTTCGATCCCAGTGCCGAGCCACGTTTCGAACCCTATATGACGCTGATTTACTATCCGACCTGGTCGAGGCTGGACGGTCTTCTCGCCGGCATTGCCGCGGCTATCGTACAGGTCTTCCGTCCGGATTGGTGGGGCGCTCTTCTGAAGCGATCGAACCTGGTCCTTGCCGCCGGTATCGCCGGGATCGCGGTCACGGCTTCATTCTTTCATGGGCAGATCGCAGGCTTCCTTGCCGCGACGTTCGGCTTTCCTCTTCTCGCGGGCAGCATGGCTCTTGTGGTTATCGCCGGCAGCGATAGCCGTTCGGTCATCGGCCGATATTCCATTCCTGGCGCGGGAATGCTGGCCACCGGCGCCTACAGTCTTTATCTCAGCCACAAGATCGTCTTGCATGCCGTTGCCGAAGTCGCCCACGGCCTGCCTTCGAGAGCGGTCGCTCTGGCTTTGGCCTTGGTTGGGGCGCTCGTCGTTGGAGCGGCGCTTTACTGGCTCGTCGAGCGACCGTTCCTAAGGCTTCGCGAACATCTGACGAATGCCGCCCGGAAGACGCAGGCCCAACCGGCCGCCGCCATCATGCAGGCATGACTTTCACCGCCGCGCAAAGCGTCAGGGCTTCACGCACCCAAAGCTCTCAGCCTGATCCGTATTGCCCTTGCCGTCCCATTTCGCCACTTGCGGATAGGGGCATAGCGGCCTCGTGCGGTCCGGTTTGCCGTCTGCCAGATGGGTGGCGAGGATGCGGTCGGGAGACTTGGCATGCTCGACCCATTGCTCCAGCGCCGCCAGGGCGTCGAAATGGTCCGGGCCCGGGCCGCCGACGCAATGCTGCATGCCGGGGACCATGAACAGCCGGTAGAAGCCCGACGGATCGCCGCGCAGATGCTCGCCGACCTTCTCATAATAGTTCACGCTGAAGAGCGGCGAGACACCGGGGTCGCTCCAGCCGTGATACTGGATCAGCTTGCCGCCGCGCGCCTCGAAGCCGGCAAGGTCCTGATTGGTGGCGTCGATCATGGATGACAGCTTCTGGATCGCCTCCGGCATGTCGCGATCGTAATCGAAGCTGAGCGAGTCATAGTCGCGCTTCTCCATCACCATCCCGCGGGCGAAGCCGTCGGCATATAGGAACTGGCTGGCCTTCTTGGGCGCTTGGCCCGACACGTAGGTCCCCCAGCCCATCGGCCCCAGCTCGCCGCCGGGCATATAGCCGGGGAAGATCTGCTTGCCGTTGCCGTAGGCCGAGCCGGCATAGATCGCCTCCAGCGCCTTTACCTGCCCTTCGGTCAGGCAGTCCGGGCCGTCGCCGCTTTTGCACTGGATCGTCTCGGGATCGAATTTGCACTGGCGCGGATCGTCGATCACACCGTCCTTGACCCCGTCCAGCGCGTCGCAGGCCGCGGCCGTCGCCTTGGCGATGACCGGAATCTTTACGGCGGGTATGTAATGCGCCGGGTCCTTCAAGGTTGCGATCGCCTCCCACAGCCGCCCGCCCAGGGTCAGCCGCGTGAAATCGGCGGTCGGGTCGCCGGCGACGATGCCGTCATAGTCGGCGGGGAAACGCTGCGCTTCCATCAGCCCCTGCCGGCCGCCGCCGGAGCAGCCGGTGAAGTATGAGAAGCGCGGCGGCTTGCCGTAATAGGCCTCGACCACCGCCTTGGCGACCACGGTCATCATATGGGTGCCGCGATAGCCCCAGTCCGCCACCAGCTCCGGATGGCCGATGGCGAAATCGAAATCGATCGGCCCGCCTTCATGCCCCAGATTGGACGACACGGTGGCATAGCCCCGGCCAAGCGCCGCCGCCATGCTGGCCGGCACGATATGGCCGGCGACGCCACCATTGCCGACGCCCTGCAGCTTGCCGTTCCAGGCGGTGGCCTCGGGCAGCCAGACCTCGAACTTGATCGCCGGTGCGATCGTGCCCGAAACACGACAGAAATTCTGCTCGACCTTGTACGGCCCCATCATCGGGTCGGAGCCCGAGGAGGGTTTCACCTCCTCCGCCGTGGCGATCGGCGTTTCGGCCAGCGTTTTGCCTGCCAGGCTTTCGCACGTCGCCGCGCTTGCCGGTATCGCCAGCAACGCAGCGGCCGTGGCGAGGACCCAGGTCCTCATGCCGGCTTGCGGCCCCAGGCGCAGTGGAAGGCGCCGCTCTGGAACCAGAAGTCCGGATCCTTAAGAGCGTTCAGCGTGACGTCGATCGCCTGGGTGTGTCCGGCATCGTCATAGGCTTTGCGCGACCCCTCGGTGGAGCGGATATACCAGTCCGCCAGCTTGCTGCCCCCATGATCGATATAAAGAAAAGCCTCGTGGCGAAGCTCGGTCAGGCCCGCTCGCTTGAAACGCGGCACCAGCGCCCGCCCCGGCGTCGGATCGACCGCCCGCGACGCCCGCATGGCCGTCACCGAGCCGGCGATCACCTGGTCGTAGGCTTCGCTCAGCGGATGATAGGGGTCGGCCGCGCCCATTGTCGCCGCCTCCAGATCCTCGATCACCAGCCAGCCGCCGGGCTTCAGCAGCTCGACCATCCGCTGGATGGCGAGGTCCTCATGATCGTAGATGTGCTGCAGCAGGAAGCGGGCATGGACGAGGTCGAATGAGCCTGCACCGCCGAGCGGGGCCAGGCTGTCGACCAGGATATTGTGCTTGATGAATTTCCCGTGCGGCAGGGTCACGCCTTCGGACGGGGCGAGGTCGATATCGGCGGCAATCAGCTCGCCGGCGCTGCCGACCTTCTCGGACAGGAATCGCGCGATCGAGCCACGCCCGGCGCCGGCCTCGAGGCAGCGCCAGCCGGGCTCGACGAGGCTCAGCCGCTGCTGCGTGGTGGGGTCGAAGATCTGCTGGAGCAGGTCAAGCCGTTCATGCTCCGCCGCCTCACGCCCCTGCGCCGCCAGGACATACCTGGACTCGAACGCCGCCTCCGCCATGCCGTTTCCTCCTTGTGTTTGAGGGCAGTATGGCAGTTAAGGCGCGAGGGCCGGAAGTGGTTTCGTCAGCCCTCGCCGAACAATGCGCGTGCCGCGCTCAGCCTTTCCGCCGGACTCAGCGTTTCATCTTCCAGAAGGCGCTGAAGATCGACGACCGGGACAGCCGCACTGTCTGCCGTCCAGTCTGTAAGCGAAAAGTCAGGCGGCTCGACGGGAGTTGACGCACCGTCTGGATCGGAAATGAGCTGGGCATCGGCCATGACGCCCTCGTCCGCAAGGCGCACGAGCCGCGCGCGTTGCTCACCTCTGACGAGCAGCTTCATCCGGCTTTCCGGCAGGGGAAGATGCTGCGCCAGCCTCGCGATGACGCCGACCTCGTACAGGTTTTCAGCCGAAGGATCCTCCGTGACCACTTCACGCTGGGCCACCAGCAGGAGGCGTCCATCCCCGGACAGCGCCGCCGCGCAGGCCTTGAGCGATTTCGGCCGCCCGACCAGCAGCGGCAGGGTCATCAAGGGAAACGCGACGACGTCGCGCAGCGGCAGGACGGGTAGTCGGACGGTCGAAGGCATGGCGGGCTCCTGAAAGGATGTTCGTCCGATCAGGCGCATCCGGACGGTGGGTGCGGACGGAAAATATTTTTCGCCGGCCCTGTCCGCGTCCCGCCGGCGCAGGCGCATAGTCTGGACGAGACAGCGGAGCGCAGGGTGCAGCCGAAGCGCCGGACCGAGGATGAGGACACGGAAGACGACGTGGCGCGGGCGCTCGCCCGGCTGTCGGAGACCGATCTGCTGCGGCTCAAGGCCATCGCGCGGCTGCGGGCGCGGGGCCTGCCCGGCGTCGTCGGCTGGTCGGACCTGATGAACGAGGCTTTCGCCCGCGCACTCGACGGCACGCGCCAGCTGCCGGAGGGCTTGGGCATGATCGCCTTCCTGGCCGGCATCATGCGCAGCATCGCGAGCGAGCATTGGCGGCGTCTCAGGCGCGAGGCCGGGATGTTCGCTTCCGGCGATGAGGAGGGCATGGCGGATCCGGCGCCCGACCCGGAGCGCAGCCTGGCGGCGGTCCAGGCGCTGGCGACGCTGGATCAGCTCTTTGCCGGCGACCGGACAGCGTCACAGATATTGGCGGGGCTGGCCGGCGGCCTCACGGCGCGGGAGATACAGGAGAGTTACGGTCTCACCGAGGTTGAATATGATTCGGCGCGCAAGCGCATGCGCCGCCTGCTGCTGCGGCAGGGCATCAAATGGAGCTATCCATGACGGAGATGCGATTGGATCTGGCGCTGGAGCGCCTGCTGGACGCGCTGGAGGCCGAGCTTCTGGCCGCGCCGGAGGAGGACATCCGGGCTGCGGTTGCCGAAACCGGGATGAAGGCCGGGGCTCTGCTGGTTGATCCTCAGCGTATATTCGCCTCCCCCCTTGAGGGGGAGGTCAGTGATGCGAAGCATCAACGGGTGGGGGGTATGTCGCAGCCTTCTCGTCGTCAGGAGGCGGGCGGCGACAGCACCCCCCTCCCGGACCTTTGGTCCGACCTCCCCCTCAGGGGGGGAGGCGAATAGAAAGCATACGCGAACCGATCAGGCCGTAACGGCGACCGGCACGCCCTTGCCCTGGAACATCTCGACCAGCTCGCCGGTGGAGAACATCTCGCGGATGATGTCGCAGCCGCCGACGAACTCGCCCTTCACATAGAGCTGGGGAATGGTCGGCCACTGGGAGAATTCCTTGACCCCTTGGCGCAGCGCCGGGTCGGCCAGGATGTCGATGCCCTTGAAGGTGACGTCGAGGTGATTCAGCACCTGGACCACCGCGGCGGAAAAGCCGCATTGCGGGAAGGCCGGCGTGCCTTTCATGAACAGCACCACTTCGTTGGCGCCGATCTCATGCTCGATCTGCTTGAAAACCGGGTTGTCGCTCATCTCTGTCTCCTATTCCGCCGACGTTTGTAGCGCCAGCGCGTGCAATTCGTTGCCCATCCGCCCTTTCAGCGCCGCATAGACCATCTGATGCTGCTGAACGCGGCTTTTTCCCTTGAAGGCCGAAGACACTACATAGGCAGCGTAATGGTCGCCGTCACCCCTGAGGTCGTCGATGCGAACTGTCGCATCCGGCAGAGCCTCCTTGATCATGGTCTCGATCGTTTGCGGGTCCATCGCCATCGGCATTCGCCTTTCGAGTTTGTTCAGCTTTTGCCGGCCATATAGGCAGGCAGCCAGCCCTCATGCGCGTCCTTCAGCGTCTTGACCGCGACGCTGTCCGACCCGAGGGTCAGCGCAGTGCCGCCGGTCGTACCGATCCGGCGAACCGGCACCGCTGCCGCGCCGGCCTTGGCCTCGATCGCATCGGGGTTGGCCGTTGCTATTATATAGCGCGCCTGGTCCTCGCCAAACAGGAGACCTGCTTCGGCCGGCAGGTCGAGCTTCGCACCGATCCCCGATTCCATCGCCATCTCGGCCACCGCGACCAGCAGGCCGCCATCAGAGACGTCATGGCAGGTGGTCACCGCCCCGGCATGGATCAGGCCGCGCACGAAATCGCCATTATGACGCTCGACCTTGAGGTCGACTTCCGGCGGCACTCCGGCCTCGGTCCCATGGATCTCGCGCAGATAGATCGAACGGCCGATCTCGCCCTTGCCCTCGCCGATCAGCAGGAGGGTGAGGCCCTCGGCCGGGAAGCCGATCTTGGCGATCTTGCTCGCATCTTCGATCAGCCCGACCGCGCCGATCGCCGGCGTGGGCAGGATCGGCTCGTTGCCGGTGGCATTGTAGAGGCTGACATTGCCCGACACGACCGGGAAGGACAGCGCCTGGCAGGCCTCGGCCATGCCTTCTATCGATTGGGCGAACTGGCCCATGATCCGCGGAATCTCGGGGCTGCCGAAATTCATGTTGTCCGTGACGGCGATGGGCAGCGCGCCGCTCGCGGTCAGGTTGCGCCAAGCCTCGGCCACCGCCTGGCGGCCGCCCATATGCGGGTCGGCCACGACATAGCGCGGGGTGCAGTCGGTGGTGATGGCGATGGCCCTGTTGCTGTCGGGCAGGCGCACGATGGCGGCGTCGGATTGGCCGGGTCCGGCCAGCGTGTCGCCGCGCACCAAGCTGTCATACTGCTCCGCGATCCAGCGGCGTGAGGCTAGATCGGGGCTGCCGACCAGCGTCTTCAGTATATCCAGCGGCTTGGCCGGCAGGGGGTAGTCCTTGGCCGAGACCGGGGCAGGGGCCGGCGTCGGCTCGATGGGCCGGTCATAGCGCGGAGCTTCGTCGACCAGCGGCAAGACCGGCAGATCGGCCTCGACCTTGCCGTGGCGGGTCAGCACCAGCCGGCCCGTGTCTGTCAGGTGGCCGATGACGGCGAAGTCCAGCTCCCACTTCCTGAAGATCGCCGCCGCATCGCCTTCGCGCCCGGGCTTCAGGATGATGACCATCCGCTCCTGGCTCTCGGACAGCATGATCTCATAGGCCGACATGCCTTCCTCGCGCTGCGGCACGAGGTCGAGGTCGATCTGGATGCCCAGCTTGCCCTTGGCCGCCATCTCGATCGATGACGAGGTCATGCCGGCGGCGCCCATGTCCTGAATGGCGACGATGGAATCGGTCTCCATCAGCTCCAGGCAGGCCTCCAGCAGTAGCTTTTCGGCAAAGGGGTCGCCGACCTGCACCGTCGGGCGCTTGGCCTGGCTATCCTCGGTGAAGACGTCGGAGGCCATGACCGCGCCTTTGATGCCGTCGCGGCCGGTCTTGGAGCCGACATAGACGACCGGGTTGCCGATGCCGGCGGCGGCCGAATAGAAGATCTTGTTGGCGTCGGCCAGGCCGACGGTCATCGCATTGACCAGGATGTTGCCGTTATAAGCGGAGTGGAAATTGGTCTCCCCGCCCACAGTCGGCACGCCCATGCAGTTGCCGTAATCGCCGATGCCGGCGACAACGCCCGCCACCAGATGGCGGGTCTTGGGGTGGCTGGGGTCGCCGAAGCGCAGCGCGTTCATGTTGGCGATCGGGCGCGCACCCATGGTAAAGACGTCGCGCATGATGCCGCCCACGCCGGTCGCCGCGCCCTGGTAGGGCTCGATATAGGACGGATGGTTGTGGCTCTCCATCTTGAAGACCAGCGCCTGGCCCTCGCCGATATCGACCACGCCGGCATTCTCGCCCGGACCGCAGATGACGCGGGCACCTGTGGTCGGCAGCTTCCTCAGCCAGTTCTTGGACGATTTGTAGGAGCAATGCTCCGACCACATCGCGCCGAAGATGCCGATTTCGGTCAAGGTCGGCTCGCGGCCGACGATGTCCAGCATGTGCTGGTATTCGGCGGGGGAGAGGCCGTGTTCCTTGGCCAGCGCGACTGCCTTGGGATCGTGCGCGTTCATGCTGCCCTGGTTATTCATGCCGCGAGGGCCTCCGCCAGGCCGGCGAACAGCTTCACGCCGTCGATGCCGCCATGGCTGGCGTCGGTCGCATCCTCCGGGTGGGGCATCAGCCCCAATATGCGGCCGGTCTCGTCGGTGATGCCGGCGATGTCATTGGCCGACCCGTTGACCTCGCCGACATAGCGGAAGGCCACCTGGCCGTTGCCCTCGACCCGCTTCAAGGTCTCGGCATCGGCGACGTAGTTGCCGTCGCCATGCGCCACGGGCACGCGGATGATGTCACCCTGCTTGTACTTGGCGGTAAAGATCGTGTCGGTCTTCTCAACCTTCAGGTCGACGCGGCGGCAGATGAATTTCAGGCTGGCATTACGCAGCAGCGCGCCGGGCAGCAGGCCGGTCTCGACCAGGATCTGGAAGCCGTTGCAGATGCCCAGGATCGGCACGCCCTTGGCGGCACGCGCCTTGACCTCGCGCATGATCGGCGACTGGGCCGCCATCGCGCCACAGCGCAGATAGTCGCCGTACGAGAAGCCGCCGGGCAACAGGATCAGGTCGACATCGGGGAAATCGGTTTCGCGGTGCCAGACATGGAGCGGCTCGCGGCCGGTCGCCCGCTTCAGCGCGACGGCGGCGTCACGCTCGCGGTTCGATCCGGGAAAGACGATGATCGCGGACTGCATCTGCGGTGATATTCCGGGCTTCGGTGACTCGGGAATCGCGCGGTTTTCCGCACAAGCGAAAGCTAGTGTCGCACACCCTTGGAGTCTAGGCCGCGCGCGAAGATCAGGGCTGCATGTGCCGCAGGCGGGTGGGCCGCACGGTCAAAAATGTACAATCCCTATTTGTTTTTGCCGGACCTAGGGTTCCAGGGCTCGCGCAAGCGGGTGTGAACCCCAGTCACACGGAGAAAAACAATGAAGACCCTGATTCCGACATTGGCTCTGACCGCGGCGCTCACCGCCGCTCCGCTCGCTTTCGCGGACGAGTGGGTCGACTATGCGCCGACCAAGGAGCCGTGGACGGTCACGACCGTGAAGGTCGCGCCCGGCAAGCTCGACGACTATATCGTCGGCCTGAAGAAGAGCTATGCCGATCAGCTCGAGCGGCAGAAGAAGAACGGCGAGGTGCTCGATTACCACATTCTCGTCAACACCAGCCCGAACGCCGCCGGCGCCACCATCGTCTTCCTCACCAAATACAAGGACTGGAACGCGCTGATCCCGAACAAGGACCGCGATCTCAAGGAGCAGGATGAGTTCCGCAAGACGATCACCAAGACCGACGAGGATAAGATGGGCGAGGACCGCAGCAAGTTCCGCACCTTCCTCGACGACGGCACCTATAGCGACATCACCTATCTGAAGTAGACGTCCTTACGGCTCCCTCGCCCGCGAACGGGCGAGGGATGTCGTGACAACCCCATCCACGGTGCTACCATCGCCGGCCACCAAACAGGGCTCATGCGATGACCGACCACCACCATCCGATCGATTGGAAGACGAACGGCGTCAAGGTGATACCGGGGTCGTCGCTCGATGGGAACACGCCGCAGACACCGGGAATGGAAAGGGCGGCGGCGATCAATTTCGCGCGGGCCGGGGCGCAGAAGATTTGGGCCGGCACGGTGAAAATCCATGCCAATGCCAAGACCGGCGCGCACCACCATGGTGCGCTGGAGAGCGTCATCTATGTGCTGAAAGGCCGGGCGCGGATGCGCTGGGGCGAGCATCTGGAATATACCGCCGAGGCTGGGCCGGGCGATTTCATCTTCGTGCCGCCCTATGTACCGCATCAGGAGATCAACGCCTCGACCGACGAGACCCTGGAATGCGTGCTGGTGCGCAGCGACAACGAGGCGGTGGTGGTGAATCTCGATATCGAGCCGGTGGAGAAGCCGGAGAGCGTTCTCTGGGTGGATCCTATCCATAAAGGCGCGAAATGAGTCGCCGGCAGCGTGCCCTCCACCGCAGCGTCGGCCGTATCGGGCCGCTCGATGTCACCAAGATCGGCGTATCGCGCTTCGACCTGCGCGATCCCTATCACCTGGCGCTGAGCGCGACCTGGCCCGTCTTCGCGCTGGCTGTGCTGACGCTCTATGTCGCGATCAACATCCTGTTCGCGACGCTCTATGCCGCCGTGCCCGGCTCGATCGGCAATGCTCGGCCGGGGTCGGTCCTGGACGCGTTCTTCTTCAGCATGGAAACGTTGGCCACCGTCGGCTACGGCCAGATGTACCCCGCCACCAACTACAGCCATTTCGTCTCGGTGGCCGAGATCATGTCCGGCATGGCCTTCACTGCTATTACCACCGGCCTCATCTTCGTCCGCTTCTCCCGGCCGCGCGCGAAGATACTATTTGCCGATGAGGCAGTGATCACGCCCTATAACGGCAGGCCGACGCTGATGGTGCGGATCGGCAACGGCCGCATGAGCATGCTGACCGACCTCAAGGTCACTTTGACCGCGCTGCTGCGCGAGCACAGCAGCGAAGGCCACAAGATGCGGCGGCTCAATGACCTCAAGCTGGTGCGCTCCGGCGTGCCGATGTTCGCGCTCACCCTGACCTTGATGCACCCGATCGACGAGGACAGCCCGCTTTTCGGTCATACGTCGCAGAGCCTGGTGGATGGCGACATACGCCTGTTCCTGTCGGTGGAGGCGCAGGATCCCGGGATCAGCGCGACTGTGCACGACATCAGGGACTACAAGGCTCATCAGGTGCGCTTCGGGATGAAGTACGCCGACGCGGTGGCGGTCGAGGCTGACGGACGCACCCTGGCCGATTTGACCCGGATCAGCGTGATCGAGCCGGACGGCACCGAGATGGCGGGGGACATGCCGGAACTTCGCGCCGTGCAGTGACGGTCCGTAGCCGGACGGGCAACAAAGGAGAAGGCGCCATGCCCCAAGACGACGTCATCAGGCTGAAGGACAATTTCCAGGGCGAGGTCGACGGCGCCGTTCTATATGACGCGCTGGCCGATGCCGAGACCGATCCCAAGCTCGGCGAGGTCTATCGCAGGCTGGCGGCGATCGAGCGCGCCCATGCCGAGTTCTGGTCGAAGGAGCTGGAGCGGCGGGGACAGCGGCCGGCGCCGGTCAATCCAAGCCTCGGCACCCGCTCGCTTGCCTGGTTCGCCCGCACCTTCGGCACCGCCCTGGTCCTGCCGCTGGTGGCGCGGAACGAGGCGCATGACAGCGTTCAATACGACAATCAATCCGACGCGGCAGCAGCCGGCCTGCCGACCGACGAGCGCGGCCATGCCCGCATCGTCCAGGCCGCGGCCCGGCGCGCCGGCGGTTTGCCCGGCAGCGCGTTGGCCCAGCTCGAAGGCCGCCATGGCGGGGGCGGCGGCAATGCGCTGCGCGCCGCGGTGCTGGGCGCCAATGACGGGTTGTGCTCCAACCTCAGTCTCGTCATGGGCGTTGCCGGCGCGGCGGCGGACGGGCGGACCATCCTGCTGACGGGCCTGGCCGGTCTGGTCGCTGGCGCCTGCTCGATGGCGATGGGCGAATGGCTGTCGGTCAACAGTGCCCGGGAGATGGCGCAGAAGCAGATCGACCAGGAATGCGCTGAGCTGAAACAGGCGCCCGAGCTGGAGAAGGAAGAGCTGGTCCTGATCTACCAGGCCAAGGGCCTGACCGAGGCCCAGGCCAAGTCACTGGCCGATAAGATTTTTACCAACCGTGGCGCGGCCCTCGACACGCTGGTCCGCGAAGAGCTGGGCATCGACCCGGAAGAGCTCGGCGGGTCGGCGTGGGCCGCCGCGGCCTCATCCTTCTTCCTGTTCTCCACCGGCGCGATCTTCCCGGTGGTCGCCTTCATGTTCACCAGCGGGGACTTGGCGGTTGGGATCAGCGTGGCTTTGAGTGGGGTGGCGCTGATGACGATAGGAGGCGTTACCTCGCTGTTCACGGGGCGGAAGTTGATCTTCTCGGCGGTAAGACAGCTACTGATCGGATACGCGGCAGCAGCGATCACCTTCGGGGTAGGGCGACTGATTGGGGTTAGTTTGAGCTAGGCGGAGGTACTCCTCAAGCGCCGTCCGCGGCGGCTGGCCAACGTCATATATTCGGGCGAGGAGTGCGGTTCGCCCGAGCGCGTTTCGATCGGCTTGCACTCGACGTGTAACGGAACGTTCTCGGTGGAGTCGATCATGACGCGTGCTATCCGTCACTTTGTGGGTTCGAGCTTTCGACCGGCCGTCTGGACTTTAACCCTGGGTGTCGCCGCAAATCTCGGTCTGACGTCGCCGGCATCCGCCGCCGGTGCTGTGCAGTGGACGAAGTCCACCTACACGGTCAAAGACAGTACGATCGCAATCTTCAGCAAGCCGATCACTGCCGCTTCACCCGACAGCGGCATTCTCCGGATTACGACCAGCGGCGGTAGTCTTTGGTTCTCGGAGGAACAGCTCAAGACGAGCCCGATCGTGAAAATGACTCCGGCTGGTGTTGCAACCACTTATCCCTTGCCGACAGCAAATGCGGGTGTTGAGGCTGTCACCAGCGGGCCTGACGGCAATGTCTGGTTCACCGAGTTCAATACAGCGAAAGTCGGCAAAATTACGCCGGCGGGCCGCATTACCGAGTATCAGACTCCGTTCAAGCCGCTCCAATCCGCTGACATCAAGACGGGCCCGGACGGAGATCTTTGGTTCGCGACCGACCATCACGGAATCGG
>DATBAZ010000224.1:0-2711 GCA_036271255.1 Alphaproteobacteria bacterium
GATAGAAGGCCGAGCACACGACGTCGAATTCATCCGCCAGCAGCCGCATCTCCGGCCGGGCGACGTTCATCACCAGTTCCGGCGTCAGCGCCGCCTGCGCCACATTGGCGAGCGCCGGGCCCAGCACATAGGTTTTGCCGGCGGTACGAAAGACGTAGCCGGACTGAACCAGCGCGCCGAGCAGGTTATGGCAGGTGGCGTTGCTGATCCTCAGCGATTTGGAGATTTCCGTGGCCGTGAAGGCTTGTTCCGGATGACCGGCCAGGAAATTCAGGACGCCGACCACCCGGGCCACGGGAGGGGAAGTTTTCGTCATGAGGCGGGGCTCTCGGTCACGCCGGACTCCATACCAGCGGTGACCGGCAGGCGCCAGTATGGCGCCGACTCGTTCGATATTTAGAAGAACTTTCCCAATTGTTGACAGATTTTCCAGATTCTCGGAAAAGAATGGCAGCCTCCGTCGTGATGGAACGCGATTCAGGCTGCCTTGAAGGGAGGATGATTTTGGCTGGCCAGACTCTCGAGCTGATCGATGCCGACGCGCACGTGAATCCGCCGCCGACCTTCTGGGACGACTATCTTCCCAAGGATCTTGCCGACCGCGGGCCTAAGATCGAAGAGGGCGGCCCGGATGAGACCCATGACTGGGTCGTGTTCGAAGGCTCCCGCAAGCCGCTCAACATCATGTCGTCGGTCACCGGGCAGGGGCGCAATTTCCGGCCGGTCGGCCGCCGCTCGGACATACAGAGCGGCAGCTGGGAGCCGGCGGCCCGTCTCGACGACATGGCGCGCGATGGCGTGAGCCGCGCCGCCCTGTTCGGCGGCGGCCCGCTCGGAACCGCCGACAACGACCTCTATCTCGCCAGCTTCGGCGCCTATAACCGTTGGCTGGCCGATTTCTGCGGCCACGATCCCAAGCTGCTTGTCGGCGTCGCCTACCTGCCGATGCAGGATATCGACCAGTCGATCGTGATGCTGAAGGAGGCGGCGCGCCTGGGACACAAGGCGGTCAATATCCCGGCCTTCCCGCAATCCAAGAAGGGCACGGCGGGCGGCGGCTTTGCCGCCCAGGTTCTGGCGCTGACTGGCGATCCGGACGGGGAACTGCAATATGACAATCCCGAGTTCGACCGCTTCTGGAAGACCTGCGTCGATCTCGACATGCCCATCACCATCCATCTGGGCGCCCGCGTCGCCCGCCCGCAGATGACCCGTTTCCTGCCCAACCTGGTGATGTCCAAGGTCTGCATGGCCGAGCCGATCTCGATCATGATCTTCGGCGGCGTGTTCGACCGCTTCCCGGCGCTGCGCTTCGCATCGATCGAAAGCGGCGTCGGCTGGATGTCGTGGATGGCCGAGTACATGGACAGCATCTACCTCAACCAGCGCCACTGGCTGCAACTCGAGCTCAAGCGCGAGCCGAGCTTTTACATGGACCAGAACATCTACGGGTCGTTCATCCGTGACCCGGTCGGCATCAGGAATCGCGACCTGCCCGGCGGGCGCAACATCATGTGGTCGACCGATTACCCTCATTCCGAGACGACCTGGCCGGACTCGCGCGCGGTGATGGATCGGCAATTCGCCGGCCTCACCGACGACCAGCGCCGGCCGATCGTCCGCGACAATGCCGTTCGCTTTTTCGGGCTGAGCTGACCGGTTCAGCCTGCCAGACCCGCCCGCGGTTCGCACGGACGGGTTTTCAAGAAAACCAGAACTGGAACCGCAAAGGGAGGATCGTCATGTCACGCGCTCATTTGTTCTTTGGCACGGCTTCGGCCGCCGCCGCATTGCTGGCCTTGTTCCCGATATCCGCATTCGCCCAGGCGCCTGCCGCCACGACCGCCCAGGCCGGCGGCCTCGAAGAGATCGTGGTGACGGCGCAGCGGCGCGAGGAAAAGCTGCACAACGTGCCGATCGCGGTGACAGCACTGACTGCCGCCGCGATCCAGGCGCGCGGCATCAGCAATATCAACGACATCGCCGGGTTCGCGCCCAACGTCACCTTCGTCCAGTCGCCCAGCTTCGACAATGAGACCACCGTCGCCATCCGCGGCGGCGTCACCATCAATCCGGCGCCCTATTGGGAGCCGGCGGTGGGCATGTATGTCGACGGCGTCTATATCGACAAGGCGCAGGGCAACGTCTTCGACCTGGTCGATATCGACCATATCGAGATCCTGCGCGGCCCGCAGGGCACGCTCTACGGCCGCAACACGCTGCCAGGCGCGGTCAATTTCGTGACACAGAAGCCGACCGGCGTCTTCGGCGGCGACATCCAGGCCACCTTCGGCAATTACGACCTGGAAAAAGGGCGGCTCAGCGTCAACCTGCCGGAATTCGGCAAGCTGAAAGTCAAGGTCACCGGGCTGATCGAATCGCGTGGCGGCTTCCAGCAGTTCGCGCCCGACCCGTTCCATCTGCCTGCCGCGATCACGACGCCGGCGACCGTCAGCGAATATAACGCCACCGAGAACAAGGCGGCCCGGATCGCCGCGCGTCTGGACATCACCGACGACCTGACGGCCGACTATACGTTCGACATGTATTACCGCCACGACATCCCACAGCAGGGTCAGCTCGTGTCGATCGGCCAGGGCGGAATTTTCGATCCCGGGTCAGCCGCCTATCTTGGTATTCCGCTTTACCTGTATGTCCAGCACAGTCCGGACGCGCCGTTCCACTACGCGACCGCCTCGGTCAATAACGCC
>DATBAZ010000225.1:0-2764 GCA_036271255.1 Alphaproteobacteria bacterium
GGCGGGGAATTTCCGATCGTCATTCCCAGCGGCTCGATCGGCCAGACCACGGTCGAGTTCAAGCAGTACGGCGTGTCGCTGGCCTTCACGCCGGTGGTGCTGGGGGATGGCCGCATCAGCATGCGCGTGCGGCCTGAGGTGAGCGAGCTCAGCAATACCGGTGCCGTGGAGATCAGCGGCACCAGCATCCCGGGCGTCACCACCCGGCGCGCGGAAACCTCGATCGAGCTCAATTCCGGCCAGAGCTTCGCCATCGGCGGCCTGCTGCAGAACAATAATTCGGACACGATCAGCAAGGTGCCCGGGCTGGGCGACCTGCCGGTTCTGGGTCCGCTCTTCCGCTCGACCCAGTTCCAGCACAATGAAAGCGAACTGGTCATCATCGTGACGCCCTATCTCGTGCGTCCGTCCTCCACCCCGCTGGCAACGCCGCTGGACGGCCTGGCCTTGCCGACCGACAGGGACCTCTATCAGACCGGCCGCACCACGCGGCAGATCCAGGCGGCCAACAGCCTGCTTCCGGCGCCTGTCGACCCTGCGGCCCTCCCGTCATCGGCCTTCGCGCCCGCCGCGACATCGCCGGCTGCCGCGCCGCCTGCCAGGGTAAACAGCAACGGCCTCGTCGGCCCAGCCGGCTTCGTGCTGAATTGAGGGATGGCATGCCGCTACGGAGCCGGTCGGCCATCGCGCGTCTTGCCGTCGTCGCCGGCGTCCTGCTGATCGCGGGGTGCGCCGAAAACAATCGCGCGCTGACCACTCCGGCCCCGATTTCCGTGCAGCCGCCGCCAAAGCGTATTCAGGTCCAGCTCGCATCTTTCGATCATGATCTCTATTTCGCCCGCGGCGCCAAGGCGCTGACGCCGGCCCAGACAACGGAGCTCATGAATTTTCTAAGCGCCAGCGGGATCGGTGAGGGAGATGCCGTCACCGTCGAAGGCTCCGGCAGATCGTCACTGACGGCTACGCGTCAGGCGGCCGTGATCAGCGAGCTCAGACAGCTCAGGATCGACGCAGTATCGGGCACGGACAGAAAGCTGACGGCCGAATCGGTGCGCGTCCATGCCGATCGTGCCGTGGCGACCGCACCCGCCTGTCCGGATTGGAGCAAGCCCGAGGCGGATGAGCCCAATAACCTGACATCCAGCAATTACGGCTGCGCCACCGAATCCAACCTGGCCGCGATGATCGTCAATCCGGCCGACCTGGTTAAGCCCAAGGCGGGCGGCGCTGGCGACGGCTTTGTTCTGGCGAAAGGCGTCGAGCTCTATCGGTCCGGAAACCTGTCCAAGACCATCGGGGCCAATAGCGGCTACAGCAGCGGCGGTCTCAGCGGCGCCAGCGGTTCCAGTTCCGGCGGTGGCAGCAGCGGTGGCGGCGGTTCCGGCGGGAGCGGCCAGTGAATGCGATTTCCCGTCTAGGCGGGGATGCGCAGGCGGGCTTCATGCGTTCACCACCGACAATTGCCTTCGTGCGTGATGAGGCGTCACGCGCCGTCCTCACCGAGGTGCTCGAAGCGGGCGCCGCGACGATCTCAAAGGGCGGGATCGAGGAAGCGACCGGGTACATGGTCCATGACCCGTCGTCGAAGACGGTGATCGTCGATCTGTCCGACATAGCGGAGCCGCTCAAAGCTTTGGACCGTTTTGCCGAAACCTGTCTGCCCAATACGCGGGTCATCGCGGTCGGCGAGGTCAACGATATTCATCTCTATCGCGCGCTGCGCGGGGCCGGCGTCGCCGAATATCTGGTGAAACCGCTGGGCGCCGAGGCGCTGCGCGCGGCGTTGGCGACGCCCATGGCCGCGCCGGCCGAGGCGGCTCCCGCTCCGGCCGCGCAAAAGGTCGACTGTGAGACGATCGCCGTGATCGGCGCCCGCGGCGGCGTCGGCGCGACGATGGTGGCAGTGTCGCTGGCCTGGCTCGCCACCGAGAAGACCCGGCGCAAGACGGTGCTGGTCGATCTCGACCTCTCCTGCGGCGCTGCCAGCCTGGCGCTGGACGTCGAATCCGGCCACGGCCTCAGCGAGGCGCTCGCCAATCCCGACCGCATCGACGCCATGCTGCTGGCGGTGGCCGCCGCGCGGGTTGGCGAGCATCTGCACCTGCTGTCGTCCGAGCAGGCGCTGGACAGCAGCCCGACGATCCAGCCCGATGGGATCGAGAAGCTTGCCAAGGGCCTGCGCCAGGGCTTCCAGCGCGTCATCCTGGACGTTCCGCGATCGGATGGGGCGATCCTCAGGCAGGTGCTTTCCCAGTCCAGCATCATCGTCATCGTCACCGATTTCTCGATCGCCGGCGTCCGCGATACCGGCCGGCTGATCGCCCTTGCCCAAAAGCTGACGCCGGGCGCCCGGCGGCTCGTCGTCGGCAACCGGACCGGCACAGGCCGTAAGGGAGATTTAACACGCGGTGAGATAGAGAAGGCTCTGGGCCTGACGATGGCGAGCGTGATCCCCGAGGATTCGGTCGCCGTTCCGCAGGCCCTGAACTCCGGCAAACCGGTGCCGGCGTCCGCTCCGACCAGCCCTGCCACGGTGGCGCTGCGAGAGTTGGAGACGCAGGTAGACGGCGAGTCGAAAGCAGCCCAAGGCGGGCTGCTGTCACGTCTGTTGGCCATCGGCGCCAAGAAAGGAGCCGCGGCCAAGAAAGGTTAGTCGATGAGCTTTGGCCGCCGCAGTCTCGAAAACCCGATCCTACAACCCGGCGACGCGTCTCGCCTGCCGCCGCACGAGACCCCCCTTCTGTCTGTCGTCGGTGGGCCCAGG
>DATBAZ010000226.1:0-16374 GCA_036271255.1 Alphaproteobacteria bacterium
GATATGGATGCGGTATTGCTTGTATTTCTCGCTGCGCGCCATCCAGCCCAGCACCCCGCCCAGGATCGTGTCGAACACGAATATGGCGGCCAGTCCGATGAAGAATCCCGTGGTCATCTCAAACCCTCTTGAAGCCGGGCACGATTGCACCTCCGTGCCCCGGTTCTCGTGGGGATTGTAGTCAGTACCGCGCCCTGGCCGTGAGGGTTAAGATGACGGCAAAGCGGACATCATGCAGCCAAGCGGACAGGAAAACGGGTTCGTCTTTCGCCGCATAACTGTATTCCGGATCCCGCCAACCCCTTCACATTTCGAAACACCCCGTCCGAACGGTCTTCCGTCGTTCACCCTGGCGGTGCTATGCTTGACCCAACTTGCCGGACAATCGGTGTGTGTTGGGGAGGCATCAGATGGCCGCGGAATTCGATTGCGTGATTCGGAACGGCACCGTCGTCGACGGGACCGGGCGGGAGCCTGTGGTGGCGGATGTCGCCATAAAGGACGGCCGCATCGCCGAGATCGGCAAGATCGCCGCCGGATCGGGCAGGGAAGAGATCGACGCCACCGGCAAGCTGGTGACGCCGGGCTTCGTCGATATCCACACGCACTATGACGGCCAGGCGATCTGGTCGCAGCGCATGAACCCGTCCTCCGCGCATGGCGTCACCACCGTGGTGATGGGCAATTGCGGCGTCGGCTTCGCGCCCTGCCGCAAGGGCGACCACGAGCTTCTGATCAATGTCATGGAAGGCGTCGAGGATATTCCGGGCGCGGTCATGTCGGCCGGGCTGGACTGGAACTGGGAGACGTTTCCGGAATATCTCGACGCGCTCGATTCCAAGCCGCGCGACATCGACACCGCCGCCTACCTGCCGCACTCACCGCTGCGCGTCTATGCGATGGGTGATCGCGGCGCCAACCGGGAGCCGGCGACGCCGGCGGATCTTGAGCGCATGCGGCAGCTGACGGCCGAGGCTGTCGAGGCTGGGGCGCTCGGCTTCGCCACCTCCCGCCTGCATATCCATCGCACCGCCGACGGCGTCGCCATCCCCAGCTTCAAGACCGCCGAGGGCGAGCTGGAGGCCATCGCCGCCGGGCTCAAGGACGCCGGCAAGGGCATCATCCAGATGGTGATGGATTTCCCGGACGAGCATTACGACGGCATCGGCCTGCTGCGGCGCCTGGCCGAGCAGTCGGGCCGCCCGGCGACCTTCACCATGGGCTCGGGCAACAGCGGGCCCGAGGGCTGGCGCGAGGGGCTGAAGAAGGTCGAGGCGGCGAACGATGCCGGCGTGCATATCACCGCCCAGGTGTTCCCGCGTCCGATCGGGCTGGTCCAGGGCTTCAACCTGTCGATCAACCCGTTCTGCCTGTGCCCGACCTATAAGGCGATGGCGCATCTGCCGTTGGCGGAGAAGGTGAAAGAGCTGCGCAAGCCCGAGGTTCGGGCCAAGCTCCTGACCGAGGAGCTGAGCGAGGGCCCGTCGGCGCTGGCGATGATGTCACGCACCTTCGACTGGATGTTCCCGCTCGCCGACCCGCCGAACTATGAGCCCTCGTCCGAGGACAGCGTCAGCGCCCAGGCGCGCCGGCTGGGGATACGGCCGGAGGAATTTATCTACGACAAGCTGCTGGAGGATGACGGCAACGCGATGTTCTACACCGCCCTCGGCAACTTCCATAACGCCCGGCTCGATTCCGTGCGCGAGATGATCCAGCACAAGGACACGGTGCTGGGGCTGGGCGACGGCGGCGCGCATTACGGCATGATCTGCGATGCGTCCTATCCCACCTTCATGCTCTCGCACTGGACGCGCGACCGGGCGGAGGGGAAGCTGCCGGTGGAATGGGCGGTGAAGTCGCTCTCAGCCGATCCGGCGCGCGCCGTGGGCCTCAACGACCGCGGCATCCTGGCCCCCGGCTACAAGGCCGACATCAACATCATCGACTATGACAAGGTGGCGCTCGACCAGCCCAAGGTGATCTACGACCTGCCCGCGGGCGGCCGCCGCCTGGACCAGACCGCCCAGGGCTACGCCGCGATGATCGTCAGCGGCAAGGTCGTCTACCGCAACGGCCAGCCGACCGGCGAGCTGCCGGGCAGGCTGGTGCGGGGGCAGCAGCACGTTTGACGCAGTTCTTCGTCATTCCCGCGAAGGCGGGAATCCAGGCTACGGGCGTCCGCCCGTAGAAGACTCATGTCGCCGCGGACGCGGCTCTAGGGCTGGATTCCCGCCTTCGCGGGAATGACGAATTAAGAAAACCGAACCGAGGAAAACCAATGAGCACCGCCGCAGGATACCGCTTCATCGACAGCGACACCCACCTTACCGAACCCGCCGACGTGTGGACCGCCCGTGTTCCGGCGCGGATGAAGGACAAGGTTCCCCACGTCCGCGTGCTCGAGGACGGGAAGACCCAGGCCTGGTTCCTGGGCGACGTGAAGATGATGGATGTCGGGGGCAGCGCCAATGCCGGCTGGCCGATCCCGTTTCCGAGCCATCCGCCGACCTATGAAGAGGCGCATCCGGCCTCATACGACGCGTCGGCGCGGCTCAAATACATGGATTCGATCGGCTGCTGGGCGCAGGTGGTCTATCCCAATGTCGGCGGTTTCGGGAACCAGCAGTTCTTCAAGATGGGCGACAGCGAGCTGATGCTCACCTGCGTCCAGGCCTATAACGATTTCCAGCGCGACTGGGCCTCGCCCGATCCGCGCCGCTTCGTCACCATGATCGCGCTGCCGTTCTGGAGCGTCGAGCAGTCGGTGAAGGAGATCGAACGCGCGGCCAAGATGGGCCACAAGGGCATCCTCTTCACCGCCGCGCCGCAGGATTACGGCCTGCCGGTGCTCGCCGACCCGCATTGGGATCCGCTGTGGCAGGTGGCGCAGGATCACGACCTGCCGATCAGCTTCCATATCGGCAGCGGCGACTTTCTGGAGGAATCCAAGGACAATTACACCGAGAAGCGGCTGAAGGCCGACGGCTGGGCCGCAACCTATGCCCGCACCACCACCAATCTGCTGCTGACCAACGCGATGCAGTTGGGCGACCTGCTTCTGTCCGGCATCCTGCCGCGTTATCCGAGGCTGAAATTCGTGTCGGTCGAGAGCGGCATCGGCTGGATCCCCTTCCTGCTGGAATCGACCGACTATCACTTCAAGGCGGCCGACGTCGCCGGCAGCCGGCCCGAATTCAAGATGATGCCGAGCGAGTATTTCCACCGCCAGGTTTATGGCTGCTATTGGTTCGAAAAGGGCGTCACGAACGAGCTGCTCGACAAGGTCGGCATCGACAAGATCATGTTCGAAACCGACTTCCCGCACGTCACCTGCCTCTACGGCAATATCGACGAAACCATCGAAGCCGGCATCGGCGACAAGTCCGACGCCATCAAGCGCCGGATTCTGTTCGACAATTGCGCCGAGCTTTATAAGGTCGACCTTAATTAGGGATCAAAAATGACCGACAAGATCGTCCGTATCGGCGGGGCGTCCGGCGCGTTCGTCGACAGCGCCATGGCGGTGCCGCAACTGCTGACCGTGCCGGGAATGAACTATCTGATCTTCGACTATCTGGCCGAAGGATCGATGGGCGTGTTCGGGCGGCTGCAGGCGATGAACCCGGCGGGCGGATATCTGTCCGATTTCGTCGATGTCCATGTCGGGCCGTATCTGCGCGAGATGAAGCAGAAGAGGGTCAAGGTCGTCGCCAATGCCGGCGGCCTCAACCCGCACGGGCTGGCCGAGGCGCTGAAGAAACGAGCCGACGAGATGGGCGTCGAGGTCACCATCGGCGTGGTCGATGGCGACGACCTGCGGCCGCGGCTGGACGAGCTCAAGAAGCGCGGCATCACCGAAATGTTCACCGGTGCGGCCTTCCCGGAGAAGGTGCTCACCGCCAATGCCTATTTCGGCGGCTTCCCGATCGCCGACGCGCTGGCGCGGGGCGCCGACATCGTGATCACCGGCCGGGTGGTGGACAGCGCGTTGATCCTGGGGCCGCTGATCCATGAGTTCGGCTGGTCGCACGGCGACTTCGATCTGTTGGCGGCCGGGACAGTTGCCGGGCATCTGCTGGAATGCGGCGCCCAGGTTTCGGGTGGTACCTTTACCGATTGGGCCGATGTGCCGGACTGGGCCCATGCAGGCTATCCGGTGGGCGAATGCCGGGCGGACGGCAGCTGCGTCATCACCAAGCCGGACGGAACGGGCGGGCTGGTCTCGGTCGGCACCGTCGCCGAGCAGCTGATGTACGAAATCTCGGACCCGCAGGCCTATATCGTGCCCGACGTCGTGGTCGATTTCACCACTTGTAAGGTCGAGGCCGACGGGCCGAACCGTGTCCGCGTCTCCGGCGCGACCGGTTATGCACCGACCCCCACCTACAAGGTCAGCGTCACCTACGATGATGGCTGGCGGCAGGTGGCGATGCAGCCGATCATCGGCGTCGATGCGGTCAAGCGGGCCGAGCGCCAGGGGGCTGCCATCCTGCAGCGGACGCGGGAGATGCTGCGCGACCGCAACATGGCCGACTGGCGCCTGACCCATACCGAGCTGCTGGGCAGCGAAGCCGGCTATGGCGCGCGGGCGCACGAAAATCGCGGCAACCGCGAGGTCATCCTCAAGATCGTCGTCGAGCATGACGACAAGCGCGCCGCCGACCTGTTCTGGCGCGAGCAGAACTCCGCCATCATGAACATGTCGGTGGGCACCACGATCGGCTTCGGCGGCATGCCGATGCCGATAACCCAGCATTTCTCCTTCCTGATCGACAAGACCGAAGCCGAGGCCAAGGTCACGGTGAAGGGCGAGACCAAGGTCGTGAAGGTGCCGACCAATGGCGGCTACGATGCCAAGGCCACCGTCCGCCCGCCGGTGCCGGCGAATTCCCCGGAGTCGAAGACCGCGTCGGTCCCGCTAGTATCGCTGGCCTGGGCCCGCAGCGGTGAGAAAGGCGACCTGTTCAACGTCGCCGTGATCGCTCGCAACCCCGAATATCTTGGCTATATCCGTGAAGCCATGACGCCGAAAGCGATTGCAGACTGGTACCGGCATTTCCTCGATGAAAAAACCGGCAAGGTCGACCGTTACGAGGTGCCCGGCATCCACGCCCTGAACTTCGTCGTCGATGGCTCGATGGCCGGCGGCATCAACAAGTCGCCGCGGCTCGATTCCGGCGCCAAGGGCATGGCTCAACAGCTGCTGGAATTCCAGGTGCCGGTGCCCGAGGCTGTGGCGGCGAAGCTGGGGGGAGCGGCGAAAGCCGCATAAGATTTTATCCACAGATGGACACAGATTTACGCGGATTAAATCCAGCCCAAGCCGCGCCGCGAAAACATCTGCGTTAATCTGTGTAAATCTGGGTAAATCTGTGAATAAAAATCTTGTTCTGGATTTTGCCCGCGGGGAAACGGGGAAGGCGAGTTCGATGACCGGGAAAATCGTCAAGATCGGCGGCGCGGCCGGGGCCTCCATCGACAGCGCCATCGCGGTGCCTCAGCTGCTCGGCGTGCCGGGCATGAACTATCTGATCTTCGACTATTTGGGCGAGGGGGCGATGGGCCTGTTCGCCAAGTTGCAGCAGATGGACCCGAATTCAGGCTATATGACCGATTTCATCGACGTCCATGTCGCCCCCTACATGGCGGACATCAAGGCGAAGGGCGTGAAGTTCATCGCCAATGCCGGCGCGCTCAACCCGCGCGGGCTGGCCAAGGCGCTGGCCAAGCGGGCAGAGGAGCAGGGCATCAGCCTCAAGATCGGCGTCGTCGACGGCGACGACCTGCGCGACCGGGTGGATGAGCTGCGGGCCCAGAACTATCGCGACATGTTCTCCGGCGTCGGCTTCCCGGAAACCGTGCTCAGCATCAATGCCTATCTCGGCGGCTTCCCTATTGCGGCGGCGCTGGCCGAGGGGGCGGATATCGTCGTCACCGGGCGGGTTGTGGACAGTGCGCTGATCCTGGGGCCGCTGATCCATGAATTCGGCTGGAAGCCGACCGATTACCAGCTGCTGGCGGCCGGCACCGCCGCCGGCCATCTGCTGGAATGCGGCGCGCAATCGACCGGCGGCACCTTCACCGACTGGCAGGACGTGCCCGACTGGGCCCATGCCGGCTATCCGGTCGGCGAGTGCCGGGCCGACGGCAGCTTCGTGATGACCAAGCCGGAAGGCTCGGGCGGGCTCTGTTCGGTCGGCACGGTGGCCGAGCAGCTGCTCTACGAGGTCAGCGATCCGCAGGCCTATATCGTGCCCGATGTCGTCTGCGATTTCAGCACGGCGAAGCTCGAGCAGATCGGCCCCGACCGGGTTCTGGTCACCAACGTGACGGGCTATGCGCCGACTGCCACCTACAAGGTCTGCGTCACCTATGAGGATGGCTGGCGCGCCACCTCGCTGATGCCGATCGTCGGCATCGACGCGCCGGCCAAGGCCGAACGCCAGGCGGCGGCGATCCTGGAGCGGACGCGGGAGATGCTGCGTGACCGCAATCTGGGCGATTTCAGCATGACCCATGTCGAAGTGCTGGACGGGGAGGGCAGCTACGGCGCCCGCCGCCACGGCAACACACGGGCGCGTGAAGCGATCTGCAAGGTCGCGGTCGAGCATGACGACAAGCGCGCCGTCGACCTGTTCTGGCGCGAGCAGTTCTCGGCGATGATGAACATGTCGGTCGGCTCGACCATCGGCAGCCTGTCCGGCTTCGGCCGTGGTCCGGGGCCGGTGACACGGATGTTTTCCTTCCTGATCGACAAGCCGCTGGTGCGGGCTCAGGTGCAGGTGGATGAGCGGGACGTGCCGTTCGAGGCCGGCCGCACCGCCGTCTTCCAGACGCCTATGCTGGTGAGGCCACCCGCACCGCCAGAACCGACAGATGCCGGCGGCGACCACGCCGTCCCGCTGATTTCGTTGGCTTGGGCGCGCAGCGGGGACAAGGGCGATCTGTTCAACGTCGGGGTGATTGCGCGCAAGGCCGAATACCTGCCCTATATCCGCGCCGCGCTGACGCCGGAGGCGGTGAAGGACTGGTATGCCCAGTTCGACGCCAGCCGGGTGCTGCGTTACGACCTGCCGGGCTTCAATGCGCTGAATTTTGTGGTCAACGAATCGCTCGCCGGCGGCATCAACAACTCGCCGCGCCTGGATGCAGCGGCCAAGGGCATGGGCCAGCATTTGCTGGAATTCCCCGTGCCCGTATCGCCCGCGATCGCCGCGGCGCTCGGGAGGTAGCCATGGCTGAAGCGGTTGATCCCATCACCGGCTACAATCCGGAGAACGCGGTGCAATCGATCACGGTCGAAATCGACGCGCCCGCGTCCGTGGTCTGGGAAATCCTGACCGACCTGCCGCGCTACGGCGAGTGGAACCCGTTCTGCATCAAGGCGGAATCCACGCTCGAGATCGGCGCGCCGATCGTCATGCACCTGACGAATTTCTGGAGCCGGGACATCTCGATCAACACCGAATATGTCTGCGCCAACGAGCGCGAGCATATGCTGTCATGGAAGCTCGATTGGCAGGCCGACTGGCCCTATGCGGCGCGGCGCGACCAGTTGGTCACACCGCTGGGGCCGGACCGCTGTGCCTACCAGTCCGTCAACGCCTTCTTCGGCGACACCGGTACTCACGTCATGCGCTTCGCCGGCCCCTGGGTGAAGGCGGCCTTCGACAACACCGCCAACGCGCTGAAGGCGCGGGCGGAGGCGATGTGGGTGAAGGGATAGACCCCAGCTGTGTTTCAGAAGCCCTGCATCAGGAAATCGATTGCGCCAACGATTGTGTCATGGTGCTCGGACAAATTTGCGATGCTTGTCTTCAGGGCTGATCTCGGCACGGCAGCCATGAGTTGGGTCGCCATAACGACTTCATCAGGACCAATATGAAAGATCGGGTTCAGCCGTTTCGATGGAGGTGGAACCTCATCTCCTGGCAGTAATGGCACCACTACGCGAGTCGAGAGGGCGCCTAACAAATCCGCTTGGATGTCGATGAGATAACCTCTCCCGCCATCGATACGATAAACATCAAATTTTGCCACTAGAACTGCCGGTATCGGGCGAGCGGTAGCCCATGTTTCTCGACATAGACATTCCAACCTTCCAATGATTCTCTATTTTCGATGAGCCATTGTTCGGTCTTCTTGTCCTTAATTGCTTGAGCAATTCCGCTCTCAGCTGCCTGAGACAAATTGATTCCGAGGGATTTTGCCTCTGCAATTAAAGGATCGCTGAGCGAAACATTCGTTGCACGCTTTGGAGCGGTCGCTTCACGACGGGCGGCCTGCATGGAATACCTCATCCAGTTTCGTCCATCATATGGGCATGTGATGCGCACGATCAATGCGCATCACATGCTGAGTCATCACGAAAATTTCGAAATTATCTCGTCCGCATAGCGGTGGATGGCGTCCTTCTCCAGCTGCAGGTCCTTGGTGCCCGGGCTGTACATCATCCAGGGCTGGGTCAGGATGCGGGTGACGCCCTGTTCCTCGATCCGCTTATAGCCGTCGACATCGAACACGTCCGACGGGGTCGCCAGCACGTCGAAATCATTCGGGGTGCGGCCGTATTCCTTGCGGTACTGGCGGATCTTCTGGATGCACTCCGCGATCTCGGCCGAGGTCTGCAGGTCGGAGAGCCAGCCATCGGCATAGCGGGCGCAGCGGCGGAGCGCCGCGTCGGAGATGCCGCCGACCCAGATCGGGATCGGCGCGGTCGGCGCCGGGTTCATCTCGATGCGGCCGAAATCGTAGTACTTGCCGTGATACTCGACGTACTCGCCGGTCCACAGCAGCTTCATCACCTCGACCATCTCGTCGGCGCGCTTGCCGCGTGTGTGGAAATCCTGGCCCAGCAGCTCGAACTCATCCTTCGACCAGCCGACGCCGATGGTCAGCACGATCCGGTTGTCCGACAGGACCGCCGCGGTCGACACCGCCTTGGCGGCGATGAACGGATTGCGGGCCGGCAGCACGAAGGCGTTGGCGGTGAAGCGCAGGCGCTTGGTCACGGCGGCGCAGGCGGCCCAGGTCACGATCTGGTCCGGCCAGTCGGTGAATTCCGGCCAGCGGCGTGAACCGTCCGCCGTGTAGGGGTAGGGGACGGTCAGCGTCTCCGGGTTCACGGTGTGGTCGGACAAGGTCAGCATGTCCCATCCGGTCTTGTCGGCCTCGACGGCCAACGCGGGCAAATGGGCGACCGGCGTGAACGAGCCGGAAAGAACGAACTTCATTGATATCCCCAAACCTGTTTTGTGGAACTAGCCACGGCTTTGTCACTGGTCGCCGCCGCACGAATTCTAGATTGATTAAGCAGGCCACCCCTGGCGGTCCAGAGGCAAATCGCGGCTATACGCAGTATGCGAACGTTGGGAACCAAAACAGATAGGAACTGTTCATACACCACACGGACAGTTTGCCGACCGCAGTCAGACATTTCGAGGCCAGAGCAAATGCAAGCCCCTACCCCTACGCCGGCCGTCAGCACCACCAAATCCCTGTGGGAACGACGCGCCTTTGAAAAGCAGCTCCTGAACATCATTCCGGATCTGCGCGCCTTCGCCCGCTTCTTGGCGGGGAACCCGACCGAAGCCGACGATCTTGTGCAGGACACCGTCGTCCGCGCCTTGAATGCGTATGAGCATTTCGATCTCAATACGAACATCAAGGCCTGGACGTTCACCATCCTGCGCAACATCAGGATCAACTCCTACCGCAAACGCCGCTTCGAGGAGCTGGACGAGGCGACGATGTCGACCATGTCGGCACATGCCAACCAGGAAGACTCGATCGAGCTCAAGGAAGTGCTGAAGGCGCTGGAAACCCTCCCGGCGGCCCAGCGCGAGGTCATCACCCTGGTCCGCGCCGGCGGCCTCTCCTATGAGGAAGCGGCCGAGATCATGGGCTGCAAGCTCGGCACCATCAAAAGCCGCGTCAACCGCGCCGACGCCGCGCTCCGCGCCGCGCTGGGCGAGGATTTCCGCGGCCCGCGCAATTCCCGCCATTCCTCGGTGGACGAGGGCGAGGAACTGCACGCCTGACGACCCTATGCCTGAGACGGCATGAAACGCCCCGCCCAAAAGCGGGGCGTTTTTCGTTTAAGGGGCGCCGCCCGACCTGCTACACAGCCAGCTCGAACATCAGGGCAGGGGAAGCAGGGATATGAACGCGCACTCTTTCGGGCCGATCGGGCAGGTGGCTTATCTGGTCGAGAATATCGACGAATCGGTCGCCAACTGGGCGCGTTATTCCGGCATCGGCCCCTGGACGGTCTATAAGAACGTCACCTTGGATGGCTGGTGGAAGGGCCAGGACATCAAGATCAAGATGAATGTCGGCCTGTCCTACCAGGACGATGTCCAGATGGAGCTGATCCAGGTGGTCAGCGAGGGGCCGTCACCCTATCACGATGACGACGGCAGCCGGATCGTGCGCATGCATCACATGGCCTGGCTGACGGAGAATTTCGACGCTGATGTCGAAAAGGCCAAGGCGCGCGGCCTGATCCAGGTGTTCCGCGCCGCCAATGCCGCCTCCAAGGTCACTTATTTCGCCTCGCCGGCCGAGCCCGGCATCCTGTGGGAATTCATCGAGACGACGCCGATGCTGAAGGCCGGCTTCGAACAGGGCATCGCCGCCTCGCGCGCCTGGGACGGCAGGGAGACGATCCTCCAGCTCATCGATTTTTCGCAGCTCTAAGCATGGCCGGATATGAAAAGCCCGCCCTGCTGAGGGCGGCGGACGTTCCCGCATGGAACGACGAGGCCGATATCGTCGTCGTCGGATTGGGCATGGCCGGGGCCTGCGCGTCGATCGAGGCGCGGGCCGCCGGGGCGAGCGTTCTGGTGCTCGAGCGCGGCAGCGGCGTCAACGGAACCACGACCAATGCCGCCGGCCATTTCTATCTCGGTGGCGGCACGCCGGTTCAGGTTGCCTGCGGCTTCGAAGATACCGTGCAGGATATGATCGACTATCTGACCGCGGCCACGCCCGACCCGGTGCCTGAGAAGATCCGCCTCTATTCAGAGGGCAGCGTCGACCATTTCCATTGGCTCGAAACCAATGGCGTGCCGTTCGACCGCTCCTATTACCCCTATAAGAGCGTGGTCCAGCCGACCCGCGAATGCCTGATCTGGACCGGCAATGAGAAGGTCTGGCCTTATCGCGACCAGGCGCGGCCGGCGCCCCGCGGCCACAAGGTCGCCTTCGATGGTGAGGAGGGTGGCGGAGCGCTCGCGGCTCAGCTATTGGCCGCCAAGGCGCAGGAAAACGGCGCCCGCGCTTTGTTCGATGTCCGCGTGCGCGAACTGGTGGCCGACGAAGCCGGCCGCATCGTCGGCGTCCGCGCCACCCGGTTCGAGGAGGTGCTTTTCATCCGCGCCGGGAAGGCTGTCTTCCTCGCTGCCGGCGGTTTCGGCATGAACCAGGGGATGGTCGCGGAATATGTGCCCGATCTGCTGCCGCCGACCTACGTCCAGGGCGGCCCGAACGACGACGGCATGTCGATCCTGCTGGGCATGTCGGCCGGCGGTGCGGTCAGGCACATGGAGAAGCCTTTCATCACCTGTCCGTTCTATCCGCCCGAGCAGCTCCTGAAAGGCATTCTGGTCAACAAGCACGGGAAACGCTTCGTTGCCGAGGATAGCTATCACAGCCGCACCGGCGTGATCTCGCGCGAGCAGCCGGACGGCACCGTCTATCTGATCGTCGATGGCAGCATTTTCGATCGTCCCCGTTTTGCCGAGATGATGAACATCCAGCTTGTTGACGGGTGGGAGACGGTAGAGGAGATGGAGGCCGGGCTGAGCTTGCCGGCCGGGTCATTGGTCAAGACCATGGCCGACTACAATGCCCATGCCGCCAAGAGCGAAGACCCGGAATTCCAGAAGTACCCGGACTGGGTCGCGCCGCTGACCGAGGGACCGTATGCCGCCTTCGACATTTCGGTCGGCAAGGCCGTCTATACCGGCTTCACCCTGGGCGGCCTGTCTGTTTCGGTCGATGCCGAAGTGCTGGACGCCGCGGACAGGCCGGTCCCCGGCCTTTATGCGGCCGGGGCCTGCGCCTCCAACATCGCCCAGGACAGCCGCGGCTATGCCAGCGGCACCTGCATCGGCGAGGCCTCCTTCTTCGGCCGCCGGGGCGGCAGGCACGCAGCTGGCGCTTAGCCCTCTTTCGCCAGCACGTCGTGATGCGCCGCGGTAGCCGACACATAGGTCACGGCCGTGCCGGCGCCGCCGTCTGCCGAGGCCAGCCTGAAGCCGCCGGCGACATATTGGCCGAACAGGGTGACGGTCGCCTTCAGCTTGCCGTCGGTGATCGTCAGGGTGCCGCTCTTATGGTTGGCTGCCTCGCTGAATTTCTGCTTCTCGCTCTTGGCGAAGCCGAAACCCGCCAGATCCAGCGTGTCGCCCTTGGCGAAGCCTGAGATCGAGAGTTTCACCGGGCCGCTTCCCGCGATCGACAGCTTGCCGCCCGTGCCGGCGAAGGTTTCGGCGCCTGCCACTAGGCCGCCTGACGAAATGGTTAGCGTGCCGCCGGCGATTTTCGTGCCGCTGGCGGTGCCGCCTTTGCTCACAATCTCCACGCCGCTGGCCGAAATCGTCACGGCGGTCGATTTGCCGCCGGCTGACAGGGTCAGCACACCGCCGGAATTCACCACCGTCCCGCTGGCCGTGCCGCCGGACGACACGATCTCGGCCGCGCTCTTGGCCGCGCCTTTCAGGACCGCGCCCTTCGTCGTTCCGCCGCCGCCCGAGATGCCGACCGCAAGTTGACCGCCGGCGGACACGGTCGCATTGGTCGCGGTGGCGCCCTTCAGCACCTGGAGCTGGACGCCGCTGTCGACGGCAAGGCCGCTCACATTCGCGCCCTGGGTCAGGACTTCGGCAGCGCCGGCGCTGAGCTTGAGAGCCGCCGCCGTGCCCCCGGCATAGTAGAGCGTGCCGCCCGACAGCACCTTCGTGCCGCTGGCCACCGCTCCGGTCGACAGCAGTTCGCTGCCGCCGCTCGACACCACGGCATTGAAGGTCTTGCCGCCTTTCACATCCAGCACGCCGCCGCTGACGACGGTCGTCGCGCTCGCCGTCCCGTTGGCAAGCACATTCTCGGTCCCGTTGGCGATGAGGCTCGAAACGACCGTGCCGCTGCCGCTCACGATATCCACGCCGCCGGTCAGAACGATCGTGTCGAATGCCTTGGCCCCCTTGGAGACGACCTGCACACCATTGTCGTTGATCTGGGTGTTCGACGCCTGCGCGCCCGACTGCAGGATCAGCATGGCCGCCGCGGCCGACACTCCGCCCTTGGGAATATGGGTCTTGACGATGCCGCCCGCGCTGGCGACGAACGAGCTGCTGACGATGCCGCCGGACGAAACCGTCGCGCTGCCGCCGGCAGCGATCGCCGTGTTGCTCGCGGTTCCCGCCACGGTCATGGTGCCGCCGCTTTTGACCTGGGTCAGGAAGGCCGAGCCGCTCTTCGAGACCACCTCCTTGCCCTGCGCCTGGACGGTGGTCAGGAACGTCTTGCCGCCCGAGAGGACCGTTTCGACCGCGGGGCCGGTCGGCTCCGAACCGTCGGCATAGATGCCGCCATCCGGATGGATGGTGATGGGCTTTACGCCACCGCTGCCGCCGAGAGTCGTGTTGCTGGCCGTGCCGGAGGAGGCGACGATCTGCGAGCCGCCCCGGCTGATCGTCGCGAAGAAGGCGTTCCCACCCGATCCGATGGTCTGCGTGCCGCCGTTCGTCACGTGCGCGGAATAGCTGAAGCCGAATTCTGTCTCGCTGCCGCCGAAAAAGACGTTTACCGCGCTGTCCTGGCCGCCATGGGAGACGACCAACGTGCCCGCGACTGAAGAGGACGAGATCACGCCGCCGGAGGAAACGATCTCATGCCCCTGCCCGCCGACAAACGTGGCGACAGCCTTGCCGGACGACAGGATGGTCTCGGAGCCGCCATTGACGTCGTTGCCGCTCACCAGCCCACCGCTGGACACGATCACGTTGCCGCCGCTGACCGTGGTGAAAAGCGCGCTGGCGAGGAAGTCGACCGTGAGGGTCACGCCTGAACCGACACCGAGACCGCTGACCGTCACACCCGGGCCGACCTCGAGCTTGGCGCCGCTCGAGACCGTCAGGCCGCTGACGGTGCCGCCGTGATAGATCAGCGTGCCGCCGGAATCGACCGTCACATCGCTGACGGTTCCGCTGGACAGGAGATCCAGGATAATACCGTTCTTGACCTCGTATCCGCTGAACGTCACCCCGTTCGTGATCCCGATCTTGCCGCCGCTGCTGATGGTCGCGCTGGTAATCGTGCCGCCGGCATAGACCAGCTCACCGCCAGACAGGACCACGGTGTTGACGGCTGACCCCCCGGATGAAACCGTCTCGAACCCGCCGCTGCTGATCGTGGTCCCGCTGTCGACGCCACCGCCGAGGATGACTTCATGGCCGGTTCCCTGAAGGGTCGCATCAATGCTTTCGGCGCCCTTGGACACGGCCAGGACGCCACCGCGCACGATCGTGCCGCTGGCCGTGGCCGCCGCGCCCAACCGGATTTCGCCGCCGGCGCTGATAACCGAGAAGCTGGTTACGCCGCCGGCGGACACGACCACGGTGCCGCCGTCATTGACCGTCAGACTGACCGTCGAGCCGCCGTCGAAAACGGTGAGGCTGCCTGCGTCGGTCACATTGCCTCCGCTCTCCACCCCTCCGCTGGACACGGACACTTGGCCGCCGACATTCACAGTCGTGCCGATGGCGGTGCCGCCGGAATAGACGTACAGACTGCCGCCGAGATTGACCTGGGCGCCGCTCTCGGTGCCTCCGGTATAGACGACTTCGGTGCCGCCGCTGTTTAGCAAAGTGCCGCTGGCGCTGCCGCCGGAGGACACGTGATCGTTGCCGCCGGCGGTCACCGTGACGCCGATCGTGGCGCCGCCGGAATAGACATACAGATCGCCGCCGCCGCTCACCGTGCCGCTGACCTCGACGCCGCCCCCGTAGGCGATTTCCTGGCCGCCACTGCCGATCAGGCTCGCGCTGGCGGTGCCTTCGATGACGCCGCCGGTCAGGTGTTCGAACCCGCCCTCCACCACGGTCGTGCTGATGACCGTGCCGCCGCTGCTGACAGTCAGGATAGCGCCGGAAGAAATCACCAGGCCGGAACTCGTGACTCCGGAGGTGACGGTGACGTCGTTCATTGCATCCCTCTTACTTTGGTCGAATTTTTATCTTTCGATCATATCATCAAGCGGACGGGATGGAATGTAATTTTATTACTGGCTGGAATACGGGTGCTTGCGCTTCCGGCCCGGGGATGATGTCGTAAGAAAAAGAGTTGGGGAGGGTTCGGATGCTCACGAGGCTGCTGGCAGCGCTGATCTTCTGCGTTGCGGTTCCGGCTGCCGCGGCCGCGCCGTCGGTCGATGACGGGGCGAAGCTGTTCACCGCCCGCTGCTCGGGCTGCCATGACCATCCCACCGGCCGCGTTCCCCCGCATTTCGTGCTGATCCATATGGGGCCTGACCGGGTCTATCGGGCGTTGAAGAGCGGGCCGATGCGGCAGCAGGCGATGGGCCTCTCCGAGCCCGACATGGCGTCGGTGGTGTTCTACCTGACCCACCAGACGGCCGGTGCCGCTGGCCGCGACCCGGCCGCGAATATGTGCAAGACGCCGGGCGGCCCGATCGATCTCAAGGCGCCGGGCTGGAACGGCTGGGGCAGGGACCCGGAGAATACCCGCTACCAGCCCGATCCGGGCCTGAAGGCCACGGATGTGCCGAAGCTCAAGCTCAAATGGGCCTTCGCCTATCCCGGCAGCCAGGCGGTCGGCCTGCCGGTCGTCGTCGGCGACCGGCTGTTCGTCAGCGCGGTGGACGGGCACGTCTTCTCGCTCGACGCCAAGACCGGCTGCACCTACTGGAATTTCCAGGCGCAATCCGGGGTCAAGGGCGCGGTCGCGGTCGGCCCGGCCGGTGAGGGCGTAACGGCCCTGTTCTTCGGCGACATGACCGGCGCCGTCTATGCGCTCGATGCGATGACCGGGAAGCAGCTTTGGACGGTCAAGCCCGAGGATCATCCGCTGGCCCAGATCCGCGGCACGCCCAAGCTGTTCGAGGGGCGGCTCTATGTGCCGGTCTCGTCCGGCGAGGAGGATGCCAGCGCCGACGAGCATTATCCGTGCTGCAATTTCCGCGGCAGCCTGAACGCGCTCGATCCCAAGACCGGCAAGACGATCTGGAAGAGCTACACGATTACCGAGACGCCGCATCCTGCCGGCAACAACTCGGCCGGCACGCCGATCCAAGGGCCGGCCGGCGCCTCGGTCTGGGCCGAGCCGACGATCGACGTCAAACGGCGGCGA
>DATBAZ010000227.1:0-9185 GCA_036271255.1 Alphaproteobacteria bacterium
CGGCCATGCGGTTGCGGTGGTCGATGATGCGCGGGACCAGCTTGGGGTCGACGCCGTCTTCCTCGAGCCAGCCGGCGACGGTGAACAGATACGGGTCGCAGATCGTGTAGTTGTCGCCCATCACCCACGGCCCTTTGAACATCGTGCTTTCGATCAGCGCGAAGCAAGCGCCGACGGCGCGGGGCGCTGCACGGCGCATGTCGGCGAAGGAGGATTCCTCGTCGGCCCAGCGATAGCCGCGATATTTGTGGGCGTGGGCGACATGCAGGGTGGCGCAGAGATAGGCGTTGAAGGCCTGGACCTGGGCGAAGGCGAAGGGATCGTCGAACGGGGCCAGCCTCGCGGCCGGGTGGCTCTGCGCGATAAAGGTCAGGATCGCCGGCGTTTCGGTCAGCACGCCACGCTCGGTTTCCAGTGACGGCACGCGGGCTTTGGGATTGATCGCGGTGTACGCGGCCTCCCGCTGCTGGTTGGCGGCGAGGTTCAGGCGAACGGTCTCATAGTCCGCCCCGGCCTCTTCGAGCGCAATATGCGAGGCAAGGGCGCAGCTCTTCGGCGCGTAGTAGAATTTGAGCATCGAACGTCCTCGTTTACCGCCCCAACCACGCCTTGGCGAAATCGCCCAGCTCATTCCGATTCAGGTCTGAGATCGCCCAGTAGTCCTGCCCGTTATCCGACCAGCGCACGACGTTATAGCCGCTGGGCGTCGCATGCGCGGCCGGCAGGCTGTCCGGATGGCCGCCGCCGTGGCTGGCATGGGTGACGAACAGGTCGATCATATGCAGCTTGCGGCGATAGACGATCACGGCTGCTTCCCGTCCATCGATATAGTCCAGCCGGCCGCCGACAAGATCGAAGCCCTGATCGGACAGTTCCTTCACCGGCGGAGCGAAGTCGATCTTGCCGTCGAACCAGGGTTTCACCTGATGCTGGTCGCTGATCTGCACATCGGTCAGATGTCCCGGCTGCAGCGCCCGGACATGCGCGGTCACGATGCTGGTCGCCAGCATGTCGTCGGCGTTGCGGGTGTCGATCATTACCGCAAGGCTCGCGGCCAGCGCCGCGCCGACGGCAAAGCCGGCGCCGGCGGGACGGAACCAGCGGCGCAGCGGCACGACATTCGAAGGCTTGGGCGGATCCTGCACATCGAGGGGCAGGGCCTTCGCCAGTGCGGCGCGTAGCTCCGCCGGTGCGACGTAGCGCGTTGCCTGAGTGCGGACGGCCACGCTCAGCGCCTTCAGCCGGGCATATTCGGCGGTGCAGGCCGGACAGTCGGCCAGGTGGGCGTCGAAACGCAGCTGGCTCATCGCATCCAGCTCACCGTCCAGCGAGGCCTGCATCAGGGCCTTCGCCTCGGCATGGTCGATCCTCTGTGTCATTGGGCATTCTCCCGGACCAGCGCCCGCTGCAGCAGCAGGCGCGCCCGCGACAGGCGGGACATGACCGTGCCGAGCGGCACGCCGGTCACCGCCGCGATTTCCTTGTAGGACAGTTCCTCCAGCTCCCTCAGCACTAGGCATTCGCGGAATTCCGTCGGCAATGCGGCGATCAGCCGGTCGATCTGCCGGCGGTCGCTGACGCGGATCAGCGCCGCCTCGGGATCGTCGCCTTCATCGGCGATGTTCTCGAACGGATCGCTGTCATCGGCTGGCGCGGGCGCGATCTGCGCCGGGCGGTTGGCGCGGATCCAGTCGATCGCGGTGTTGCGCACGATGGCCAGCAGCCACGACTTGCCGTTGCCGCCGCGGAAGGAGCCGAAGAAGCGTAGCGCGCGCAGCATCGCCTCCTGCACCACGTCGGATGCATCGGCCGGGTCGCGGGTCAGCCACCGCGCCAGATTATAGGCAGCGTCGAGATGCGGCATCGCCATCTCGGCGAAGCCCGCCGTGTCGTTGTTCGGTCCCAATTCCTGAAAGCTCCAGGTGCGTCATCCAGGATCATACCGGGGGCGGCACGATTTTATTCCCGAGCGAATTTCCGGGAATTTTTGACAGGCATTCTCCGGTCCAGCCCGACAGATACCACCGTTGGGAGAGTTTGACATGGATACGAATATCGGACGCCGCGGCGTCCTTGCCTGCATGGCGCTGGGAGGGGCCGGCATCGTCTGGACCGTCACAGGCGGCGTGCCCCGCCTTCTCGGCAGCGCTGAGGCGGCGACAAGCGACCGGCTGCATTTCGTTCAGATCAGCGATAGCCATATCGGCTTCGACAAGGACCCGAACCACGACGCCACCGCGACCTTCCAGGCAGCGGTCGATCAAATCAAGGCGATGAAGAAGCGCCCGGCGTTCCTGCTGCATACCGGCGACATCACCCACTTGTCCAAGGCTGAGCAGTTCGACACCGCCTATCAAGTGGCGGGTAGCGCCGGTCTGCCCGTGCATTACATACCAGGTGAGCACGACTGGGGCGGCGATGACGGGGCGCTCTATCTGGAACGTTTCGGCAAGGGCACGAAGGGGCAGGGCTGGTACTCGTTCGATCAGGAGGGCGTGCATTTCGTCGCGCTGATCAATGTCGCCGGCTTCAAGGCGGGTGGTTTCGGCACGCTGGGCACCGATCAGATTGCTTGGCTGAAGGACGACCTGGCCGGTAAATCCGCCTCGACCCCCATCGTGGTGATGGCCCACATCCCGCTCTGGACCATCGATGAGGGCTGGGGCTGGAAGACCGAGGATGGCGACCAGGCTCTGGCGCTGCTCCGGCGCTTCGGCTCCGTGACGGTGCTGAACGGCCATATTCATCAGGTGATGCAGAAGGTCGAAGGCCATGTCGCCTTCCATACCAACGCCTCGACCGCCTTCCCGCAGCCCGCGCCCGGCACAGCGCCGTCGCCGGGGCCGATGAAAACCGTGGCAGCCGACAAGCTACGCTCGATGCTCGGCATCACCGATCTGGTGGTGAGGCGCGGGCAGGGGCCGGTGGCCATGACCAACCACACGCTGGCGGAGGTTTGAGATGCGGAAGCTCATCCTCGCCCTGGCCATCCTGGCCGCCACACCCGTATTCGCCGACGAACCGCCGACGGTGGTGATCGACAATTTTAGCTTCAAGCCGAATGTCATCACCGTGAAGCCGGGAACGCATATCGTCTTCAAGAACCAGGACGACCTGCCGCACAGCGTGGTCATCCCGGACATGAAGGTGAAATCTCCGCTGATGGATACCGACGGCAGCTACGACGCCGATTTCGAAAAACCTGGCGAATACAAATACTTCTGCGGCATCCATCCGATGATGACGGGGAAGGTCATCGTCGCGGAATAGGGGACCCAGACTAGACCTTCGCGCCAGCCACGCGAGGGTCTAGACCGGTAGATACTCACATCTCGATCAAGTAAGCATGCGCTTGCAGGGTCTACCGATTTTTAGAGAACAACTCTCGCTGCGCGGCATTGATCGAAGACGCGTCCAGATCGACCTCACGCTTTGAATTGGGCATATGCCGACGTTTGGACTGATAGTTGAAATAAAGCGTGCCGTGAATCCCATTGACGTCGCGCTTTATTATGGGGCGCTGCCAAATCGCGTTTAGAACCTCGCTTGCGCGCGCTTCCCCCACACGCTGGAAGAAGTCTTCCGAGATTTCCATGTCCTGATCGATCGCCGGGAATATCTGATTGAACTCGCCATCGGTGGCCTGAAATACGCTGAATGTGGCGTTGTCGGCACCGTCGATGACCTGAATATTTCTGAGTTTGGAAAGCGCTCCATAAACATCGAGACCGAGCAAGATGCCGCGCTCTGCAAGCAAGGAAAGAGTGTGGGCACTGATTTCAATGCCCTCGTTGGATTCCTCGAGGAACAGGCCGACGAATAAGTTCGGTCGATATTTTCCAAGACCCTGCCAGATCGACAGGTCGTTGCTCAGCGGTGATAGAAGCTGCTCCACTTGCGCATCGAGATCGCCGGGTTCGCGCCGCCCGACCCTTACGATCCAACTGCCCGTTTTGACGATATATTCGCGCCCGGTCGTTTCGGAGCGGACTACATCGCCTTTGCTGGCAAACCGTGAAGGCGTCCCGCCAAGGAGAGCCGTCAACTCCCGGGGGTTTAGATCATCTCCGAAAAATCTAAGAGATGCGCGGGTTTCTGAAATCGCGGCCATTTAACCGATGCTTCTCCCTACTCAATCGATCGCCGGCTTCCAGTTCCTCAGGAAGTCCCGCCCATCAAGGGTGCGGATGGCGCGGCCGGTCTCGTGCAGATAAGTCGTGCTGTAGACGACATGGCCGCTATAGACCTGCGGATCGACGGTGCAAAGGGCCAGCGCCGCCTCGGCCATACCCTCGACCGGCTCTTCGACCCAGTCGGGCAGGGTGCGGTAGCGCTCAAGGCCGGAAGCCGCCGCGCCCGGGGTCCAGACTACGGAAAACGGCGCCAGCGCATTGACCGCGACGTTGGAGGCCGATAGCTCCGCCGCCAGGCCGGAGGTCAGGCGGTTCAATGCCGATTTCGCCGCGCCGTAGAGGATCATGCCGCCATCGGTATAGAGCTTGGAGAAGGGCGGCCCGGCCGGATGTTCGGCGGCCTTTGAGGTCAGGTTCAGGATCCAGCCGCTGTTCCGCTCGGCCATGCCCGTGCCGAAGCGCTGGATCAGGTCGAGCGGGCCTTTGACATTGACCTCGAACACGCGTCCGTACTGCTCGCCTGAGATCGTGTCGTACATGCCGGCGCCGGCCGTCGTCGTGGCGTTGTTGACCAGGATATCGAGCCGGCCGAAACGCTTCAGCACCTCGTCCGCCATTTCGGCGCGCGAGGCGGGGTCGCCGACATCGCAGCGCAGGCCGAGCGCCTGACCGCCGGCATCACGGAGCGTCTGCGCGACTTCCTCGACCGAGCCGTCCAACGCCTGGCCGCCGTAATCGCTGCCCTTGCCGGCCAGCGTGCGCGCCGTCACCACGACCGTCGCGCCCTCCGCGCCGAAACGCTGCGCGATCGCCGCGCCGATCCCCCGGCTGGCGCCCGTCACCAGTGCGATCTTGCCGTCGAGTGTGCCCATGGTGCTCCCCTGCCGCCCTTGGCTTAGCCATACATTGCGGCTTAGCCATACACTCCGGCCTAGCCATACACCGCGACAGCGAACTTGACACCCTGGATGAGCGGCATAACCTGTATGAGTACAGTCATACAGGTTTGAGATGCTCGACACGCTTCACATCGAAGCCAACGGCATACCGATCTACATCCAGATACGCGACCAGATCCTGGCCGCCGTAGCTGCCGGCGCGCTGAAGCCTGGCGACCGCCTGCCGACGATGCGCGAAGTTGCCGTCGCGCTGAAAGTCGATCTCAACACAGTGCGACATGCCTATGATTCTGCGCAGGAAAGTGGCGCTATCGTGCTCGTGCGCGCCCAGGGGACCTATGTCGCCGAGCGGCCGCCGGACGTCAGCGAAGACAGACTTGAAAAACTGGCGCAGTCTATTGCCGTAAACGCTTACAGCCAGGGCGTAAATCTGCGCGACCTTATCGATCGTCTGAACCAGATCGCGGCCGGCCAGAGGGCCGGGGGAGGAACATCATGAATCCACGCGCAAGCTCGCCGGCGGGCATCATCGCCGTGATCTTCTTCGCGCTCGCCGCCGGCCTGTTCTACTGGGTGACGATCAGCGGCATGACCGAGCTCTATGTCCTTGCCGGGCTGTTCGTCCTGCTCGGCCTGCTGACGCCGCTGTCGCTCCAGATGGCCAACCAGTGGGAAAGGGCGGTGGTGCTGAGGCTGGGGCGCCTCAAGGCGGTCAAGGGGCCAGGCCTGTTCCTGATCACGCCCTTCGTCGATTCCGTCGCCGTCTGGATCGACCAGCGCATCCAGACGACCGAGTTCAACGCCGAGCAGGCGCTGACCCGCGATACGGTGCCGACCAATATCGATGCCATCCTGTTCTGGCAGGTCCACGATCCCGAGCGGGCCGCGCTGGAGATCACCGATTACCGGCAGGCGATCGGCCGTGTCGCGCAGACGTCGCTGCGCGAAATGATCGGATCCTCGCCGCTGACCACCTTGCTGTCCGACCGCAGGAACGCCGACAAGCTGCTGAAGGAGGAGATCGGGCGCAAGACGATGGACTGGGGCGTCTCGGTGATCTCGGTCGAGATCCGCGACGTCGCCATCCCGGCGGCGCTGCAGGATGCCATGAGCCGCCAGGCCCAGGCCGAGCGGGAGAAGGAGGCCCGGGTGATCCTCGGCGCCGCGGAGCAGGAGGTGGCGCAAAAATTCCTTGAGGCGGCAAATATTTACGCGCAAAACCCGGCTGCGCTGCAGCTTCGCGCGATGAACATCATCTATGAGACGACGAAGGAGCGGGGAGCCACCATCCTGATCCCGACGATGATGGTGGACAGCATGAATGCCGGCGGCATCATGAGCTTGGCGGCGATGGCGAACGCGGACAACACCGGCGGTGGCAAGGGCGGCCCCAAGGGTGGGCCATGGGGCAGTAAAGACGGTGAAAAATGAAGCTGGATGGTTCTGTCTGCATCGTTACGGGGTCGGCAACCGGGGTAGGTGCCGCCTGCGCCGTCATGCTTGCCGGGAAGGGCGCCCGCGTCGTCGTTAACTATAGTCGCAGCGAACAGGAGGCGCGGGAAACCATGGTCGCCTGCATGGCGGCCGGAGGCGAGGCGCTGCTGGTCCAGGGCGACGTCGCCAATGATGGGGACTGCCGCCGGATCGCCGACGCCGCGCTGGAGCGCTGGGGCCGGATCGACGGGCTGGTCAACAATGCCGGCGCGACGAAATTCATCAATCCGGCCGACCTCGAGGCGATCGAGGCGGCCGATTTCCATCAGCTGCTGGACGTGAACGTCATCGGCGCGTTCCAGATGATCCGCGCGGTCGTTCCGGGGATGCGGGCGCAAGGGCAGGGGGCAATCGTCAACGTGTCCTCCAATTCCACTGCCATCGGCGGCGGTAGCTCGCTGGCTTACGTCGCGTCGAAAGGCGCGCTGAACGCGATGACCCTGACCCTGGCGCGGGTGCTAGGGCCGGAGATACGGGTGAATGCCGTATCGCCCGGCGTGATCGATTCACGCTGGCTGAAGGACGGGGTAGGCGAAGCCGCCTTCGCGTCGGTCCGCGACCGCTATGCCGATGCCGCCGTACTCGGTCGCGTCGCCCAGCCGGAAGATGTCGCCGAGCCCATAGTCTGGCTGCTGGAAGGGGCCGACTACATCACCGGCGAAATCCTGATGGTCGATGGCGGCGTCAGGCTTGGGGCAGGGCTCGCCAAGCCGGGCCGGCCGAAATGAGAACCTCTCATTGTCATTGCGAGCGCAGCGAAGCAATCCAGGGCCACACGCGACGCTATTGGGCCAATGGCTCTGGATTGCTTCGTCGCCCCGCTCCTCGCAATGACGGGTGGATGGCGGTCATCATCGCCTGCCTGATCGCCGGCGGCGCGCAGGCCGCAACGGAATGTAGCGTGGCGGCGATATCGGCGCTGAAGGTTCCCGGCGTCACCATCGCCTCCGCCGATACGAAGACCGACGATGCGCCGATCTGCGATGTGAAAGGTACGCTGGCGACGACGGGCGAGGGCGCGCCGGACGGATCGGCGCGGTTCGAGGTCAGGCTGCCCGTTCAATGGAACGGCAAGTTCCTGTTCATCGGCGTCGGGGGCCTGGGCGGTAATCTTTACCCATCGGTCACGCGCGCCGACCTGCTCGCGGCTACCACCGGAAACTATGCCACCGCGATCACCGATACCGGCCATACCGGAGCGTCCAGCGCGGACGGCAGCTGGGCATTGGTCAAGCCCGGCGTAGCCGACGAGGCGAAGCTCACCGATTACTATTTCCGTGCGGTTCACCAGGTCACGCTCGCGACCCGGCAGCTCGTCCAGGGTTATTTCGGTAAGCCGCCGGCGCGATCCTATTTCGACGGCTGCTCGAATGGCGGCCGGCAGGCGCTGGTGGAGGCGTCGCGCTATCCCGACGACTTCGACGGCATCGTCGCAGGCGCGCCCTTCATGGACATCAAGGTAATCCTCGCCGGCGCGCGGTTCTATCAGCATCTGCTGACGCCATCGGCCTATATTCCGGCCGCGCTCCTGCCGGTCGTCGATAAGGCGATGCTGGCCTCATGCGACGCCGACGACGGCGTGAAAGACGGGCTTATCCAGAACCCGGCGAAATGTGCGCTCGATCTCAAATCGCTGATCTGTAAGCCCGGCGAAACGGGCGCCTGCATCAGTGCCGACCAGGTCGGCGCGCTTGAAACCTATTTCACCGAAACCCGTGACGAGAACGGCCACAGCCTTTTCCCAGGTTCGGCCAATACCGACCTGCAAGGCGGCGGCATGAATGTCTGGAGCGTCGGCATGAGCGCGCCGGACGATTTGAGCGCCGCCGAACCATGGGCCAAGCCTGATAAAAGGCCGCTGTCCTGGCAGTTCGTCGACAACGTGCTGAAATACATCGTCGAACGCGATCCTGACTTCGATCTGCGCAAGTTCAGGTTCGATACCACTTCACTCGCGCGGTTCGCTGAACGCACCGGCGCAGGCAATGCCGACGCCCCGGCGAAGCTGGCGCCCTTCATCGCCAAAGGCAAGAAGCTGCTCATCTTCCACGGCTTCAGCGACCCGGCCCTGGCGCCGCTCCGGACGGTCAAGTTCTACGAAGGCTTGGCCGCCGGCAATAGCGGCTATGAGAAGCTTCAGGGCAACGTCCGCTTGTTCATGGCACCCGATGTCCAGCATTGCGGCGGCGGCCCAGGGCCGAACAGCTTCGATACGCTGAGCGCGCTCGACCAATGGGTGGAGCGTGGGGCAGCGCCTAACGCGATCCTTGCCTCCCACTTCGAGAACGACAGCCCGAAACGCCCAGTGGACCGCACCATGCCGCTCTGCCCGTTTCCGGCCATGGCAACCTATAAGGGGCAGGGCGAAGTGACCAAGGCTGAGAATTGGAGCTGCCAGCCTAACCGGACGCTGCTCAAGGTCGGCAAGGCAGGGATCGATGCCGGGACCGCGCCAGCGAAGCGGGAGTAGAGATATGAAACTTCGAATCCTCGCAATTCTGGCGCTGCTTTGGACCGTGCCCGCACTGGCCGGCCCGCCAGAGAACGAGGTCGCGGCCGCGGCCAAGAGTTGGCTCGCCCTGGTCGACGCCAAGAACTATGCGCAGTGCTACCAGACCGCGGCGGATATCGTCCGCCAAGGCATCAGCGAGGGGAAATG
>DATBAZ010000228.1:0-9125 GCA_036271255.1 Alphaproteobacteria bacterium
GCGATCTGGCTGGCGCTCAGCCCGTCGTGCCATAAGGACCGCAGTTGCTCGATCCGTTCGCTGCTCCACTCCATGCTACTCTCCCTATGTGGCGTCCGACATCGCAACGGCACTGATCGTATTACTGCTAGATATAGTAGGCAAGGAAGAAATCTTGTCATGATCTTGCGGATTTTTGAAAGCGCAGGGTTGACACGCGTCCGCCGTTCAAACTGTCAGGACGACGATGCAATCCAATGCCGCTTTCAAACGGGCCGCGACCGGCCCGGGAATTAAATTGAGCCGCTTGCCGGTGGCCGAACCACGATCCGACGAGGCGCTGATGGCCGCGATAGCGACCGGCGATCAGGTTGCTTTCGCGCGCCTGGTGGAGAGGCATCTGTCGCGGACGGTCGGTTTGGCAACACGGCTGATGGGATCGCGCGCCGATGGCGAGGAGATCGCCCAGGAGGCGTTTGCTCGCGTCTGGTCGCATGCGGCGCGCTGGCGGCCGCTGGGCGGCGGCGGCAATGCGCGCTTCACGACGTGGCTGTACCGCATTGTCATGAACCTTGCGATCGACCGGAAGCGCCGTCCGACACATGCGGCGATGGACGATGTCGACGAACCGGTGGACGAGGCGGACGATGGTTTCGTCCAGATTCATCGGCGGGAGGTTTCGGATGCCGTTACTGAGGCAATGATGCAGCTGCCGGAGCGGCAACGGGTCGCTTTGGCGCTGTGCTTTTTTGAAGGAATGAGCAATATAGAAGCCGGAAAGATAATGTCCCTCAGCGTGGGGGCCGTCGAATCCCTGCTTGTCAGAGCACGCCGTTCGTTGCGTCAGGGATTGGCCGGTGTCTATGAAGAACTGTCGGAGGGTTAAGTGAACCTCAACCGCTTGAGCGCCATTCTCGAAGCCTATGGGGCGGACCCCGAACGCTGGCCAGTGGAGGAGCGCGAACCCGCCTTGGCGCTGACCCGCTCCTCGCTGCCCGCCGCCCGGGCGCTGACCGAGGCGCGTATGCTGGACTCTATGCTGCTGGAGCAGAGTTTCCCCGATATCGCGGACGAGCCCGAACAGTTCACTATGCTGCATTCGGCGATCGTTTCAGCGGCCCGCCGCCGCGTGGTCTCTACCCGGTTCGGTCGTTGGTTCGGTTTCGACCTGACGCCGGGGCAACTCTGGCCGTCGGTTGCCGGCCTCGCCCTTGCGAGCGTTCTGGGGTTTGCGGTCGGCCTTGGCGGGTTTCTGCAGAGCACCGAAGGCGATCACGATATCGATGAGATCGCGGTTCTGTCTCCGATCGATCTGCCGGCTATAGGTCAGTGATCCTCCCGCGCGGCGTCCTGGCCCTCGCGGTCATCGCGTTTCTGTCGGTCGCGCTGAATCTGTTCCTGGCGGGTAACCAGCTCGGTCACCAGCTTCGCCCGGCCCCGGTGCAGATGACGTTCGAGCAGCGGCTCCACACGTGGTGGCGCGACATGCCGCCCGCCGATCAGACCGTCGCCGACGGGGTGATGGACCAGCATATCGGTGAGATCATGGAAAAGTGGCGGGCATTCCGCCTCGCCAACCAGCATGTCAACCAGATCCTGCACAGTGAGAATTTCGATCCCGCCGAAGCCAAGGCGGCGTTCGATGCCGCCGGCCAACGGCTGGCCGAGCTTCGGACCGTGATGGAGGGCACGATGATCGAGATCACCCAAAAGGTCTCCCCCGAAGGCCGCAAGCATATAAGGGCGCCCGGCTTCTAGCGCGCAGTCCCCGCGGGGCCGCAACATCGCGGCGTTGTTGGAGCGCTGGCTTCTCTTTGCTAAGAGAGCCCATCCTGTGGGCGAAGACCGTCGCCCCGTTCTGGCGTCGGGAATAATCAATGAGTCTGGCGTTCGCCGGTCGGCCATGGCCCAAGCTTCTGCTGCCGGTCGCGATCACCCTGCTCATGCCGCATTCGGTCCTGGCAGACCCAGCCGTCGCGCCCGTCGAGGTCCAGCGCTATGAGCTGACTGCCAATCAGGACACGCCCGAGCTTTGCTTTATCCTGTCGGAGAGTGTCGCCCGGCGGCCGGCGACGCCGCTTGAATCCTTTGTGACGACCGAGCCCGCGGCCACCCTGTCGGCGACGCCGCGCAACGACCGGCTGTGCCTGACCGGCTTCAGCTTCGGCTCCAGCTATACGATCACACTGAAGGCTGGGCTGCCGGGCATTGCCGGCATGCTGGCCAAGGACGCGCAGTTCCGCATCGATATCCCCAACCGGCCGCCGGAGCTGGATTTCGCCACCGGGGGCGAAGTGTTGCCCCGGATCGGCGGCGAGGGCCTGCCGATCCGCAGCGTCAATGTGCCGAAGATCGACGTGAGGATATCCCGCGTCGCCGACGACAGCCTGCTGTGGGACGTCATGCGGACCAACGGCGCCGCCGGGGCGGGGGAGGGGTCATCCCAGACAATGGGCGAGCCTGTTTGGCAGGGCACGGTCGAGACGAAGGGCAAGCAGAACCAGGACAGCGTGACGATGCTGCCGATCGTTACGGCGATCGGCGCCTTGAAGCCAGGCCTCTATGCCGCCGCGGCCTGGCCGGCCGGTTCGCCCCGGCCCGCACGTCCGCCCATGCAGTATTTCGCCGTCTCCGACCTCGGCCTCACCGTCTATCTGGGGCCGCAAAGCCTGCTGGTCGCCGCCCGCTCGCTGTCGACCGCGGCCGCCGCGCCGGGGATCGACATAGCACTGGTGGCCGACAATAACCGCGAGCTAGGCCGCATACGCACCGACGGCAACGGGTTGGCCCGTTTCGATTCCGCACTGCTGCAAAAGGGCGACGGCGGCGCGCCGAGCGCCATCTTCGCCTATGGAGCCGCCGGCGAATTCGCCATGCTCTCGCTGCCCGACGCCGGTCCCGTCAGCCGGCCGGCGCGCGCGGATGTCGCCCTGATCCATATGGACCGCGCGCGTTACCGCCCGGGGGAAAGCGTCAGCGTTCTGGCGCTGATGCGGTCCGACCAGGGCGCGCAGATCGCCAAGCGCCCGCTGACAATGGTTGTCTACCAGCCCAGCGGCGCCGTCTTCGCCGAGCAGACGCTGAGCGACCAGGGCGACGGCAGCTACAATTTTGCGACAGCGATCCCAGAGACCGGATCGGCCGGCACATGGCGGATCGAGGCACGGCGTGACGGCGAGGCCCAGCCGATCGGCCGTGCGCGGTTCGATGTCGAGGAGACGTCGGCCGCATCGCTGGGCGTGGCGGTAAATGCGGATGTGGCGGTGGTCGATCCCACCCAGGCGACGAATGTCACGGTCCAGGCCCTGGCGGCCGACGGCCAGCAGGCGGCCAATATCCCCGGTGAAGTGAGCGTCGTGATTTCCGCCGCGGCGACGCCATTCCCGGCATTTCCCGGATTTTCCTTCGCCGGACCGGATGCAGCGGTCGTGCGATCGCCGGCGCCCGATCCCGTGCGGTTCACCACCGACGCAACCGGCAAGGCCGGGGTGCCACTCAAGATCGCGATCCCGCCGAAGGCGATGCTGCCGCTTCAGGCCGAGATCACCGCGCGCCTGTACGATGCCGCGGGTCATCCCGTCGAACGCACGCTTGCGGTTCCCATCGCCAACTATGCCCCGGTGCTGGGTGTGAAGGCCGCCCAGGACGCGGTATTCCAGACTGGCCAAAGCGCCCATTTCGAGGTGATCGCGGTAAGTCCCGACGGCGCCCGGCAGGAGAAAGCCGGCGCGGGCTGGGAAATCCTGCGCCGGGATTGGAAGCCGTCCTGGACCGATGAGCCTTTCCGTTACCGCCCGGGCGTCAAGGATACGCATATCGCCGGCGGCGTGATCGATATCCAATCGGGCGCGCCGGCCATGCTCGACGTGCCCAACCTGCCGGCCGGACGCTACCGGATCGAGGTCTTCGATCCGAATGGGGAGGCGATCTGCAGCACCGACTTCACCGTGGGCTGGTCCGGCGGGGTCGGCAGCCTGTCGGACGCGGTGACGATCAAGCCGGCGAAGCCTGCCTATACGCCGGGCGACGGGCTGGACGTTTTCGTGAAGCCGCCCTTCGAGGCCGACGTCGTGCTGACGCCGGCCGATCCTGAAATCCGGGATGCGGTTATTCAGCATATGCCGGCGGCAGGGGCGACCGTGCATCTGAACCTGCCCCGCGATGCCGGAATCGCCACGCGGCTTCTGGCAAGCGCCATCGCGCCCGCGGATGCAGCATCCCCCGGCCTTACCCGGCGGGCCTTCGGCGAGGCTCTGCTCCCGGCCGATCCGAGCCTCCGCGACCTGGATGTGAAGCTGGACCTGCCACCCGTCGTCACGCCTCAGCGCACGCTGTCGATCCCGGTGACGGTTACGGGCGCGGGGGAAGACCCGGCCTATGTGCGCGTCGCCCTGACCGACGAACGCGGCGACGGGCTGGAGCCCGATACGCCGCTCGATCCGTTGATCGCGCGCCAGGACGCTATGGTCGGCGTACGGGACAATTACGGCCAGATCGTCACTCCGACCGGCGTCAGCAACGGCGCTTTGGCCGCCGCCGATCAACCCGCCGCCACTATCCGCAACACCGACCCGCAAGAGGCTCGGCAGGCGCCGCTGGCGCTCTATTCCGGGATCGTCGCGCTGGACAAGACGGGCAAAGGCACCGTCCTCCTGACCGTGCCCGATTATGCCGGCACGGTCGGGGTTCGCGCCCAGGCCTGGGCCGCGGGCCGGACCGGCCAGGCGCATGCTGCGCTGGCGATCCGTTTCCCGCTGAACGCGACCTTGGCGCTGCCCGATTACCTGATGCCGGACGATCATGCCGACCTGACCCTGGCGCTGGACAATGTCGACGGGCCGCGCGGCGAATACCGCATCAAGGTCCATGCCGAGGGCGCGGTATCGGTGCAGGACGAGGCCGAGGCGGTCATCAATCTGGCGGAGCACGAGCAGCGGACCCAGCCGGTGGCGGTACAGGCGCATGGTCCGGGCGACGGAGCCATCGTCATCGGCGTCAGAGGGCCCGGCAACATCGCCTTTGAACGGCGCCTGCCGGTGAAGGTGCGCGCCGGCGCGCCCGTTTCGACCCGCCATGCCGTCATTGCACTGAAACCCGGAGCGACGCTGGCGCTCGACCCGGCGCTGACCGCGGCTATGCGGACCGAAAGCCTCGCTGTCTCGGCGGCGATCGGGGCCGGCAACGATCTGGACCTGATCGGGATCGCCAACGAACTGCGCGCGGAGCCGGCCAACTCCGCCGCCCAGATCGTCGCCACGGCAACGCCTTACCTCGCGCCGGACGCATTGCTGCACTTAGCCGATGCCAAGGGCAGGCTGAACCGGGCCGCCGCGGCTTTGCCGGCCTATCAGAAGCAGGATGGCGGCTTCGCGAACCTCGTCGGCGACACTGCGAGCAATCCCTGGCTGACTGCCTCGGTGACGGATTTGCTCACCCGCGCCAAGGGCAAGGGCGCCACCGTTCCCGATGCAGTCATGGACCAGGCCCTGGACTATCTGGCACGCCACGCCGAGCCGGAGATCGATCCCGCCTACAGCGCACCGGGGTCGCCGCAGACCTACTCGCAGCAGGCCCTGGCGACGGCGGCCTATGCCAATAAGATCCTGGCGGCGAACGGGCGGCTGAACCTCTATCAACTTCGCTATTTCAGCGACCGCTTCCTCCCTCGGATGCGCAGCCCCGTCGGCGGCGGCCTGGTCGGCGCTGCCTTCGCCGATCTGGGGGACAAGGCGGCCGCGGCCGCGGCTTTTGCCCGCGCCGCCGCCCTGCCGATGGATACACTGCCGAGCGAGGTGTCGGGCTCCGATCTGCGCGATCAGGCCCTGCTCAACGCCGCGATGGCCGAAAGTGGCGCCGCAGCTCAGCCGTCGGTGGCGGCAGTCGCCGCCAAGACCGCCTCGGTCGCGGCTGCGCACCGCCAATTCAATGCGCAGGAGGCTGCCTGGCTGTTGCGCGCGGGCTTCGCCACGGCGACGCAGGAAGCGCGGTTCAAGGCCAAGATCGGCGATAAGAGCATCGATCAGACCACCGTATTCACCCTGCCCCCGGCCCAGCCCCTGCCGCCGATCAAAAATACCGGCGACGCACTGCTCCATATCGCGCTGACCATCTCCGGCCCGCCGGCGCCGGGCGAGGTCAAGGATCAGGGATACGAGGTGCAGCGGTGGCTGTTCGACAGCAGCGGCAAGCAGATCGATTCCGGCATGCTGCGCCAGGGCGACATGGCCGTGGTCGTGCTGACCGGGCGCTTCAGCGGCCAGGGCGAGGCGCAGCCGGTGCTGTTCGATCCGCTGCCGGCGGGCTGGACGGTGGAGGCGGCGAGCATCGCCGATCCGGCGAGCCGCTATCCCTGGCTGAAGGACCTGACCGGCGGCAGCAATGCGATTGTCGACGATGGCCTGTATTCGACCATGCCGCGCCTGACCGGCGACAAGCACGAATTCAAAGTCGCCTATGTCATCCGGGCAACGTCCCGTGGTCAGTTCAGCCAGCCCGGGACATCGATCGAGGACCGGCTGCAGCCGGACAGGTCGGCGCGCACCGCCGCAGGCAAAACCAAGGTAGATCCCGCCTCCTAGACGTTCCGGATCGCCGCGATCACACGCAGGGCCTGCAGCGTCTCCGGCACGTCGTGGACCCTGACGATGCGCGCGCCTTGTTGGGTCGCGGCCAGCCCGGCGGCAAGCGAGCCGCCGAGGCGCTGTCCGGGCGGCTCGCCGGCGGAGAGCCTGGCGAGAAATCCTTTGCGCGAGACGCCGACAAGCAGCGGAACGCCCAGCCCGTGGAACAGGCTGAACTGGCCGAGCAGCGCCAGATTATGTTCGACCGTCTTGCCGAAGCCGATGCCCGGATCGGCGACGATCCGTGACCGGTCGACCCCTGCCGCCTCCGCCGCGGCTATCCTCGCCTCGAGCGCGTCGTAGACGTCGAGCGCGACATCGTCATAAGTGGGCGCAAGCTGCATCGTCCTGGGTTCGCCCTGCATATGCATCAGCACGACCGGGCCGGTCGCCTGCGCCGCCACGGCCAGCGCATCGGGGTCGTGGGTCAGGGCGCTGACATCGTTGATCATCGACGCACCGGCATCGAGCGCCGCCAGCATGGTCACCGCGTTTCGGGTGTCGATCGAGATCGTGATGCCGACCGCCTCGGCCATGGCGCGAATGCCGGCGATCACCGGAACGACGCGTCGGATTTCCTCCTCGACCGGGACCGGTTCGGATCCCGGGCGGGTCGATTCCCCGCCGATATCGACGATGCCGGCCCCGGCCCGGATCATTGCCTCGGCATGGGCAATGGCCGCCGCCGGATCGAAATGGTCGCCGCCGTCGGAGAAACTGTCGGGCGTGGCGTTGACGACGCCCATGACGATTAACCCCTCGCCCGTGGAACGGGAGAGGGAGGGGCCCGCCGCGTCAGCGGTGGGAGGGCGAGGGGGCTTTAAACTCTCGAAAGCCCCCTCACCCTCCCATCGTAAACGATGGGCCCCTCCCTCTCCCGCTTCACGGGCGAAGGTAACTATGCTCCGCCGGATATCGCCCGGCCCATGCCGCTTGATGACCTCGACCAGCGAATAAGCCAGCGGCCCGCCCCCCAGCGGCAGCGCCAGGCCGGCGGCGATGGCATCGCGGGCGGCGGAGCCGGACAGCAGTCCGAGGGGCCGCAGATAGCGCTTCACAGCGGCACCGCCGCGTGAGGATCGGGCAGGGCGCGGACCAAGTCGGCGATGGCCGCGCCGGTTACAGGGTGCCGCCAGTCCGGTACGATCTCGGCCAGGGGCAGCAGCACGAAGGCGCGGTCCGCCATGCGCGGATGGGGCAGGATCGGGGTATCGCCCGGCGCCGAAACACGGCCGGCATGGTCGACGATGTCGAGGTCGAGCGGACGGGGTGCGTTCGGCTTGCGGCGCTCGCGGCCGAACTCGGCCTCCAGCGTGTGCAACCTCTCCAGCAGCTCCGAGGCATTGAGATCGGTCATGACTGTTATGACCGCATTGACGAATTCCGGGTCGGACGGATCGGGCCAGGCGGCGCTGCGATAAAGGCGCGAGCGGGAAATCAAAGTGATTTCAGTGGTTTGCAGCGCCCGGATCGCCGCCTCCACAGCCTCGGCGGGGCTGGCGAAACGACCGGGAAGGTTCGCGCCCAAGGCAATGACGCTCACAGCCAAGGGCCGGCCCCTTGACATTGTTCACTTAATGAATAATTAACTAAACGAAACACTGTGGTCCATACTGGATCATAAGCGGCAACCTCACGGAGCAACCAATGTCCGATCTCTCCTGCACTCAGCTCTCGGCCCTCGCGAAGGCCGCCATCTTCCCCGTCCTCTATGTCGCGTTCTTCGCCTGGTCCTACGCGCTGCTCGCCTGATGTACGCCGTCCGAAACCGCCGCCCGCGGCCTAGCCGCGCTCGCGGCGGGACAGGAAGGCCAAACGTTCGAGCAGATGCACGTCCTGCTCGTTCTTGATCAGCGCGCCGTATAAAGGCGGGATCAGGTTCTTGGCGTCCTTGGCGCGCACCGCCTCGGGCGGAATATCCTCGACCACCAGCAGCTTGATCCAGTCCAGCAGCTCCGAGGTCGACGGCCGCTTCGACAGCCCGGGTACGTCGCGGATTTCGTAGAACAGGCTCAGCGCCTCGCGTAGCAGGTCCTGCTTCAGCCCCGGGAAATGCACGTCGACGATGGCCTGCATCGTCTCGCGTTCCGGGAAGCGGATATAGTGGAAGAAGCAGCGGCGCAGGAACGCATCCGGTAGCTCCTTCTCGTTGTTCGAGGTGATGATCATCACCGGCCGGTTCACGGCCTTCACCAGCTGCTGCGTCTCGTAGACGAAGAACTCCATCCGATCGAGCTCGAGCAGCAGGTCGTTCGGAAACTCGATATCGGCCTTGTCGATCTCATCGATCAGCAGCACCGGCCGGACGTCGGAGACGAACGCATCCCACACCTTGCCGCGCACGATATAGTTACCGATGTCCTGCACCCGCGGATCGCCCAGCTGCCCGTCGCGCAGGCGCTTCACCGCATCGTATTCATAGAGGCCGTGCTGCGCCTTGGTGGTGGACTTGATGTGCCACTGGATCAGCGGCGCGCCCAGCGCCTTGGCGATCTCATGCGCCAGCACGGTCTTGCCGGTGCCGGG
>DATBAZ010000229.1:0-13277 GCA_036271255.1 Alphaproteobacteria bacterium
CACGGCCCCGGTCCGTCGCGGCGCTTACGGTCGCACCGTCACCCTAGACCCGGCCGGACCGGCAAGGCCAGGAGCCGGGGCGCGCCGGATGGCCGCAAGGACGCGTGCCGTGCTGTCGCGGGGTCATCTACGACTTGCCGGCGCTGGCGTGCGCCGGGGTCGGCAGCTCCCTCACTTCGCATCCAGAAACGGCGGCATCGCCCCCGGCTCGTGATCGTACTCCTTCACCTTCGGAAACGGCGGCAACGGGTCCGTTCCCGGATGCTTGTAGGCGTGGGTGCCCAGATAATGCGCGGTGATGTTCTCGCGTGGCGGCAGGGGGTCGGCGATCTCGTAGAGCCGGTGGAACTGGGAGTAGCGGATCTTCCAGCGGCCTTCGTGCTTCACATAGCGGTCGCGGTAGAAGGCGGTGCCGTAGAGGCGATAGCCGCGGCGGTATTCGTAGAGGTCGTCATAGAGATACCAGGTGCCGATCGCCTCCTCCGGGCCCACGATGTCGATCTCGGGATGGTGGCCGTTATGGTGGGAGATCATGTCGGCATGGGCGCCGGTGCGGACCATCTCCAAATAGCCTTCGCGCCCCTGGTATTTCATCGAATAGACGCCGGCGACGACGCTGAGCTCCACATCCGGATGCAGCACCTCGCGCATGCCGTCGATATTCGCGGTGTCGAAGCAGCGCCAATACTGGTACTTGCAGCGCCTGACCGCCTCGATCTCGGTGAGCCGCATCAGCTCCGAGCCGAGCCGGGCGACCTCTTCCCGCAATTGCCGGATTTCATCCGTCATTTCTCTCATCCTCCCATTGTTATTGGGTCTATAGTCGGGCTTGAGCGATGGAACTCAAGCCATTTCGCGCAAGGAGGCAGCCATGGCGACGGCCCGGGACATCATCGACGCCTGCGAGGCGGAGTGGGATGCGCATCAGAGCGATTGCAGCGGATTTGCCAGGGCGGTCGCCGCCCGGCTGGGCGTGACCCTGACCGGCATGGCGAACGATATCGTCGGCGAGATCGCCATGGCGCCCTGGTCGCCGGTGGCCGACGGGCCGGGCGCGGCCGCGCAGGCGGCTCAAGGGCGGCTGGTGATCGCGGGCCTGAACGGCGCCGACCAGCAGGCGCCCGACGCGCATGGCCATGTCGTGGTCGTGGTGCAGGGGGCGCTGGCCCACGGGCTTTATCCCACCGCCTATTGGGGCCAGCTTGGCGGCGTCGGCAAGAAGGACATGACCCTGAACTGGGCCTGGCGCGAGGGCGACCGCGATAACATCACCTATGGGGCGATTGACACCGCCTGACATGGACGTTCGCGGGCCTCGGCAAAAAGTGCCATGGACAATCGCCGCAATTCCGTGAAAATGCGCCGCAATTTCAAGTATTGCGATGAGGCGCCGCTTTGGGTGTTGTTCGGTCTCTCGAGCGGCTACCGGTTTTCAAACGGCTGATACCCGGATTGCGCAAGCGCACCGCGGCGCTGAACTGGGCCGGCGACTTCAAGGTCGTGCGGTCCGGCAAAGCCGCATTCCTGGTTAATTTCCGCAACTATGTCGACCGGCAGATCGCCTTTTACGGCGACTATGAAACCGCGCAGCACGATTATTTCCTTGCCGAGATGGGCCGGCGCGGCTGCGACGTGTTCATCGATGTCGGCGCCAATATCGGGCTCTACAGCGTGCTGGTGGCGCAGCGGCCGAAGCCGCCGCGGATCGTCGCCTTCGAACCCGACCCGCGCAATTACGACCAGTTCCGAGCCAACCTGCTGATCAACGGGCTGACGGGCGCGGTCGAAACCCACCGGCTGGCCGTTTCGAACCGCGCCAGCGTCGCTTTCCGCATGGCCTCGGCGACCTCGACCGGCGAATCCCGCGTCGACGCCGCCGACCCGGACGCGATCGCCTTGCCGGCGGTGAAGCTGGACGAGTTCCTGCCCCTGGCGGGCGCCACGATCTTCATCAAGATCGACATCGAGGGCCATGAGCTGGACGCGCTGACCGGCATGGCCGGCCTCTTACGCGCCAATCGCTGCTTCCTGCAGGTCGAATGCTTCGCCGAACGGCTGGGCGAGGTGACCGCCTTCCTGACCCGGATGGACCTCACCCGCCAGCACGAAATCGAAAGCGACCGGTATTTCGCGAATTTCTGATCAGGCGGCCAGCGCGTCCCGCACCAGGTTCTGGAAGTACCACACCCCGTTCTCATGCCGGGGGCTGAGCCTGCCTGTGTCGTAGAGGCCGGAATCGAGGTTGCGCTGGACCGCCTCGCAGATCTTCGTGTCTTCCTGCGTGACGGCCAGTGTCGCCGCCGTGGCCGCCTGGATGGTGGGCTCGTTGGCCGGGGAGATGTCCTGGAAGAAGAAGCTGTATACCAGCTTCGTACGATCCGGGCCCAGCGGCACCATGCGTTCGATATTCATGCCGGTCGGGAAGATGTTGAGCCCCAGATTGGGCCAGCGCCACAGCCACAGGCCGGAATAGTTGGCCCCGTCGCGCTGCGGCGCCTGGTGGCGCGCATGCTTGTCGTGCAGCAGCACCTCGTATTGTTTCGACTCGATCTCCTTGTCGAGGCCGGGATGGATGTCGCGGACGTGGTAGCCCTCCGCGTAGTTGTCGACATAGGTCTTCCAGTTGCAGGCGATCTCATGCTCGGCCCTGCTGTGGAAACGGTAGCTCTCGATCGGGAAACCTGCGGCCTCACGGCCCAGGGCCGCAAACGCCAGCTCGAGCGGCTGGGCGTTCATGTCCAGATTGACGAAGACCAGCCCGCGCCAGACGCCGGCCTGGATCGGGAACAGGCTGAAATCGGCCTTGTCGAAATCCGCCGCCTCGCCGAATTCGGGCGTGCGGCGCAACGCCCCCTCGGTGTCGTAGACCCAGCCGTGATAGCGGCAGCGCAGCACGTCGCACCGGCCGTTGCCGTCCCACAGGATCGGCCCGGCGCGGTGGCGGCAGACATTGTGGAAGCCGCGCAAGGCGCCTTCGCGGTCGCGGATAACGAAGACCGGCCAGCCGGCGATCTCAGCCGTCAGATAGCTTCCCGCCTCAGGCAGCTCGTCGGCGCGGCCGACCATCTGCCATTCGCGGGCGAAGATGGCGCGCCGTTCCTTCTCCCAGATGGCCTTGTCGCCGTACCAGGCGGCGGGAAGGGTGGTGGCGCGGGTGAGGTCGGTCTCGTTCGGCATTGGGCGCTCCTTTCCGCCGACTATCCGATTTCCAGCCGTGGGCGACAACGTGATTGTCGACGCGGCGGAATCGAGCGGGCATAGTGGCCGCTAAATTTCTTTGGATCGAATGCCTCAAACAACGCCTCGCAAGCTCGGCCCGGTGCTGGCCACGATGTTCGTCACCGGCAATATGGTCGGTTCGGGCCTGTTCCTCCTGCCCGCGACCTTGGGCGCCCTGGGCGGGATTTCCGTCTTCACCTGGATCTTCGCCACAGCCGGCGCGCTGGTCATTGCCGGCGTGTTCGCGCGGCTGGGGGTGCTGGCGCCCTGGGCGGGCGGACCCTATGCCTATGCCAGGGCGACCTTGGGCAGGTTCGCCGGGTTCCAGGTCAACTATATCTATTGGATCAGCTGCTGGATCGGGAATGTCGGCATCGCGCTGGCGGTCACGGGCTATCTGACCGAGCTGCTGCCGTTCCTCAAGCCGCCGCTGGCCTCGGCCACGACGACGTCGGCTGTCATCTGGATCATGGTGGGGGCCAACATCATCGGCCCGCGCATCGTCGGTACGATCGAGGCCGCGGCGATGTTGGTCGGTTTGGCGCCGATTCTGGCGATCGGCATCCTGGGCTGGGCCTATTTCGACCCTTCGGTGTTCGCGGCCTCGTGGAACGTGTCGGGGCAGCCCACCTGGGTGGCGGTGCCGCGATCCATGGTGCTGGTGTTCTGGGCCTTCACCGGGCTGGAGAGCGCCGCGGTCGCGGTCGAGGTGGTGGAGAATCCGAAGCGCAACCTGCCGCTCGCGGCGCTTGCCGGCGTTGCGCTGGCGGCGGTGATCTATGTCGTCTCCTGCACGGTTCTGATGGGAATCGTCCCGGCCAAGGAGCTGGCCGAGTCGTCCGCCCCCTTCGCCATCGTGGCGCGGCGCATCTTCGGGCCGGGCGCCGCGACCCTGCTGATCTTCACCACGATCCTGAAGGCCTCCGGCACGCATGGCGGCTGGACCCTGGTGTCGGCCGCCACCGCCAAGGCCGCGGCGGAGGATGGCGCTTTTCCCGGCCTGTTCGCCAAGATCGACAGGCGAGGCATTCCGACGCAAAGCCTGCTGGCGCATGGCGTGCTGATGACCGCCATCGCCTTCGCCACCGCCTCGCCCACCATCGGCCAGCAGTTCGGCAAGCTGATCGACATGGCCGTGGTCTATTCGATGACGACCTATCTGCTGAGCGCGATCGCGCTGATCCGCCTGCGCAAGGCGGGGGAGCCCAAGGTGTTGCGTGACCGCATCCTGGCCGGTATCGCGGCGGTGTTTTCGGTCTGGGTCATCGTCGCCTCGGATCCGGTTCTGCTGGCGATCGCCGCCGTGCTCGCCGTGACCGGCATCCCGCTCTATCCGTTCTATAAGGGCCGGCCGGATACGACCCCGGTCGTCGTCGGGCAGGAAGCTTAGGGTCTGGTCATGACGCGTTTTCGGGCGGATTTCCTGTTGCTGTTGACGGCGCTTATCTGGGGCACGGCCTTCGTTGCCCAGAAGGTCGGGAACGGCGTTATCGGCCCCTTCATCTTCATCGCCGGGCGATTCGTGCTGTCGGCGCTGCTGGTGGCGCCGTTCGCGGTGAAAGAGGCCGGCAGCGCCGCCCCGATGCGGCGGCGGGACATCGCCCTGGCTGTCGGCATCGGCGTGACCCTGTTTGCCGGGGCCGCCGGGCAGCAGGTCGGGCTCGTGATGACCACCGTGACCAATGCCGGCTTCATCACCGCGCTCTATATCGCCTTCGTGCCTTTCGTCGGCTGGGCGATCATGCGGACATCGGTCAGGCCGCTGGTGCTGGTTGCGGTGGTGGTGTCGCTGACCGGGGCGTGGCTGCTGACCGACAATGGCGTGACGGCCCTGTCGGCGGGCGATTTCATGGTCGCGGGATCGGCGCTGCTGTTCGCGCTGCATATCGTGCTGGTCGGACTTTTCCAGAAATCGGCGCACCGGCCTTTCTTTCTCTCCTTCACGCAATATGCGGTCACGGCGCTGATCGCCGGCGCGGTCGGCCTTGCGGCGGAGCCGGTGGGCTGGCAATCGCTGCGCGCGGCCCTGCCGACCATCGCCTATGCCGGTATCCTGTCGGGCGGCGTCGGCTACACGCTGCAGATCGTCGCCCAGCGATATACACCGGCGACCGAGGCCGCGCTCATCATGTCGCTGGAGAGCGTCTTCGCGGCGGTGGCCGCCGCGATCCTGCTGGGTGAGCGGCTGACCGTGCTGGCGGCGCTGGGCTGCGGCCTGATCATGCTGGGCGTCGTGCTGGTCGAGATCGTTCCGCTGCTGCCGCGCCGCGCCGGCGAGCGCGGCGACGACCTGCCGCCGATCGGCACGGTTCCGCTCGACTGAAAGGAAGACCAATGACGATGAAGACCCTTCTGGCGGGAACCGCCGCCCTGATCTGCTGTGCCGGCCCACTGGCGCTCGGCCAGACGGCGACGACGGATTGGCACAAATTCGGCCGGGACGTGCTGAAGCAGCTGATCGAGATCAATTCCGAGCACAGCAACGGCTCGACGGTCGCCACTCATGCCATCGCCGACCGGCTGGTCCAGGCCGGTTTCTCGAAAGACGATTTCAAGCTGCTGGCGCCGGCCGATCATCCGATCAAGGGCAATCTCGTCGTCCGGCTGAAGGGGACGGGCAAGCTGAAGCCCGTGCTCTATATCGGCCATCTGGATGTGGTCGAGGCTGCGCGGGAGGATTGGGGCACCGATCCCTACAAGCTGACCGAGAAGGACGGCTGGCTGTACGGACGCGGCACGATCGACATGAAGGGGCAGGACGCCGCGACCCTGACCGCGCTGATCCGGCTGAAGAAAGAGGGCTATGTGCCCGACCGCGACATCATCGTCGCCTTCACCGCCGATGAGGAGGCGGGCGGTGACGCCAACGGCGTCGACTGGCTGATGAAGAACCATCGCGACCTGATGGATGCAGAGTTCGTCATCAACCCGGATTCGGGCGACGCCGCCTCGGACCACGGCAAGCCGGTGTTCATGGGCGTCCAGACCGCCGAGAAGCAATATATGACCTTCGCCTGGGAGGCGACCGACAAGGGCGGCCACAGCTCGCAGCCGACCCCGGCCAACCCGATCTACCACGTCGCCGCCGCGGTCGGCCGGCTGTCGCAGTTTCGCTTCCCGGTGCATATGACCGAGACCAGCCGGAAATATTTTGCCGCCCGCGCCAAGCTGGAGAGCGGGCAGCGCCAGGCGGACATGCTGTCGGTGGCGGGCGCCTCGCCCGACCCGGCGGCGATCGAACGGCTGTCGCAGTCGGTGGACACCAACATCATGCTGCGCTCCACCTGCGTCGCCACGGAGTTCAATGGCGGGCGCAGCGAGAGCGCGCTGCCGGAGCAGGCCAAGGCCGTAATCCAGTGCCGCATCATCCCGGGCGAGACCCAGGGGCAGATCGAGAAGACCCTGACCGACATCGCCGCCGACCCTGCGGTGAAGCTCAGCCTCATCTATCCGCCCGACATCAGCCCGGAATCGCCGATCGACAGCCGGATCTTCGGCGAGGTGGAGAAACTCACCCATGAGATGTGGCCGGGGATCCCGCTGGTGCCGGAAATGTCGGCCGGGGCCTCCGACAGCGCCTTCACCCGCGCCGCCGGCCTGCCGTCCTACGGCGTCGACGGCATCTTCCAGGATATCGACGACCAGCGCGCCCACGGCCGCGACGAACGGGTCGGCATCAAGGCCTTCGACCAGGAGCTGGATTTCAGCTATCGGCTGATGAAGGACCTGGGGAAGATGAAATGAAAAAGGCGCCGGCTCATGTCGCCGGCGCCCTTCCCGCTTGCTCCCGATATCAGAACTTCTGGCCGAGCTTGACCCCGAAGGTGAAGGGCTGGACCGGCACGACATAGACGTTGGGATGCGCGAGGCAGGAGGCGCCGCACTCCACGTAGCGATAAACCTCGCCGCGTGAATCGAACAGATTCTTGAAGAAGATGCTGGCGCTCGTCTCGTCCCGGGTAACGCCGGCCGACAGGTCGAAGGTTACATAGGCCGGCATCGGGCCGATCTGGTCGCGTGGGCCGTTCGCGCGCAGATCGGACGTTCTGCGTCCTTCGAAGACCGTCGAACCTTGTACGAATCCCGTCATGGAATCGGAGATATCGGCTTCATACCTGGCGGTGACGTTGAAGCTGACCGGCGGCGTGACAGGTAGCGGCGTGCCGGCGAGTGTCGAGAAACCGCCCTTGCAGGTCTGATCCGCCGCGTTCGGATCGGCGATGGTGGAGCAAACGCTCTTCGTCAGTTCGGAATTGATGAAGCTGCCCGCCCCGGACACCGTGAAGTTCGGCGTGACTGCCCAGGTTACATCTGTCTCGAGTCCGCGGACCGTAGCCGCGCCGGCATTTGCGATCTGTGTAAGACTGTTTGGGCCGAGGAAGGAGAACTGGAAATTATCCCAGTTTTCCCAGAACATGGCGCCGTTCCAACGGATTTCACCGTCGTTCCAGCTCGTCTTCCAACCGATCTCGTAATTGTAGAGCATGTCTGAGCTATAAGGCGGCAGACTACCGTACCGATTGATACCGCCCGGGCGGTATCCACTTGAGACCGTAGCGTAGACCATGCGCTCCGCGTCGAACTTATACTGCAGGTTGGCCTTGAAGGTGGCGTTCACCTCCTCAACGGTCTTGTCCAGGTTCGAGCACGGCGCATCTTCGAAGTTGCCCGGGATGAAGCACCCCGCCTCGCCGGTGTGGGAGCTGAAGCCTGCACCGAAGCCATAGAAGCCGTAGATGGAATTGCGCGTCTCGAACACCCGGACGCCGCCGGTGACGCTCCAATGATCGTCGATATCGTAGGTCGCCTGACCGAAGGCAGCGAGATCGCGGTCGAAGCGCATTTCCTGAGTCAGCCAGATGGTACCCGGGAAATTCGGCACGCTGATGTCCGAGCCGATCCCGTCGATCTTGTAGTCCTGGTGGATCTTGTGGCCTTGCCGCTCGAAGAAGAGCCCCGCGACGAAGCGGAAGCGATCTTCGGTCGGGGAGGCGATGCGCAGCTCCTGGGTCAATTTCGTGAAATGATCCCGGCCGATGATGCGCTGTGACGGGTTGACCTGCTTCCCGTTGTTGTCGGTGAAGTAGGCCGGGAAATTGATGCCGGCTTGCGCGTATGCGTTCGTGTAGGCCGCGGTGTAATCCGAATAGTCGCCCTGGGTCTGCTGGCCGCGGTCGAAATACCCGCCTGCATAGGTGAGATCGAAATCGCCGATCTTGCCCTGGATGGTCAGCGCGGCCTGGGCCCAGGAATCCTGGGTGTTGTCGGGATAATATTGCGTGACATTGAGATCGCCATGCCGTGGGTTGAATCCGAAGACGCCGGTCGAACGCAGCTCCTGCCCCATGAGCTGAGTGGTCACCGTCCAGTCGTCGTCGAGATTGACGCCCAGCGCGGCCCGGCCGCCATAGCTTTGGACGCCGTTGAAGTTGTCCTGAACCATATTGGCGTTGTCGAGCTTGACGCCGGGAGCGCCAAGATAGGTGCGGGTCCCGTGCACATTGTCGATATAGCCCGGATCGCCTTCCTCGAAGGCGACGATGCGGATCGCCACCCGGTCGGATAGCGGGATGTTCACATAGCCTTCATTGATGTGGCCGAGATCGCCGCGCGTGGTGTCGAGCTGGGTATCGAATGACCCGCTGAATTTCGTCGGATCGGGCTTGTTGGTGATGATGCGCAGCGTGCCCGCCTCGGAACTGGCGCCGAACAGCGTGCCCTGCGGACCGGCAAGCGCCTCGATACGCTGGATGTCGTAGAGATGGATATCGAGCTGGCCCAGGATGGTCGTCGTCGGCTGCTCGTCGAAATAGATGCCGACCAGCGGCTGCGACGCGGAATGGTTGCCATCCTGACCGCCGGCGGTCGCGATGCCGCGCATATAGACCGTGGTCTGGTTGGGGGCGAGCGTCTGGTAAACGACGCTGGGCAGGAACTTCGCGTAGTCGGCGAATTCGGTCGCGTTCATCTGCTCCAGCTTCTTGCCGCTGAAGGCCTGGATCGAGACCGGCACCGTCTGCATGTTTTCGGCGCGCTTCTGGGCCGTGACCACGATCTCCTCGATCTGGCCGGCCGGCGCCGCGGACGGCTGGTCCTGCGCCAAGGCGATCGGAGCAAGGATCGGCGCCGTTCCGATGACGGTGGAGGCGAGCAAGGCGTATCTGGCTGCCCGCCGGGAGAGTTTTGTGGCCTTTGGCATCTGCGCTGACATTTTTTAAGCCCTTCGATCGTTGATTGCTTTGATTCTGGTTGGATTCTGTCCGGCCCGATCTATGGCGGGTCCGGATATCGTGTGGCCGTTTCGCCTAATGCCTCTTTAAGGGGCTGAAGCCACGGCTCGTAATGCCGCCAGTGATCGATCCCCTCGCGGAAGATCGGCCGGCGGACCTGTTCGGAACTGGCGGTGCGGACCGCGCGCTCGTTTTCGTGGAAGCGCAGGCACGCATCCTCGAACGGCAGGCCGAGATAGTCGAGCAGGCGCCGCACCTCGGCCTCTGTATCCTCGACCATCGTTTCGTAGTGGACGCGATGGACGGCGCCCGGCGCGACGCCGTCGAAATGGTCCATCAGATCCACGTAATCGCGGTAATACAGTCCGAGATCCTCCAGCCCGTAGGTGAAGGGCTGGCCGCGTGCGAAATGCTGCTTGAAGCCGGAGAAGCAGGCGCCCAGCGGATGGCGCCGTGCATCGATGACCTTCGCGTTCGGCAGGATCAGCCGCAGCATGCCGGTATAGAAGAAATTGTGCGGCATCTTGTCGATGAAGAACGGCCGGGCGGTCTTGCGCTGCACCCGCGTGCGCTCGAGATATTCCGCGCCCAGGGCCTCGAGCTGGCCGTCGTCCATATCGGCCAGGCATTCGGGAAAGCGCGTCGGGTCGCCCCGTCCGCGCCGGTCGGCCAGCCGCACCGCGATGCTGGTCAGGTCGGGCAGCTCCATCGTGCCTTCGACCGCCGAGTGGCTGGAGAGGATCTGCTCGATCAGGGTCGAGCCGGAACGCGGCAGGCCGACGATGAAGATCGGGTCCGGCGCCTGGCAGCCGGAGCCGGCATGCGCGGCGAGGAAGCCGGAGGTGAAGAGCGCCTTCGTCCGCCGCACCCGTTCCGTGGTGTCGGCGGCCTCATATCCCATCTGCGCTTTACGAATACGATTGCCCTCGGCGTAGTGGGCGAAGGAATCGGCATAGTCGCCTTCATCCTCCAGCGCCTTGCCGAGCGCGAAATGGAAATGCAGCCGGTCCTCGGCGCCGAGATCGGTGCGGCCGAGTTGCGTCCGCATCGCGGCGAGGTCCCCCTCGGCGAAGCGGAAAGTCTTCAGGTTGGCGAGGCTCCAATAGGCCTCTCCCAGTTCGGGCATCTGTTCGATGCCGCGGCGATAGGCGGCGATGCCGTCCTGCCCTCGCCCGGCTGTCTTCAGCGCGTGGCCGTAACTCATCCAGACTTTCGGCTGGTTCGGGTGATCGCGCAGCACGCCTTCGTACATCGCGATCGTTTCCGCGTAGTCGCCGATCTGGCCCAGCGCCGCCGCCTTCAGGTTTCGATAGCCGGGGTCGTGGGGATTGTTCCGCAGCAGCAGATCGACCTGCGCCAGCGCCTCGGCGACCTTGCCCTGGCGAAGCAGGGCCAGGGCGTAGTTGTGCCGGGCGGGCACGAAGCTGGGCGACAGCTCCAGGCAGCGCCGGAGCAGGGTCTCGGCGTCGGCAAAGCGGCCGATGCGGGCTGCGACCTCCGCCAGCATGCGGATCGCGGCGACGTCGGTGGGGAAATGCTTGAGGAAGCCCTTCAGCAACCGCTCGGCAATGGCGAGCCGGTTGTCCAGCAATGCGCCGGCGGCTTCGAGCAAAGCCGGGTTGGAGACCGAGGTCTTGATCTGCTGCGCGTAATACCGGTCGGCCGCCGCTGCGTCGCCCGCCGCCGTGGCGAGATCGCCCAGCGCGCGCCAGGCCTCGCTCAGCTGCGGCTTGAGCTCGGTTGCGCTCTTCAGCGCCCGCGTCGCCTCCTCCGCCAGGCCGAGGGCGGAGAGGGTCGCGCCCAGCTGGTAATGCGCGTCGGCCCAGAATTGATGACCGGCCACCAGCTTTTCGAGGGTGGCGCGCGACTCGGCGGGCTTGCCGTTGATTCGCTGCGCCAGGCCCAGGATCAGGACGGCTTCGGGATGATCGGGAACGGCGGTGAGGATTTCGTTGGCCTGGCGCTCGGCCAGGACGGGGCGGGTTTCCAGCAGGCGAACGGCATGGGCGAGAGCGGTCGCGAGCGAGCCCGAAGGCTCACCGCCGCCGCCTGATTCCGGCCTCGCCCCAGCCACTGACACTTTGCGTAGAACCCTCCCGCACTGCACATAAAATTATTTCCGAGATCATGACATATGTCAATTCTGCTTTGCGTTTTCTGCAAATCTCAGATGACGGCAGCGATTTTTTCTTGTTTGATTTCAGTGGTCAAGCTGGCGCTGAGCCATATAAAACGAACGCTCAACAAGATGGCGACCGCAGCCAGGCTGGCGGCGAGGCCCCACCAGATGCCGAGCGCGCCGTAGCCCAGACGGACGCCGAAAAGCCAGGCCGTCGGGAAACCGATTCCCCAATAGCCGATCGATGCCGCCGCCGCCGGGAGGCGGGTGTCCTTAAGTCCCCTGAGCGCCCCGGCCGCTATGGTTTGTGCCCCGTCGAACACCTGGAAGAACGCCGCGACGGTCAGCAACCGCACTGCGAGCGCGATCACATCGCCCCGGGCCGGATCGGCGCCGGAGATATAGAAGCCGGCAATGACGTCCGGGATGCTCAGCAGCATCACCGCCATTGCCGCCATGAAGCCGATACCCAGAACAAAGGCGGCAAAGCCGGCGCGGCGCCCGGCACGCGGCGACCCCCGGCCGATATAATATCCCACCCGGACATTCACCGCCTGGGCGATGGCGTACGGCACCATGAAGGTAAGGGACGCGATGCCGATGCTGATCTGATGCGCGGCGAGCTGGGTCGCGCCGAACCGGCCGATCAGCATCGCCGCGGCGCTGAACAGCACGATCTCCATGGCGGTGATGAAGGCGATCGGCCAGCCGAGAACCGCGAGCTCAACCAATATGTGCCACTCGATCCGCCCGATCAGCCGGAACGGCCTCAGCATCGGCGTGAACCGCATTTCGAGCGCGATCGCCAGCATCATCGCCCACAGCGTGATGAGCGTCGCGGTGCAGGAGCCGATATACCCCATTCTCGGCAGGCCCCAGGCGCCGTGGATCAGGCCATAATTGAGCAGCCCGTTGACGACCACCGCGACCAGCGCCACCACCATCACCATGTAGGGCCGGCCCATAGCCGCCAGAAAGCCGCGCTGGGTCGCCATCGCCAGCGAAGCCGGCATGGCGAAGAGCAGCACCCGGTCATAGCGGGCAATGGCGTCGGCCAGCGCCGGCGGCTCCCCGATCATGAGGAGCAGCGGATGCTCGCTCCACAGCAGCAGCATCGGCGGCAGCGACGCCAGCAGCGCCAGCAGGAAACCACCGCGCAGGATCGGCCCGATCCGGTCATGCTGCTCCGCGCCGCGCGCATGCGAGACCAGGATGCTGACCGCCACCAGCCCGCCCGCGACCACGATCATCAGGGTGAAGAAGAGATTGGCGCCGAGGCCGCCGGCGGCGAGCGCGTCGCGGCCCAAGGTGCCCAGCAGCACCGTGTCGGTCGCGCCCATCGCCACCTGCGCCAGCTGGGCCAGGGCCAGCGGCGCCGCCAGCTTGATCGTGGCGGCGATCTCATGGCGGAAGCGGGGAAGAGGGGAGGACATCGGGATTGCTGACACGAATTGTTGGGCCGGGAGGATATGGCGGCATGCCGAAGGAGTCACATGACCAAAGCGCGAAGCAGGTCTGCGGCTGGACGCAAGTTTCGGCGGCTTCTATCCTCCCCGGCGCTGAAAGCGAGGAGGCGGAAATGGGTCGTTTCGTGACGTTGGTCGAGGTCGGGCCGCGCGACGGGCTGCAGAACGAGCCAACCATCCTGCCGACCGAAGCCAAGATCGCATTCATCAACCGGGCGATCGATGCCGGCCTCAAGCATATCG
>DATBAZ010000230.1:0-16066 GCA_036271255.1 Alphaproteobacteria bacterium
GCTGCCGCCGTCGACCGTGCGCCATTCAGGCCGGTCATTGACCTTCAGCAGCCCGTGATTGTCGCAGAAGCGGATCATCGCCGCGGCGGGATAGTCCCGGATTTGGCCCGCAGGGGTCGACCAGATCGCGGCCGCCATCGGCAGCAGGTGGTCTTCCTGAAAGGCGCGGCCGTAGCGGCCGGCATCGAGATAGTCGCCCAGGCTGGTGACGCCGTCGCCGGTTTCCCGGAAGGACGGCGCCTCGCGATAGAAGCGCAGCAGGTCGTTCAGCATCGACCAGAAGCGCGGCCGGACCAGATTGCGCTTCTGCGCGATCAGCTGGCCGATCGTCGTCGTGCCGTATTCCAGCGCGCCGTCGTCGACCGAGACGGCGAACGACATCTCCGACGCCTTGGTCGGCACCTTCAGATGCTCGAACAGGGCGACGAGGTTCGGATAGTTGCGGTCGTTATAGACGATGAAGCCGGTATCGACCGGTGTGCCGCCGGCGCCGGGCGCCTCGACTGTGTTGCTGTGCCCGCCCAGCCGGCTTTCCTGCTCATAGACCGTCACGTCGTGGCGCTGGCTCAGCAGCCAGGCGGCCGACATGCCGGAGATGCCGCTGCCGATCACGGCAATGTTCAAGCGTCCCTGGCCGGAGGTCGTTACCATGGTTGTAAAACGTTCATATTTCGGGAAAATTCCGATGTCATCGCATTTCAGGTCCGACGGATTATACGGGGGCGTAGAGGGTCCGGATGTCTGATCTAAGCCGTTCCCCTTGTCGTATGGATGGTGAGAACGAACAAGCCTCCGCTTTGACGCGGACGGCAAAAGGACCGGCCTTTTCATGATCCTCCTGATCGTCGCCGTCGCGGTTGGATTGTCGATCGTGATGATGCTCGCCTGGGCTTGGCAGCGCCGTGTGAACAATGCCGGCTGGGTCGATGTGTTCTGGACCGCCGGGCTGGGGCTGGCGGGCGTCGCCGTGGCATTGGCACCTATTCCCGGCACCGCCGGCCCGACGGAACGGCAGGAACTGATCGCGCTGATGGTCGCAGTCTGGGCGACCCGGCTGGGCTCCTATCTCGGCATTCGCGTGGCCCACCATGCCGAGGACGTCCGCTACAACAGTTTCCGCAAGGCCTGGGGCGCCGATTTCCAGCGGCGCATGTTCTGGTTCCTGCAGGCCCAGGCTGCCGCATCGATCATCCTGGCGGTCTGCATTCTGGCCGCGGCGCGCCATCCGGCGCCTGGCATCCGTCCAGCCGATTGGGCCGGTGTGGCCATCCTGGCGATCGCCATCATCGGGGAGGGGATCGCCGACAATCAGCTCAAGCAATTCAAGGCCAATCCGGCCAACAAAGGCGGCGTCTGCAATGTCGGCCTGTGGCGCTGGTCGCGGCACCCGAACTATTTCTTCGAATGGCTGGTCTGGACCGCCTATTTGGTGATGGCGGCGGATTTCAGCGGCGACTACCTATGGGGATGGATCGCGCTGATCGGGCCGGTCTCGATGTATTACCTGCTGGTCTATGTCTCCGGCATCCCGCCGCTCGAGACCTTGATGCTGAAATCGCGCGGCGATGCCTATCGCCGTTATCAGGCAGTGACCTCCGCCTTCTTCCCGCTGCCGCCCCGGCGGCAGCCAACCCCTGCCGAGACCACCCATCCATGAGCATGATCACGTCCGCGATCAACGCCTTCGAACGCCTGCCGCTGCCCGATTCCGTCACCGCCGCGGGCATTACTTTCCTCTGCGACCGGACGCGGCGTTCGCTGGTCGATTACCAGCCGGCGCTGGATGCGCAGTTCCTCGAGGAAATGCGGGTACGCCCGGTTGCCGAGCATACCGACGCGGCGAACGAGCAGCATTACGAGATTCCGTCCGAATTCTTCACCTATATCCTGGGCCCACGGCGGAAATATTCCTGCTGCCTGTATCGCAGCCCGAACGACACGCTGATGGACGCGGAGGAGCATGCGCTGGCCGAAACGGCCCGCCACGCCGACCTCGCCGATGGGCAGGAGATTCTGGAACTCGGCTGCGGCTGGGGCTCGCTGACTCTATGGATGGCGCAGCATTTCCCCAATGCGCGCATCACCGCCGTGTCGAACTCGCACGGCCAGCGTCAGTATATCGAGGACCAGGCGGCGAAGCGGGGCCTGGGCAATGTGACGATCATCACCGCCGACATGAACGAATTCACCCCGCCGGGTACCTACGACCGCGTCGTCTCGGTCGAGATGTTCGAGCATATGGCGAACTGGCAGCCGCTGCTGGAGCGCGTCCGTGGCGTGCTGAAGCCCGAGGGGCGTCTGTTCCTGCATGTCTTCAGCCATAAGGCCGCGCCCTACCGCTTCGACCGGGCGAACAAGGCAGACTGGATCGCGCAGCATTTCTTCACCGGCGGCATCATGCCGAGCCACGGCCTGATCCGGCATTTCAATTCGATCTTCACGGTCGAGGCCGACTGGCTGTGGAACGGCGTCCATTACCAGCGCACGGCCCTGGACTGGCTGGTCAATTACGACCGCAACGCGCCGCAGATCGCGAAGATATTGCAGCAGGTCTATGGCGACGACTGGGTGCTATGGCGCCGCCGCTGGCGCCTGTTCTTCCTGGCCACCGCCGGCCTGTTCGGCAACAACAACGGTACAGAGTGGGGCGTCAGCCACTATCGGCTGGCGCCGGTGAGCCAATAATTTATTCCCCGGCCGCCATCGGCGAGGCCAGGGCCAGCAGGTCCGCCAGCATGTGGTTGGAGCGCTGGGCCTTGGTATAGAGGTAATGGAGGTTTTCGACGGTCGGCGTGCCGGTCAGTGGCTGGCGCTCGACTACCTCGATGCCGGCCAAGCCCAGCGCCTCGATCTTGTCGGGATTGTTGGTCAACAGCACGATCCGGCGGTAGCCGAGCTTGGCCAGCATCGCCGCGGCGTACTCATAGCGCCGCTCGTCCGGTTCGAAGCCCAGCACGCTGTTGGCGTCGATCGTGTCGAACCCGTCATCCTGCAGGCTGTAGGCCCGCATCTTGTTGCCGATGCCGATGCCGCGCCCTTCCTGGTCGAGATAGAGCAGCACACCGCCACCGGCCGCGTTCAGGCTTGCGATGGCGTTGCGTAATTGGTCGCCGCAGTCGCAGCGGAGCGAGCCGAACATATCGCCGGTCAGGCAGGCGGAATGGACGCGCACCGGCACCGGCTTGGCCGGATCGGGCCGGCCGACGATCACCGCCACCTGGTCGCGCGGTGCGGGGCCGCCGCGCATCACGACGAAACGGGTCTCGATATTGCCGGCCAGCGGCACGTCGGCTTCCGACACGATCTCAAGCTCGAACACCGGCGAGCGGGGGCGTAGCCGGTCTAGGCGGATGCGGAACAGATCGACGGGCAGCGCGGTCTCGCCGGCCAGCTCCAGGCTGATCACCGCCGGCAGCAGCAAAGCGTATTTGCACAGTTCCAGCGCGGCCGAGGCGGCGTCGCTACCCGGCTCCCAATCGGCCGGGGTCGGCACGTAAGGCACCACGGCGAAGTTCTGCGCCGCCTGCCGCTCGAAGCCGCGCAGGGGCAGGGCGACGGAATGGTCGATCTTCAGGCCCAGCGTCTGGGCGCGCTCGGCCGAGATCACCAGGCGGGCGCCGCCGAATTCCCGGAATAAGTCATAGATATGGGGCGTCACCCCATCCAGAGCCGCAACCAAGGTCGCCCCATCCTCGCCCTCGATGACGATGGGGCGGCCGGTGCGCAGCTCTCCCGCCGCGCGCTCGAAGGCGATCTCGGTCGCATCGCCGATCAGTCCGGCGAACGGGGTGGACAGGGTGCTCACGTCAGCGGCTCACATACGGCGGTTGCAATTGGAAACTCTGTGGATCATAGCGACGCGGAAATTTCGAACATTTTTGCCGTTCCCCTCTTCCTCTAGCTAAAATAATCGTTATCGCCAAATCCCGAAGACCTATCGGATAATTTTTTGGCGGCCGATCATTGGAGTAGCCGGCATTTCCAGCATCACCGATCACGCGGAAGAATCCTTCTGGTCACAGCATTTAAGGCTTGCGGCCGGTCATGACATCGTCCGTCCGGCCGATATGGATGCAGGACAGGCATTCTGGGATCTTTATTCCCCGATCGCGATGGGCAACGGCCGCCGGCCGTTCGTCGTCGGCCAGCTCGGCCAATCGCTGGACGGGCGGATCGCCACCCCCACCGGGAGCTCCCGCTATATCAACTGCCCGGAGGCGATCCTGCACCTGCATCGGCTGCGCGCCCTGGTCGATGCGGTGATCGTCGGCATCGGTACGGTTGCCGCCGACGATCCTCAGTTGACGGTCCGCGCGGTCGCCGGCAACGATCCCGCCAGAGTGGTGATCGACCCGAATGGACGGCTGCCGCCGGATGCGCGGGTGCTGGCCGAGGACGGGTGCCCGGTCTTCGTCATTCAGGCCCATGACCGGCCGCGGCCGGCTTGGGTGACGCCGATCACGATCCCATCGGAGGGGCACCAGATTGCGCCCGCCGCGATAGTCGCGGCACTTGCCAAGCAAGGCTTCCGTCGGCTGCTGGTCGAGGGCGGGGCGGGGACCCTGTCCGGCTTCCTGGCCGCCGGGGCGATCGACCGGCTGCATATCAGCGTCGCCCCGGTCATCATCGGCTCGGGCCCCGTGGGCATCAGCCTGCCGCCGATCGACCCGATCGAGGATGCGCTGCGTCCCCGCGCCGCCATCCACCGGCTGGGCAACGACATACTGTTCGATTGCGTGATGACGCAAGCCCAGGCGCCCGCGCCGACCATCCGCGAGCTGCTACTCGACAGCGTCGAGCGCTGACGCGATCCGCGCGGCGGTGCCGCGCCACTCTGCGAAGCTTTGAGCGGCTAAGCGCGCGCCGTCAGAATATCTGCGGCGTAAAGTCCGGTCTTCGATCAGCCGCTGAAGGGCATCCGCCAACGCGCCTGGATCGTCGGGAGGCACCAGGATGCCTGCGCTATCGGGGACGACTTCGGGTATCGCGCCGACGCGCGCGGCGATCACCGGCATGCCGTAAACCAGCGCCTCGGCAATCGCCATGCCGTAGCCTTCATAGCGGCTGGGCAGCACGAAGATATCCGCGGTCCCGTACAGCGCCGTAGAATCGGCAACTTCGCCGATCAGGTCGATCCGCCTGGCCAATCCACGACGTTCGATTTGCCGCCGTACCGAGGCCACCGTTTCAGGTGCGCGCTCCAGGCTGCCTGCGATGGTGCAGTGCCAGTCCAGGCCGGCTATGCGCGCAAGGGCGTCGACCAGAACGTCGTGCGCCTTGCGTGGCGTCACCGTGCCCACCGCCAGAAGCTGCGGCACAGGGTTGGATGGCGACACCCACGAAGGCGCCGGCCGGTCGACCCCCGGTGTTGCTACCATGATCGTTTCCGGCGGCACGCCGAAGTCCCGCGCCAGCGTTGCCGCGGTTAGCGCGCTGGTTACGATCACGGCGCGGGCGTGCTTCAGCGCTTTGCGTTCCGAAATTCTCAGCCGTTCCACAATGTCGGCCTGAAGGCCGGATTCAAGGGCAAGCGGATGGTGGACCAGGGCGACCAGCCGCAGCCGTTGGGCGTTTACGGCAGCCAGTTCAGGCATCGCGCCGAAGGCTAATCCATCGATCATGACCAGTGCGCCATCAGGGCAAGCGGCGAGACTGTCGCCCACTGTCACCAGATCTTCAGGCGATGGAAAGGGAAAGGAGGCCGGCCATTGCAGATGCTCGACAGTCCGGCCGGCGGCGCGGAGTTCAGCGATGACTCTCTTGTCGTAGATCGTCCCGCCGGTGCGGGTCTCGATGTCGCCGGGGACGGCGAACCGGATGCTATCCGGCAATCGCAGCCTCGTACCATGCCTTGGCGATGTGGGATTCGTTCAAGGTCACGCGCAGCCGGTCGATGCCACCGGCATGCGCTCCGAGCCGTCCGTCACGGACCGCCGCCGCCATCTGGTCGAAGATATGGCGGGACAGGAACTCGGTCGTGGTCACCGCGCCCTTGAAGGCCGGGTGGTCGTCCAGGTTGGCGTAGTTCAATCCATGCAGGACCTGCTTCAGCGTCTCGGTCGCACGGCCTATGTCGACCACGATATTGTCGGGATCAAGCGCCTCGCGGAAGAAGGCGACATCGACGACGAAGGTCGCGCCGTGCAGCCCCTGCGCCGGCCCGAATACCGCGCCTTTCAGGCTGTGGGCGATCATGATGTGGTCGCGAACTTCGACGGCGTACATAGCGGGCCTTTCAGTATCGGATCAGGTGGCAGAGCACGCCCGGCGCGCCCAGTATGTCAGGCAGGCGGGCGGGAATATCGGCGAACGGCGTTTCCTCCGCCACTAGCACGTCCAGCCGCGGATCGGCGCAGAGCGACAAGGCCTGGGACAGGCGCCGCCGATGATCCCATCGCGCCCGCCGCGCCGGCGACACCGAACCGACCTGCGTCGACAGTATGGTCAGCCGCTGGCTATGGAAGGTCCCGCCGAGGTCGACGGAAACCGGCTTTGCGCCGTACCAGCTCATCTCGACGACCGTCGCCTCGAACCCGGCCAGCGACAAAGCCAGGTTCAGGCCGTCAGAGGTGCCGGAGGCATGGAAAACCAGGTCGCAGCCGGTGGGCAGGGGATCGTTCGGCGTGGCGAAGCCTGCGCCCAGGGTTTCGGCCGCTGCGCGCCGGTCGGGATTGATGTCGATCAGCGTGACCTCTGTGCCCGGCAGGCGGGCGCAGAGGAAAGCCAGCAGGCAGCCGGCGACGCCGCCGCCGACAATGGCGATGCGGTCGCCGATGCGGGGGCCTGCATCCCATGTGCCGTTCATCGCCGTTTCCATCTGCGCGGCAAGGACGGCGCGCCGGTCGGACACGTCGTCGGGTACCGGGATTGCGGCCGCGGCCGGAATGGCGAACAGGCTCTGGTGCGGATAGAGCGAGAAGACCCGTCTGCCGGTCATCTCCGCCGGTCCGTCCTCGACCCGGCCGACCATCGCGTAGCCGTATTTCACCGGGAAGGGGAACTCGCCCTCCTGAAACGGGCAGCGCATCCGCGCCCATTCGATCTCCGGTACTTGGCCCTTGAAGACCAAAGATTCCGTGCCTCGGCTGAGGCCGCTGTTGATCGCGCGGACCAGCAGCGTCTCAACGCCGACCGGCCCGACCTGCATCGGGCGAAGCTCAGCCTGGCCTGGGCCGGTGAGCCAAAGCGCCTCAGGTCGGAAGGAAGTTGGCGGGTGAGTCGTCATCGCCTATCAATAGCGCCTAGATATCCCCGCGCCTTTAGCACAGAGCTTATGACCGACGCGACCCTCCCCGCCGGCGAAGACCTCGCCGGAACAGCCGACAATGCTCTCAGCGCCCGCCGCTGGTTCTTCTTTGGACTAAATGCGCTGAGCATGATCGTGCTGGGTTCGATGATGACCCATGCAATGGCGGCGCGCGGCTGGTCGGCCGCCTCCGGTCTTTTCCTGGTGCTGTTCGTCGTCGGCCTGCCCTGGACCCTGATCGGCTTCTGGAACGCGGCGATCGGCTTCCTGATCATGCGGTTCAGCGCCGATCCGGTCGCGCTGACCAATCCCGCCTTGCGCATCACGCCGAAAGACAGTCCGATCGCGACGCGGACTGCCGTCTGCCTCGCCGTGCGGCATGAGGACGTGACCCAGGTCTTCGCCCGGCTGGATGCGATGATCCGCGATGTCGCCAGGACGCCATGGGCCGACCAGTTCGATTTTCACGTCTTGAGCGACAGCGCCCGGCCGGAGATCGCGGTGGCCGAGGAGGAGGCCTTTGACACGCTGAAGGACGGGCATCCCCGCGCCGCCTTCCTCCACTATCGCCGACGGGCGGTGAATACCGGCTTCAAGGCCGGCAATCTCATGGAGTTCGCCAGGCGCGCGCAGGGGCGGTACGACCATGTGATCGTGCTCGACGCCGACAGCGTCATGTCGGCGGCGTCGATGCTGCGGCTGGTGCGGGCGATGCAGGCCAATCCGACACTCGGCATTCTGCAGACCCTGGTGGTCGGCCAGCCCTCGGGCAGCGCCTTCACGCGCATCTTCCAGTTCGGCATGCGCCACGCGATGCGGACCCAGACGGTGGGCAGCGCCTGGTGGCAGGGACCGGCAGGGCCGTTCTGGGGGCATAACGCGATCCTGCGGCTGCAGCCCTTCGTCGATCACTGCGCGCTGCCGCTGCTCTCCGGGACCGGCCCGCTGGGCGGCCAGGTGCTGAGCCACGACCAAGTCGAGGCGGCGATGATGCGCGGCGCCGGCTATGACGTGCGTGTGATCGCCGACGAGTTCGAAAGCTGGGAGGAGAACCCGCCCAACCTGCCGGACTTCATCAAGCGCGACCTGCGCTGGTGCCAGGGCAATCTGCAATATCTGAAGCTGCTTGCCATGCCGGGCCTCAGGCCCATGGGCCGCTTCCAACTGGTCAACGCGATCATGATGTATGCCGGGGCGCCCGCGGGCCTCATCATGCTGCTGACCGGCCTGGCGATGATCGACGACGGCAGCAAATCGTCGGTGCCGGCAAGCGTCGGTTTCGCGCTCTATTTCATCATGCTGGCCCTGGGCTTCGCGCCGCGCCTGCTCGGGCTGCTGGACGTGCTGCTGCGCTCCGATCAGCGGCGGCGCTATGGCGGGCTGGTGCGGCTGCTTGTCGGCGGCTTCATCGACATGCTGTTCTCCTTTTTCCTCGGGCCGCTGATGATGATCGCGCAATCGGTCTTCATCGCCGGTCTGATCTTCGGCCGCCGGGTGCTGTGGGAGGCGCAGAACCGCGACGGACGGGCGGTGCCGGTCGGCGAGGCGCTGCGTGGGCTGTGGCCGCAGATGCTGTTCGGGCTGGCTTTTGCCGGTGTGCTCGTCGCCTACGCTCCAGGCGTGCTGCTCGTGGCAGCGCCGACAATTCTGCCTTGCCTGCTGGCTGTTCCGTTCACATCTTTGTCGGCGGGTAGAGTGCTCGGTCGGTTGTTTGTCCGCTTCCGCGTCTGTGCCATTCCCGACGAATACGCGCCGCCCCCTACCGTGATCATTTCGAAAGCCGGGTGAAGCCATGAAATATCTGCACACGATGGTCCGCGTGACCGATCTCGAAGCCTCGCTCGACTTCTATTGCAACAAGCTCGGCCTCAAGGAGCTGCGCCGGCACGATGTGCCGCAGGGCCGCTATACGCTGGTCTTTCTGTCTGCGCCGGGCGGTGAGGAGGCGCAGGTCGAGCTCACCCACAACTGGGACCCCGAGCCCTATGGCGAAGGGCGGAATTTCGGCCATCTGGCGTACGAGGTCGACGATATCTACGCCGCTTGCCAAAAGCTGATGGATAAAGGCGTCACCATCAACCGGCCTCCGCGCGACGGCCGCATGGCCTTCGTCCGCTCGCCCGACAATATCTCGATCGAGCTGCTCCAGTCGGGCGCCGCCTTAGGCCCGGCCGAGCCCTGGGCGTCGATGCCCAATACCGGGAAGTGGTGAGCGGCGGCTACTTACCCGCCAGGATCGCGCTCAGCCCCTCGCGATAGGTCGGATAGGCGAGCTTCACGCCTAGCTCGGCCTTGATCCGGCTGTTGTCGATCCGCTTGTTGTCGGCCCAGAATTCGCGCGCCATCGGCGAGAGCACGGCCTCATCGAACGGGATTTCCGGCGGCGGCTCGACACTCATCAGTTCGCAGGCATAAGTCACCAGATCGGCCGAGGGGACGGGCAGGTCGTCGGCCAGGTTGTAGATGCGCCCGGGCGCCGGCTTCGCCATCGAGGCGTGGACGGTGGTGGCGATGTCTTCCACATGAATGCGGTTGAAGGCCTGGCCTGGTTTGATCACCCGCTGCGCCTTGCCGGTACGGATCGTGCCGAACACGCTGCGCCCAGGGCCGTAGATGCCCGACAGGCGGAAGATATGACCGGGCAGGGGCAGGCCCTGCCACGCGCGTTCCGCCGCCAATCGCCGTTGCCCCCGGGCGCTGGATGGGGCGCAGGGGAAATCTTCGTCCACAGTGCTGCCGTCGGTCACACCGTAGACCGAGGTGGTGGACAGATAGCCGATCCATTCCAGGCTTTGGGTCGCCGCGATGTTCTTGGCATGGTGACGCAATGCCGGATCGTCCGGATCGGCTGGGATCGAGGCCAGCAGATGCGTCGTGCCGGCAAGGCTGGCCGGATCGAGCGGCGCGCTGCCGTCGAACAGCACCGGCTCGATGCCGAGCGCTTTCAGCCGCTTGGCGCTTTCGGGGCTTCGGGTGGTGCCTATCACCGTCCAGCCGTCCCGCATGACATGGCCGGCGATAGCCAGGGCGGAATAGCCCAGGCCGAAAACGAAGAGACGAGGCATGCGCGCTTAAAAATCCAGGTCTGAGTAATGTTCCGGCGGTGCCACGCCCGGCACACGGTCGGTCAATATGGGGCGGAAGCTAGGGCGCGACTTGATGCGCACGTACCAGTCCTTGGCGCCGGGATGGTCGTCCCACGGCACGTCGCCGATATAATCGATCACCGACAGATGCGCCGCGGCGACCAGGTCGGCGGCCGACAGGTAGTTGCCGCCCAGCCAGCGCCGCCGCTCGGCCAGGAACGAGATATAGGCCAGGTGGGTGTGGATCTCGGTCAGCCCCGTGCGGATCGCCTCCGGCTGCGGATAGCCCTGGCTGGCCAGGCGCTTCATCAGCTTTTCGCCGACCAGATTCTGCGTGACCTCCTGGTTGAACTTCACGTCGAACCACTGGACCAGCCGCCGCGCCTCGGCCCGGCTGACGGAATCGCCGCCGATGAGCGAGCGCTCAGGGTAGGCCTCATCGAGAAATTCGGAGATGACGTGGCTGTCGGCGTAGATCGCGCCGTCCAGCTCGATCAGCACAGGCACGTCGCCCATCGGATTCATCGCCAGGAACTCGCTCCGCCTTTCCCACGGCTTCTCGAGCTCCAGCTCAAAAGGCAAGCCTTTTTCCGCGAGGATCATGCGGATCGCGCGCGAGAACGGGGACAGCCAGAAATGATATAAGATGCGCATTCGGATTCCGGTCCGACTGTCTCAGATTCGCGGAAAAGCGCAACCCGAAGATGCCAGTTTGACGGGATTCGTTTCGCGCCGAATCTCTTCCATCTGTTCGAAATCGTCCGGCGTGTCGATATCGAAGGACAATCCTGCCCGGCGCACGACATTGAGCGTCAGTCCTGCCGCATGCGACGCCTCCTGATGGGCGGCGAAGCTGCCGATGCCGTAGAGATAGGGGATGGCTCCGACGGGCGACATCATCAGCGCGTTGGTGCCTGTTCCGGCCCTGTCGCTGGCGATGGCCAGCCCGTCGCCCTCATGCGCGACCTCGATCAGCGCCCTCAGCTCATCCGGGATCAGGAAAGGCAGATCGCAGCTCACCGACAGCACCCCGCTGGCGCCGCGCTGGCGGACGGCTTCGGCGGCCTGGGTCAGCGCGGCGTTGAGGCTGTGCGGCGGCGCTTCCAGCATCGTTTCGAACGACAACGACGCCGCGATGGCGAGCAGCGATTCCGAGCGGCTGATCACCAGCACACGCTCCCGCCCGACGACGGCGGCGGTCACGTCCAGCGTCTGGCGGAAGAAGCGCTGGTTCAGCCGCTGCCGTTCGGACGGCGTCAGCGCCTCGGCGAGGCGGGACTTGCCTTCCTCGAGCGGCCGAGCAGGGACGATGGCCCAGATGCTCATCGGCGCACCAAGCTCCGGGCGAAGGCCAGCACCTCGGTCGCGACGCGGCGACGGTCTTCGGCGTTTCGCATCATGGTGTCCCCAACGAGCACTTCGGAGCCATCGATTTCCGGCGCCAGATGGGCGTCGACCGTGTCGATCATCAACCCGTCCAGCAGCCTACCATAGAATCCGGCGACGCCTACGGACGACACGGTGAAGCCCAGCTCATCCATGATCTTGGCCGCCGGCCCTTTCACCGCCTCGCCGCCTATGATCGGCGACACCGCGATGAGTGGCGCGCTGCGCTGCTCCAGCGCCAGCCGAATGCCTGGGATCGAAAGGATCGGCAGGATGCTGAGGAACGGGTTCGACGGGCAGATCACAATGGCTTCAAGGTCCGGCGCCGACAGGGCGGCGAGGAAACCCACGCTCGCCTTCATGTCATCGATGCCGGGGAATTCGAGCTTTTCGACTTTGGGTGCGCAGCGCAGGCGGACGAAATAGTCCTGGAAGGCGAGCAGCCCCTGGTCGCTTCGCACCATCGTGCGGACCGGGTCGTCGGAGACCGGCACGACCTTCTGCTGGATGCCCAGACGCGTGGCGAAGTCGGCGGTGACGGCCGAGAGCGGCTCGCTCTTCAGCCGCCGGGTGCGCTCGATATGGGTGGCGATGTCCTTGTCGCCGAGGCGGAACCAGCTTTCGCCGCCCAGCCGCTCCAACGCGGTGATGAAGTTCCAGGTCTCGCCCTCCAGGCCCCAGCCCTGTTCCTTGTTGTTGAGGCCCGCCAGCGTGTAGGTGACAGTGTCGATGTCGGGCGAGATATGCAGGCCCAGATGCTCGAAATCGTCGCCGACATTGACCGCGACGGTGAGCTGCCCCGGTGGGAGGATCGCGGCCAGCCCCTCGGCCAGCTTCGCCCCGCCGACGCCGCCGGCTAGTGCCAGTACACTCACGGCAGTGCGATCCCGCGCACGATCTCACCCAGCTTCTTGCGCTCGCGTATCTTGCCCGGCTCGGCTGGGTAGCCGAGCAGGATCAGACCCTGCGGCTGCCACGAGGCAGGCAGGTCCAGTGCGCCGCTTACCGTCTCGGCGCAGAAGAGTGGGGCGCACATCCAGCAGGCGCCGAGCCCTTCGGCCTGGGCCTTCAGCAGCAATATCTGCGCCGCCATCGCAGTGCTCTGCACCGCCATCAGGAATTCGGCTTCGTTGCGGCGCATGTCGGGATAGGTGTCCATGTCGTCCAAGGTCAGGCACACCGCGATCAGCGCAGGCGCGCCATTAATCCGGCCGGAAGAACGTTCGACATCCTGGTGGATCAGCTGGGCATCGTCGCCGTCCTTCGACCGGTCGGCGCGCAGCCTGTCGCCCATCGCCTTGGCCAGCCGGGCCTTGCCTGCGGCGTCGCGCACGACATGAAAGCGCCAGGGCTGGCGGTTATGAGCCGATGGGGCACGGGTCGCAGCCTCGATCATGCCCAGAATGGTCGTGTCGGGGACGGGATCGGGCAGGAAGCGGCGCACGGTGCGGCGTCCGAAGACGACGCCGTCCAGGTCCATGAAATCCGAAATGTCGTGCGCTACCGAAATAGATCGATCTCCTTCGGGCGGATCAGCTCGTGCGCATTGCCCTCGCGGCGCGGATAGGGGACGCCGCGGGCCAGCACGATCGGCCGTCCCTCGCTGGCCTGGCCCATCACCAACGATGCGGCGGATGCCAGCTCATCGGCAAGGCCAAGTTCGCTGGTCTTCAGCGGGCGGCCGAACATGTCGGGCTTGGTGCGCAGGTCTAAGAGCCCGGCCATGCCGCTGAGGCCGATGGCGGTGCCCACCGTGCCGTTGCGCCAGGCCCGCCCGATGCTGTCGATAATCATGACCACGACATCGGCCCCGGTCTTTGCCTTCAGTTCGGTACGCAGCCTGTCGCATGTGCCGTCCGGATCCAGCGGCAGAAGCAGCACCTGATCATCTTCCGGCCCGTTGCCGATATTGGATTGATCGATCCCGGCATTGGCGGCGACGAAACCCAGCCGGTGGCCGACAATGATTGCGCCGGGCCGCACGCGCAGAACCTCGTCCGATTCATCAAGAATCAGCTCTACGACGCGGGGATCCTTGTCGGATTGAGCGGCGATCTCCACCGCTCTCGCGGACGGCTGGATGCCGCCCAGATCGATCAGGCGCCCCTCGGCCTTCGACACGATTTTCTGCGCCAGAATGACGACATCGTCATCCCGCAGCACTTGGCCCGAGGCGGAGAGGGCATCTAGAACGATGGCGGCCAGATCGTCGCCCGCCTTGACCGCCGGGACGCCGTCGAGCGCGCGAAGCGTCAACTCCGCGGCCACGGCGCCTACTCCGGCAGGCCGGTGATGCGGATGCCGGCGCCCGGGACCTTATAGCGCTGGTTGATCGTGATCAGCACCGAGGTCAGCGCCTCGGCGACCACCGAATTGCAGAGCGGGCCGGCATGGATGCCGCGCAGGCCGGCTGCGTTCGCCAGCTCGATCACCTGCTCGCGGGCGGGAATGTCGTCGCCGGCAACCAGAACATCGCACTCAACATCGTGGTGCAAGTCCTTCAGATGATGGGCGGAAACGTTCTGGAATGCCGACACCACACGCACGCCCGGGCCGAGCAGCTTCTGGATCGCTTCAACCGCCGAGCCTTCGGCCGGCAACTGTACGCGGTTCACCTTAGGCGGCACCAGCGGCACAGTGACGTCGACCAGGATCTTGCCTTCCAGCGCGCCCGCCAAGTCGCTGACGGTCGGCTTTTGCGCGGAATAGGGAACGGTCAGGATGGCGATCTGGGCTTCCTTTGCGGCGCTCAGATTGTCCATGCCACGCACGATATCGCGGCCCAGCAGCTTGTTCAGCTCGGCGGCACCCTCCTGAGCCCGCTCGGCCGTGCGGCTGCCGATGATCACCGGATAGCCGGCATGGGCCCAGCGGAAAGCCAACCCACTGCCCTCGGCTCCAGTGCCGCCCAAAACTGCCAAAGTCGGTTTGTCGCTCATCGTGATGCTCGTTCTTTCGGGATCAGGCGCTCGCCAGCTTGCGGCGGGCGAATTTCGGTGGGGTCTGGATGACGGCGGTGAGCGGCGCAGCATTGCGGCCCGCGGCCTGGCGTTCGGCCGAGACCGGGCCGTAGACGGTGTTGCGCTGGCGCGGCGTGCGGCCCAGAGAGCGGATCAGCGCCTCCATCTCAAGCGGCGGCAACTCCTGCCCGTGCTCCGTGCCGGCGGCGCGCGAGATGCTCTCGTTCATCAAGGTGCCGCCCATGTCGTTGGCGCCGGCATTGAGGCAGATCTTGAGGCCCTCACGGCCGAGCTTGACCCAGGAAACCTGGATATTGGTCAGCACCGGGTGCAGCGCCAGGCGCGACAGGGCATGCATCAGCACCGCCTCGCGGAAGGTCGGGCCCTTGCGCGCCATGCCCTTCAGGTACATCGGCGCTTCCATATGGACGAAGGGCAGGGGGACGAACTCGGTGAAGCCGCCTGTCCGCTCCTGCAGCGCGCGGATGCGCAGCAGATGGCGCGCCCAATGCTCCGGCCGCTCGATATGGCCGAACATGATGGTCGAGGTCGTGCGGAAGCCGACAGTATGCGCCGCCTCCATCACTTCCAGCCATTCCTGGGTATTCAGCTTGTCGTGGCACAGCACGTCGCGGACCTCGTCGTCGAGCACTTCCGCCGCCGTGCCGGGCAGGGTGCCGAGCCCGGCCTCTTTTAGCCGCTGGAGGAATTCGGGGATCGGAATGCCCAGGGTCGCCGCGCCTTGCTGCACCTCCAGCGAGGAGAAGGCGTGGATGTGCATGTCCGGCACCGCCTGCTTCACCGCGCGGCACAGCTCGATATAGGTCTCGCCGGTATAGTCGGGGTGGATGCCGCCCTGCATGCAGACTTCGGTTCCACCACGGTCCCACGCCTCGACCGCGCGCCGCGCGACCTCTTCGAGGTCCAGATCATAGGGCGTGCCGCGCAGTGCCTCATGCGTCTTGCCCTTGGAGAAGGCGCAGAAGCGGCATTTGTAGCCGCAGATATTGGTGTAGTTGATGTTGCGGTTGACGGCGTAGGTGACGACATCGCCGCTCACCGTCTGCCGCAGCCGGTTGGCCGCATCGGTGACATATTCGAAATCGACGCCGCGCACACCGAACAGGGTGGTGACCTCGCGCTCGTCCAGGCCGACCCCGTCCATCGCCTTGGCGACCAGATCGACGACGATCGGATCGGGCCGCTCGGTCGGCCCGGCCTTGGCCGGCGCCATCGGTTCGACCAAAAGGCCGGGGGCCCAGCGATCGTCGCGGCCCCAGCCGTCGGCATCGGCGGATCTCATCAGATCGGGGATCAGCGCGGGATCCTGCCAGCGCGTATTGTCCCGGTAGTAAGCAGGATAGACCGGCAGGCGGGCTGTCAGAACC
>DATBAZ010000231.1:0-5005 GCA_036271255.1 Alphaproteobacteria bacterium
GCGGCGTGCGGGTGGCAGGGAGCGTAAGCAGAATGCAGCCCATCCATCCGCTCTTCGACCTGGCAATCAACAGCTTCATCACCTTCTTCGTGATCATCGACCCGATCGGGCTGATCGGGGTGTTCAACGGGCTCGCGGCCGGGATGACGCGGCGCGACAAAAGGCGGCTGGCGGTGCGCGGCGTCGCGGTCGGCGCCGGCATCCTGATGCTGTTCGCGTTGGGCGGAGAGCGGATATTGGGGGCGCTCGGCATCTCGCTGCCGGCTTTCCGCGCCGCGGGTGGCGCGCTGCTGTTCATGCTGGCGATCGAGATGATGTTCCAGCGGCGGATCGCGCGGCGGGCGGAGGCGGCCGACAACGTTCCCGACGAGGCGCATCCTGAGGATGTCGGCATTTTCCCATTGGGCATTCCGCTGATCGCCGGCCCGGGCGCGATCACCTCCGCCCTGCTGCTGACCAGCCGCTACAAGGGAGAAATGGTCGAGCAAGGCATCGTGATCGCCGCGATCCTGGCGGTGTTGGTGGCCACGCTCGCCACCTTTCTGACGGCCGACCGGCTGGGCCGGATCATCGGGCCGACCATCGTCGGGATCACGACGCGCCTGCTGGGCATCCTTTTGGCCGCGGTTGCCGTAGAATATATTGTTGTGGGCGTCCACCAGATCTGGAACGCCGCCCACTGAACGATCAGTAGTCGGCAAGATGCATACTCTCGAGGCTGCGCGCGAATATCTGGAGGCCGGATGCTTCGAGGAATGCGCCGCGCTGTGCCGCGGCCTGATCGAGGCCGATCCAGGCAATACCAAAGCTCATGCCACGCTCGGCCGGGCCCTGACGGCTGAGGGGGAATTCGACGAAGCCCTGGCGGCGAGCACCGACGCCCTCCGCCTGTCGCCGGCCGATATCGCAATCAATCTCGACCGCGCCGTGGCGCTGCTGAAGGCCGGCCATTTGCTCGAAGGCTGGGCGGCTTATGAATGGCGGCACGGAGGCGATACGCCGGCCCGTCCGATGCTGCCCAAGGTGCGCTATCTGGATCATCTCGACGGCCGCACCGTCCTGATCGATCACGAGGGCGGCTTCGGCGATACGATCCAGTTTCTGCGCTATGCCCGCCTGCTGGTCGAGATCGGAGCGAAGGTCGTGCTCAGAGCCCCGCCCGAGCTGGCGCGGCTGATGAGTGGGCAGGACGGGATCGCCGAGGTGGTGACCGCCGCGGACCGGCCGCCGTTCGACTATCGCTGCCCGGCGATGAGTCTGCCCTATGTCTTCGATACCGCGGTCGAGACCATTCCGACGGCGGACGGCGTTTATATCAATGCCGACAGGGCACTGATCGCCGAGTGGGCCACGCGTCTGCCACCCGGCCCGCGCGTCGGGCTGGTCTGGGCGGGTGAGCGAAGCTCGAACGATGCCGAAGCGCAGGCGCTCGACCGACGGCGGAATCTGCCGTTCAAGATGCTGCTGCCGTTGACCGTGACGCCCGGCGTGTCGTTCGTCAGCCTTCAGACCGGGCCGGCGCGCGGCCAGATCGCCGGGGGAATCCACGATCCGATGGGCGCAGTCCGGGATTTCGCCGACACCGCGGCGATCATCGCCAACCTGGACGCCGTGATCTCGGTCGACACGGCTGTGGCCCATCTCGCCGGGGCGATGGGCAAGCCGGTCTTCCTGCTCGACCGCTACGACAATTGCTGGCGCTGGCTGTATGGGCGCGGCGACAGCCCCTGGTACCCGACCCTGATGATCTTTCGCCAGGCGCAGCCGGGCGACTGGCTGGGGCCGGTCACCCAGGCCGCGCAGACCCTCGAGGAGTTCTTCCCCGAGGGGTGACGACGCCCGTCACCAGATCTTGCACAGCTCCTTCCGCACCATCGGGCTGGGCGCGGTGCACTGATAGGCCGAGGCGAAGCCCGGGACATTGCCGATCGTGCCGACGACGCGGAAGGTGGCGAGCGGATGCGGGTCGGACATGGCCCGGGTGCGGGCTTCCTCCGGGCGGATGTTCTGCTCCCAGATCTGCGCGAACGAGGCATAGAAGCGCTGGTCGGGGGTCAGCCCGTCGACCGGCTTGGCTTCCTTGGCCTGGTCCGTCTTCATGAAGGCGCGGTGCGCAATGACCGTGCCGCCGAGGTCGGCGATCGCCTCGCCCTCTTCAAGCTTGCCCTGCTCGTGCACGTCGTCGACGGCGACGAAGGCGTCATACTCGTCGGCGATGCATTTGCCACGGGCGTCGAACTTGTCCGAATCCGCCTTGGTCCACCAGTCGGTGAGGTTGCCCTTGGCGTCGTAATGCCGGCCTTCGTCGTCGAAGCCATGGGTCATCTCATGACCGATGACGACGCCGATGCCGCCGTAATTGACCGCATCGTCGGCATTCACATCGAAGAACGGCGCGAACAGGATGCCCGCCGGGAAGGTGATGCTGTTGTCCGGCGGATTGTAATAGGCGTTGGTCTCCATCGCCGACATCTCCCACTCGTCATGGTTGGTCGGCTTGCCGATCTTCTTCAGGTCGCGGCGCTCCCCGAACTTCATCGCCGCGGTCACGGCGTCGCCATAGAGCATGTTGTCGGAGATCTTCAGCGACGTGTAATCGATCGGCTTGTCAGGATAGGCGATGTGCTCGGTCATTTTGTCGAGCTTTATCGTCGCCTTTTTCTTGGTCTGGGCGTCCATCCAGTCCAGCTCCTGGATGTCCTCGCGTAGGGTGGCGCGGATATTCTTCACCATTGTCGCCATCCGCTCCTTGGTGCCGGCTGCGACAAGGTTCTTCACGAAGACCTTGCCGACCGCGTCCTGCATCGCGCCCTTCACCGCGCGGACGCAGCGCTGCCAGCGTGGCCGCTGCTCCTTGGCGCCGGTCAACAGCTTCGAGAAGTCGAACTCCTCGTCGATGAACTTCTTGGGCAGGGCATTGCCGCCGCTATGGATCACGTTCCAGCGCATGTAGGCCTTGAGCGCCGCGAGGTCGGACTTGGCCAGAACCGGTCCCAGCCCCTTCACGAAATCGGGCTGGCCGACATCGACCTTCTCGACCGAGGGCGCATCGACCGCCTTCATGAAGCCGGTCCAGTCGAAATCGGGCGACAGGTCCTGCAACTGCTTGACCGCCATCAGGTTGTAGTTCTTGAGCGGGTCGCGCAGCTCCTCGGGCTTGCGTGAGGCTAGCGCCAGCTGATTCTCGATCTCGAACACCGCCTTGGCGTCGGTCTCGGCCTTGGCCTGGTCCTCGCCCGCCAGCACGAACATCTTGGCGATATGCCCGACCAGCTTTTCCCGGATCGCCTTCGCCTTGTCGTCCTGGCGCGTATAGTAGTCGCGGTTGGGCAGCGACAGGCCGCCCTGGCTGATGCCGGCATTCTCCTTGTCGCTGTCGAGCCCGTCCGGCGTCGAGCCGAACCCGAAGAAGACACTGATGCCGGCGGCCTGCAGCTTGGGGATCGCGGCCAGGATCGCGGCGCGGTCTGTCAGCGCGTCGATGGGTTTGAGCTCCGCCTGCAACCAGGCATCGCCTTCCTTCTCGATCCGGTCCTCGTCCATGCAGGCTTTGTAATAGTTGGTGACCCGCACGAAATCCGGGTCGCTCTTGTCGGGTTTGGCGGCCAGTCTGTCGAGAAGCTCGTGCATGTTGGCGAGGTTATTCTCCGACAGCTGGTCGAACGCGCCCCAGCGCGACAGATGCGCCGGGATCGGATGCGCCGCGGTCCAGCCGCCGGTGGCGAACTTGTAGAAGTCGTCGCAGGGCTTCACCGATTTGTCGAAATTGGCGGGATCGAGCGGCTTGGACATGTCGGCCGGCCCGGCCCAAGCGGGAACGGCCACGGGGACGGCGCATAAAACGGCGAAGGCCGCGCCGGACAGGAGGCGGGAAAAGGCGGTTTTCATTCTGGATTGACCTCGAGGAGCGAAAACGAGGCCGGGACGATAGGCCTATCCTTTCGACAAAGTCCAAAAAGAATTCGACGAACCGCCTTCAGCCGCCGACGAACTGCATAGGAGCTATGCGGCGCACCCGCCAGCCCTCACGACCCGCTCCGTCGACGCCGGATACTTCGCCAGCAGGCCAGCGGGCCGGATCGGCCGTGGCACAAACCCGCCGCCGCAATTGGGGCAAACGCCATGCAGCGCGCCGTCCACGCAGGTCCGGCAAAACGTGCATTCGAACGTGCAGATCATCGCCTCCAGCGACTCCGGCGGCAGGTCCTTGTCGCAGCATTCGCAGTTCGGACGGAGCGCAAGCATGGGACTATCTCCATGGTATTGAGACACTGGCAGACTTTATCGCCAACACTGCCGGTCCCGGAAGGACATGTGCCCTACACATTCTGCCGTCATGCCTGCTAAAGGGTTCGACAACATTTCGCGGGAGGTTCGGGTGAAGGTCGGTTTGAATTTCATGGGCGCCGAGCAGCTGTTCGGCGGCGCGGTGGGGCCGGTGCTGGAGACGGTGGCCAAGGCCGATGCGATGGGCGTCGATCTGATCAGCACCTGCGACCATCTGGGCTTCAATGCCGCCGCCCATGCCGAGCGCCGCCAGACCCACAATTTCCCCTACCCGATCCAGCAGCCCTGGATCGAGCCGATCTCGTTCCTGTCGGCGGTCGCGGCGGTAACCAAGCGGGCGCGGCTTTCCTGCTTCGTGCTGGTGGCGCCGTTGCGCGCGCCGGTGTTGCTGGCCAAGCAGCTGGCGACGCTGGACGTGCTGTCCGGCGGACGCGTGACGATGTGCCTGGGCGTCGGCTGGCAGAAGGCCGAGTTCGACGCCAACAACATCCCGTTCGAAGGCCGCTTCGGCTATCTGGAGGAACTGGTGCAAGCCTGCCGGGCGCTGTGGACGGCCGGCGGCTCCACGTTCCATGGCAAGCACATCAATTTCGACGATTTCCATTCGATGCCGCTGCCGGTCCAGGGTGCAAAGCTGCCGCTGCTGCTGGGCTTCGCGCCCACCGACCGCAATTTCGAGCGCATCGCCCGTGTCGCCGACGGCTGGGCGGTGAACCCG
>DATBAZ010000232.1:0-24142 GCA_036271255.1 Alphaproteobacteria bacterium
GACGCCGCGCCGCGTCGCCGCCGACCGCACGCAGGTCGCGCAGCCATTCGAAACTGTGCATGGCGGCAAGCCAGGGCTCATGCGCCGGCGTGGCCCAGGCCGAACCCGCGACCACCACCGTCTCGCCCGCCAGCGCCACGATATTGGTCAGCATGGTGCGGCCGCGCTGGGCATCGCCCGGCCAGGGATTCGGGGGGACGAGCAGAAGGGCGGACGGGGCGGCGGCCTTGAGCGGGCGGAAGGCCCGGATGGCGCGGCCGAGTCCGGCTTCGCTCGTCCCCGTCAACCGCGCAGATCCGCTATGGATTGGGCGTAGAAATTGGCGCCGCGGCCGAACACGGCGGTGCCGGCGACCAGCACGTCGGCGCCTGCCGCGACGATGCCCGGCGCGGTGTCGTGCGAGATCCCGCCATCGACCTCCAGGTCGATCGGATGGTGCTGCTGGTCGATCATCTCCCGCATTTTGGCGACCTTGGAATGCAGAGGGATGAATTTCTGCCCGCCGAAGCCCGGATTGACCGTCATGATCAGGACCAGGTCGATCAGGTCCATGACATATTCCAGCCCGTCGACCGGGGTTGAGGGGTTCAGCGCCACGCCGGCCTTCTTGCCCAGCGACTTGATGTGCTGGAGCGAGCGGTGCAGGTGCGGCCCGGCCTCCTCATGGATGGTGATGATATCCGCGCCGGCTTCGGCGAAGAGCGGGATGAAGAAATCGACCGGCGTGATCATCAGATGCACGTCCATGATCTTGTTTGTGTGCGGGCGCAGGGCTTTCACCACATCCGGGCCGATGGTGAGGTTGGGCACGTAATGCCCGTCCATCACATCGACATGGATATAGTCCGCGCCTGCCTGGTCGACGGCATGCACGGCCTCGCCCAGAGCGGCGAAATCGGCGGAGAGAATCGATGGAGCGACGCGGACGGATTGCTGCACGGAAGACTCCTATCAATTAGGCAAAATGCCCGCAACGAAATCGGGCCTTTTACGGTTCAAATTCTGCGTACCAGTCGGGCGGCGAAGAACCCATCCATGCCCCCTTGTTCGCCCCAATGACAGGGCAAAGTGCGGACATCGCCGTCTTTTGTGATCGCTTCATGCAACCCGCCGATCTCCGAGGCCTCGACCGGCCGCCGCGCCACCTCCGGATGATCCGACAGAAGGCGCGCGATCTGCTGCTCCCCCTCCTCGGGTTCCAGGGAACATGTACAGTATACGACCGTCCCTCCCGGGCGGACCAGCGCCACGGCGCGGTCCAGCAATGCGGCCTGAAGGCGCGACAGCTGAGCCAGGTCCTGCGGCGTCTTGGTCAGCGGGATATCTGGATGACGCCTTGTCGTGCCGGTCGCGGTGCAGGGGGCGTCGAGCAGGACTGCGTCAGCTAAGGCGGCGCCGGCAGGCTTCCAGGCCTGGGCGTCGGCGGCAACGATCGCCGCGGTCAGTTGAAGCCGCTCCAGGTTCTTCTTTACGATTTCCAGCCGCGAAGCCGAGCGGTCGATGGCGGTGACGGCGGCCCCGCCGGCCGCGAGCTGCGCGGTCTTGCCGCCGGGGGCGGCGCAGAGATCGAAAATCGTCAGGCCGGATACGTCGCCGAACAGGCGGACGGGCAGGGCGGCGGCGGCATCCTGGACCCACCATTTGCCTTCGTCGAAGCCGGACAGATTCTCGACCCGGCCACCGACCGGTCGCCGCAACGTCCCGCTGGGCAGCACTGTCGCTTCCAGTCTTTCGGCCCAGGCGGCGGAGTCCTCACCGGGTTTCAAGGTCAGGTCCAGCGGCGGTTCGGCCATGTGCTGTGCCGCCATCGCCCCGGCCCGCTCCTCGCCATAGGCATGGATCCAGCGGCGGCGCAGCCAGTCGGGGGTGTTGAGGCGGACGACATCCTGGTCGCCCATGATCGCCTCGCTCTCGCGCGACAGTCGGCGCAGCACGGCATTGGCCATGCCCTTGCCACGGCCGAGCCCGATGGCTTGGGCCAGATCGACGGCGGTGGCGACCGCCGCATGCGGCGGTGTGTCCAGGAACATCAGCTGCGCCGCGCCCAGCCGCATCAGATTCATCATCGCCTCGGGCCTGAGCGGCAGCTTGGCGTCGATCAGCCGGTCCAGCGCATTGTCGATCTGGCCCAGCCGGCGGATCGCCGTGGTGGCGAGCAGCCGGGCGAAGGCACGGTCCCGCGCCTCGAGCTCGACCTTACCCAGCGCTGCGTCGACGGCCTCGTCCAGCGGACGGCCGCGATCGAGCACGGACGACAGGATGTTGAGGGCAGCATGGCGGCTGCCGAGGGCGGGGGACTGGAGACTGTGACCGGAGGAGGATTTCTTGACTGACTGCTTCACCACCACCCGCCGAACAGCCAATGGACAAACGCGACTTTATGCATGCCGACGTTATAGACCAAGCTGGGCAGCCAGAGGAAAGCGCGCAAGACGCCATGCAGGGTTGCAATGAGCAGGGCCACGAGCAGTGTCTTGATCGCGGCTGCGCTCGCGGGCACGCCATGGCCGAACAGGATGGCGTACCAAAGCGGCCCTGCCAGGATGAGGCCGAAGATCGCGCCCAGCGTCATATAGATTTGAACGAAATTCCTGCCCATGGCCGCCTCCTTGGCGCGCGGGGATCGGCCTGCCATATTCCTTGCATGGCCGATGACGACAAAATTCCCGACGTAAACCCGCCGAAGGCGCCGAAAGTGCCGGTGGTATCGCAACCGGGGGCATCACAAAATGACGCGCCCGCCAGACCGCGCGAGATCGGCGGCCCCAGGGGCCCTGAACCCACCCGCTACGGCGATTGGGAAGTGGGCGGCCGCTGCACGGATTTCTGACGAATTCCGGTAATCCTTGCCAAATCATAGCTGGATTGCGGTCTGCCACGGCGGAATTCTCTATAAACCTTTGATATCGGGAGTATCGTAAGAGAACAGAGCATTGCCTTATAAGAATAAGGAAAAGGGATCATGACGCAGGTCGGCGGCGGGACGATGAAAGCTTGGCGGGTTCATCGGGCAGGGAAGCCATCCGAAGTTCTTCAACTCGACGACATCCCCATCCCGGAGCCTGGGCCCGGTGAGATCAGGGTCAAGGCCCGCGCCGCGGCGCTCAATTATAACGAAGTCGATGGCTGTCACGGCCGTTATCTGACTGTCAATCCGCCGATCCCCTACACGCTGGGCATGGAGGTGATGGGCACCGTCGATGCGGCAGGACCGGGGGCCGAAGACTGGATCGGCCGGCGGGTGACGGCCTGCGCCAAGGGTGCGTTCGGTGCTTACGCCGAATATGTCGTCGGCGATGCCGGCATGGCCTTCGACGCGCCGCCCGGCTTGAGCGACGAGCAGGCCGCGGCGTTCTATTTCCCTTTCCATCTGGCCTGGCTCGGCCTGCATCAGCGTGGCCGGCTGCATTCGGGGGAGACGGTGCTGATCCATGCCGGGGCGGGCGGCGTCGGTTCGGCGGCGATCCAGCTTGCGGTGGCGGCGGGCGCGCGGGTTTTCGCCACCGCTGGTGGGCCCGTCAAGACCCAGAAATGCCTGGAGCTTGGGGCGGAGATCGCGATCGACTATCGCGCCGGCGATTTCGTCCCGGTCGTGATGAAGGCGACCAAGGGGCTGGGCGTGGACATGGTGTTCGACGGGGTCGGCGGCGCGGTGACGGAGGCCTCGGTCCGGGCTCTCGCGCTCTATGGCCGGCTGCTCATGATCGGTTTCGCCGGCGGCATCGAGGCCGAGGACCAGCCGATGCTGACGCCGCGCCCGATCATGTTCAGCAGTGCGACCCTGATGGGCGTGATGCTGGCCTACACCGCCGACCCGGCGATGGAGAATCCCGCGCCGGGCTTCCATATGCAGCCCCGCGTCATCGGCGACCGGGTGCAGCGGGAGCTGGAGAAGCTGCTGACCGCCGGTTCGATCAAGCCCTTCATCGGCAAGACTGTGAGTTTCGCGGAGTTGCCCGATGCGCTGGACGACATGGACCTGCGGCTGACGATGGGCCGCACCGTGGTGACGATCCCTTAATCGAGGTCCACGATCACCGGCACGTGGTCGGACGGCGGGGCCCAGTCGCGCACGTCCTTGGCCACCTGGGCGCCACGCAGCGCGGATTTCAGCGGCGGCGTCACCCAGACATGGTCCAGGCGCCGACCGCGGTCCGACAGGCGCCAGTCCTGGTTGCGGTAGCTCCACCATGTATAGAGCTTCTGGTCATCGGGCACGAAGTTGCGCACGGCGTCGACCCAGCCGATCGAGTTCTGCATCGCCGTCAGCTTCTCGACCTCGACCGGCGTGTGCGAGACGATTTTCAGCAGCTGCTTGTGCGACCAGACATCGTGCTCCAGCGGCGCGATATTGAGGTCGCCGACCAGGATCATCGGTTTCGATGACGACCGCTCCTTGGGCCACCAGCCGGTCAGCTCGTCGACGAACTGCAGCTTGTGGGCGAACTTGTCGTTGACCGCAGGGTCGGGAATGTCGCCGCCGGCCGGGATATATAGGCTATGTATCTCGGTGCCGTTCTCGAAGGTGCCGACGATATGCCGGCAATCCTCCTTGCCGCACCAATGCCGGACCTCCCGCGCGCCCAGCGGCACCCGGGCAATGATCGCGACCCCGTTATAGGACTTCATCCCGGCAATATGCATGTGGGCATAGCCGTGCCGGGCGAAGGCCTCCTCCGGAAAGAACTCGTCCGGCGTCTTGGTTTCCTGCAGGCATAGCACGTCGGGCTGATACTCATCCAGGAACCGCAGCACGATCGGCAGCCGCAGGCGCACGGAGTTGATATTCCAGGTCGCGATTCTCATTCGGTGGTCCTGCAAAACCCTCGCCCCTCGGGGGAGAGGGTGGCGCGAAGCGCCGGGTGAGGGGGGCTGGGCCCGTCGGGCGGGTGCTACTGAAGAAGGCTCGCTCTGCTCGCCGCCCCCTTACCCTCCCGCTGCGCGGGCCCCTCCCTCTCCCCGCTGGGGCGAGGGGAATTAATTAGAACGGCAGCTTCATCCCCGGGGGCATCGGCAGGCCGCCCATCATTTTCTGGGTTTCGCCGGCGATGTGGGTCTCGACCTTGTTCTTGGCGTCGGCGACGGCGGCGATGATCAGGTCTTCCAGCATCTCGATGTCGTCCGGATCGACGGCGGCCTTGTCGAGCGTGATCTTCTTGAGTTCGCCCTTGCCGGTCATCACCGCGGAGACCATGCCGCCACCGGACTGGCCGTTCATCTCGACCTCCGCAAGCTTGGCCTGCATGTCGGCCATCTTGCTCTGCATCTGCTGGGCTTGCTTCATCAGTTGCTGGATGTTCTTCACAGCTCGTCTCCACTCTCAATGAACATGTCGCCGGCATCGTCGGCGGGATAGGTCTGGTCGCCCGATTCCTCAGCGCCCGCATCCAGGGCAGGTGGCGGTTGCGTGGCAAGGTCGCGGACGTCGACGATGGTGGCGCCGGGAAAGGCTTCCATCAGCGCCTGCACGGCAGGGTTGGCGCGGGCGGAATCCATGGCCGCGTCGCGGTCGGCCTGCTCGGTCTCGGCGATGGTCGGCTCGCCCGGGGCGGACGAGATGCCGATCACCCAGCGCCGGCCGGTCCATTCGGACAGCAGGCTGCCGACCCGGTTGGCGAGGTTGGACGGGGCCGTCGGCAGCGGATTGATCTCGACCACGCCGGCCTCGAACCGCACCAGCCGTACGCTGGCGGCGAGGTGGTATTCGAGGATGCCTTCCTTCTTCTCGGCAAACAGTTTTACCAGTTCGCGATAGCTTGCCGGCCCGGGCATGGCGGCCGGCATGGGCGCGGCCATCGCCATCGGCTGACCGGCCTGCATCGGTTCATGCATCGGCATGTCTTGGGGCTCGCCACGCGCGATCGCCGTCGCCGCGCCGCCGCCGTGCATCGCAGGCCGTCCTCCGCCGGAGGGGCCGTTATTCGACGGCATTGAGGGGGCGGGCTGAGCCGCGCCGTTGCCCTGGAGCTGCTTCACCAGATCGCCCGGCGTCGGCAGGTCGGCGGCATAGACCAGGCGCAGCACGATCATCTCGGCGGCGGCATGCGGGTTGGGCGCGACCTGGATCTCGCCCATGCCTTTGAGCAGCAGCTGCCAGGTGCGGGTCAGCACCGGCATGGAAAGCTTCTCCGCCATCGCGCCGCCGCGCCTGGCCTCGGCATCGGCGCGGGCGCCGCCGGGGGCGAGCTTGAGGCGGGTCAGCGTGTGAGTGAGGTCGAGCAGGTCTTCGACGATCGTGCCCGGATCGGCGCCGGCGGCATGCAGGCGGCCGAGAATGTCGAGCGCCTCCTTAGGCTGTCCGCCCATCGTCGCCTCGAACAGGTCGAGCACCACGGCGCGGTCGGCCAGGCCCAGCATGTCGCGCACCTGGTCGGCGGTGACGTTGCCGCCGCCCCGGGCGATGGCCTGGTCCATCAGCGAAAGCCCGTCGCGGGCCGAGCCGTCGGCGGCGCGGGCGATCAGCGCCATAGCGTCGGGCTCGACCGTCACCGTTTCGGCTGTGGCGATCCGGTTGAAATGCTCGATCAGCACCTCGGCATCGATCCGGCGCAGGTCGAAGCGCTGGCAGCGCGACAAGACCGTGATCGGCACCTTGCGGATCTCGGTCGTCGCAAAGATGAACTTCACATGCGGCGGCGGCTCTTCCAGCGTCTTCAGCAGCGCGTTGAAGGCCTGCTTCGACAGCATGTGCACTTCGTCGACGATATAGACCTTGTAGCGCGCGGCGCCGGGGGCATAGCGCACACCCTCGATCAGCTCGCGGATGTCGTCGATGCCGGTGCGGGATGCGGCGTCCATCTCCATCACGTCGACATGGCGGTCCGCGGCGATGGCGATGCAGTTGTCGCAAGTGCCGCAGGGCGTGATGGTCGGGCCGCCCTTGCCGTCGGGGCCGATGCAGTTCAGGGCCCGGGCGATGATGCGGGCGGTGGTCGTCTTGCCCACCCCGCGCACGCCGGTCAGCATGAAGGCGTGGGCGATGCGGTTCTGGGCAAAGGCGTTGGTCAGCGTGCGGACGAGCGCGTCCTGGCCGATCAGCTCGGCGAAAGTGGAGGGGCGGTATTTGCGCGCCAGCACCCTATAGGGCGTGGCCTGCTCGGCGGCGGTGACAGGCAAGGCCGCGGCGGGAAATAGAAGGCTATCGCCGTCGATATCGCTCAAGCGCTCTTCCCACCACTGCAAATGGCCACACGCAGGCCGGCGATCTCATGGGGTGGGAGGCTGGAACAATGACCCGAACCGAAACTCGTTACGGCTGCTTCCTCTCGGACCTGACCGGGTTGGCGAGGAGTCCGTCCACCGCCAACCTCCCGGGGGCATCATATCAGACTTACCGGGGCAGGGGGCAAGGGGGCGATCGATTCAATATTACGGCTGTCATTGCGAGCGTAGCGAAGCAATCCAGGGCCATTAGCCCGCACCTAGTAGTGAGGCTCTGGATTGCTTCGTCGCTGCGCTCCTCGCAATGACGGTTAGTTAGTGAGCCTCTCGAAGAACCGCCTGATCTCGCCCGCAGCCCGTTTCGGGTCCTCGCGGTGGGGGAAGTGGCCGATATCGTGCATCGGCTGGAAGTCGAGATTGGTGAAATATTCGCCCAGCCGGTCGCCCCATTCGGGCTTCAGCACATGGCTGTCGGTGCCCCAGCGCACGCAGGTGGGCACGGTGATCGGCTCGACCGGCGGGGCCTTCCCCTGCATGACGGCGATGCGCGAGGCGTTGGCGGAGAGGTACCAGTTGAAGCCGCCCTGCAGGTTGCCGCGCGACATGAAATTGTCGATCCACTCCTCCATCACGTCGTCGAATGCGCCCGGCCTGGCCGACCAGTAGTTGAGGAAATGGCTGAAATAGGTGCGGCACGTGTCGCGGCTGGCGCCGACTAGCGATGCCGCCCAGGGCTGCTGGTGGAAGGACTGGTACCAGATTTCCTTCAGATGGTCCGGCTGTGCCCAGCGGTTCCCGATGCCGGGATAGGGGCAATCGAAGAAGAAGAGGCCGGTGAGGCGCTCCGGGTGCGCCCGGCCGATTCCCTGGGCGACATAGGCGCCGGCGTCGTGGGAAACGACGCCGAATCTGTCGATCTGCAGCTTCTCCAGCAGGCCCATCACGTCGCGCATATGCACATCTGCGCCGACCTGGTCGGAGGGGCCGGGGTTCGGATGGCCGCTTTGGCCGAAGCCGCGCAGATCGGGCGCGATCATGTCGAAGTCGTTGCCCAGCAGGTCCATCACCTTGCGCCAGGTCAGCCAGAATTCGGGCCAGCCGTGCAGAAACACCAGCACCGGCCCCCGGCCGCAGCGGGCGTAATGGATCGGCACGCCACCGATCTCGAAGGTTTCGGTTTTCATGATTTTGCCTCTCCCGGCTGTCTGAGCCTGTCGGCGATCTGGGCTTGAATAAGCTTACTCCAGTGCGAATCTTTCGCTAGGGTCGTTCGTTCCCCGTCCCCAGCAAACGGAAAATCGGCATGTCCGGCTTCCGCCCTTTCAATTACTTCCAGTTTCCGCCCAACCGGCTCTCCGATCCGGCCTTCGACCGCGCCTCGCACCGGCGGCTGGACGAAGCCTGGCTGGAGGCGACATTGCGCGCTGCCGGTACCCAGGTCGTGCCGGTCTGGCGCGGGCGCTCGCTGGTCGATCCGTCCGATCCGCTGAAGCGCGGCGTGACCGTTCCAGTAGATGCGGTCGACTGGAGCGTGGTCAGCGATACGGTCTTCCTCGGCACGGCCGGCGACCGGCCGCATTTCGCCGTCGACATCTCATCCCTCGAGGCTGCCCCCGGCCATTTCGGGCCGCATGGCGCGTTCGAGGACATGCGGATGATCGGCTCGCTGCTGCGCAACGAGGACGCGGCGCTGCTTGCCTATGCCAAGGGCATGCTGTGGTGGCATGAGCGGCACCGCTTCTGCGGCGTCTGCGGCAGCCCGACCCGGTCCGTCGATGGCGGCCATCGGCGGCTCTGCACCAACGAGGCCTGCAAGGCCGAGCAGTTCCCGCGCAGCGACCCTGCGGTCATCATGCTGGTCGAGCATGACAATAAATGCCTGCTGGCCCGCGGCGCCCGCTTCCCGGCCAATTTCATCTCGGTGCTGGCCGGCTTCGTCGAACCGGGCGAGAGCCTGGAGGACACGGTGGCCCGCGAGGTGTTCGAGGAATGCGGCGTGCGCGTCCACGACATCACCTATGCCTCGTCGCAGCCCTGGCCGTTCCCCTCTTCGCTGATGCTGGGCTTCCGGGCCAAGGCGGATGACCCGACCTTCAACCTTGACCCACTCGAGATACTCGAGGCCGGCTGGTACACGCGCGATTTCATCCGCTCGATCGCCACCGACGGGCCGATGTCGCTGGAGCCGGGCGGCCCGGTGCGTATTCCACCCAAATTTTCCATCTCGCGCCGCCTGATCGACGACTGGGTCGCCGAAGGAGACTGATATGAAGCTCGACAGTTTCGTCACGCTGGGCCGGTCGGGCCTCAAGGTCAGCCCGCTATGCCTGGGCGCGATGACCTTTGGCGACGGCACCGGCCCGAATGCCGACGAGGCGCGGTCGCGTGCGATCTTCGATATGTATGTCGATCGCGGCGGCAATTTCATCGACACCGCCGACGGCTATACCGCCGGCATCAGCGAGCAGCTGGTCGGCAAGTTCATCAACGACACGAAGTCGCGCGACAAGATCGTGCTGGCGACCAAGTTCACCTTCAACCAGTCGCCCGGCAATCCCAATTCCGGCGGCAACGGCCGCAAGAACATCCATCGCGCCGTCGAGGCGTCGCTGAAGCGCTTGGGCACCGACTATATCGACCTCTACTGGCTCCACGCCTGGGACACCATGACCCCGGCGGACGAGGTGATGTCGACCATCGACGCGCTCGTGCGCGACGGCAAGGTGCGGTATTTCGGCATGTCCGACATCCCGGCCTGGTACGCCGCCCGTGCGCACACCCTCGCCGAGCTGCGCGGCTGGGAGAAGATTTCGGCCTTCCAGCTCGAATATTCCCTGATCGAGCGCAGCATCGAGCGTGAGCATATCCCGCTGGCGCAGGAGCTCGGCATCGGGCTGTGCCCGTGGAGCCCGCTCGCCAGCGGCTTCCTCTCGGGCAAATACCGCCGTGCGGCGCAGGACGGCGAAGTCCGCCGGCTGGACTTGATGCCTGCCGGCACGCCCTTCGCCCGCTTCGACACGCCGCGCAACCGGGAGGTCGTCGAGGTTCTGGTTCAGGTCGCCGAGCAGATCGGCCGTCCGCCGGCCGAGGTCGCGCTCAAATGGCTGATCGACCGCCCGGGCGTCACCTCGACCATCCTCGGCGCCTCGCGGCCCGACCAGCTGGCCTCGAACCTGGCCTCACTGGAAGTCGAAATTCCCGCCGAGCTCAGGGCCAGGCTGGACGAGGCCAGCGCGATCGAGCCGGGCAATCCCTACCGCTTCTTCGAGCCGTTCATTCAAGGAATGATGCGCGGCGGGACGGATGTGCGGAAGTGGTCGGCGGAATGATCTACGCCGCCCGGCGGCTCGGGTCGCCGGGGAAGGTGCCCAGCACGGTGATGTTCTTGGCGAAATAGTTCAGCTCGTCGAAGGCATGCTGCATCGCCGGGTCGTCGGGGCGGCCTTCGATCTCGGCGTAGAACTGTGTCGCGGTGAATGAGCCGTTCAGCATGTAGCTCTCCAGCTTGGTCATGTTGATGCCGTTGGTCGCAAAGCCGCCCATCACCTTGTAGAGCGCGGCCGGAATATTGCGGACCTCGAAGACGAAGCCGGTGACCGCGACGGGGCAGTCGCCGGGCAGGGGTTGCGCCTCGGTCGACATGATCAGGAAGCGGGTGGTGTTGTGGTCGACATCCTCGAAATTGCTCTTGAGAATAGCCAGCCCATAGATCTCCGCCGCCAGTGATGAGGCGACGGCGGCGCGGCTCTTGTCGCCTGCCCGCGCCACTTCCTCGGCAGCGCCGGCGGTGTCGTAGAAGGTGACCGGCTTGATGCCCAGCGCGCGCAGGTTGTTGCGCACTTGGCCCAGCGCCTGGATGTGGCTGAGCGCCTCCTTGATGTCGCCAAGCTTGGCGCCCGGCACGCCCAGCAGGCAGTGATGCACCGGCTGGAAATGCTCGCCGACGATCTTAAGGCCGCCGCCGGGCAGCAGGTGGTGAATGTCGGCGACGCGGCCGTTCTGGGAATTCTCGACCGGAATCATCGCCCGCTCGGCCCTGCCCTCGCGCACGGCGGCGAACACATCCTCGAACGCAACGCAGGGCAGGGTGGGGATGCCGGGAAACACATGGCGGCAGGCCATGTCCGAATTCGCGCCCAATGCGCCCTGGAAGGCGATAGGTCCTGTGATCTTGGTCATGAGTGCTCCAGCAGGGCCCGCGCCCGGTCGAGATCGGCCTGGGTGTCGACGCCCAACGGTACGGTATCCACCACGGCGACATGGATGTTGAGGCCGATGGCCAGTGCGCGAAGCTGTTCCAGCCTCTCGCGCTTTTCAAGTTCGGACTGCGGCGCGGCGACGAAAGCCTGCAGCGCCGCCCGGCGATAGGCATAGAGGCCGATATGGTGATAGAGCGGCCCGGCACCGCTCGGCGCGGACAGGCGGGTGAAATAGAGCGCCTTGCCGGTCCGCTCGCCCGTGGGTTCGAACACCGCCTTCACCACGTTCGGGTTTTCGCGCTCGTCCTCGGCGGCCAACGCCACCGGGGTCGCGATATCGACCTTGGGGTCGGCCAGCAGGCGGAACGTCGCGCGGATGGTCTCGGGCTCCAGCACCGGCAGGTCGCCCTGGACATTGATTACGGCATCGTAGCGACCGTTCGGGTCCACACGCTCCAGCGCCTCGGCGATGCGGTCGGAGCCGGACTGGTGCGCGATGCTGGTCAGCTGCGCCTGTCCGCCCGCCGCCTCGACCGCGGCGATGATCTCGGGATCGGGGGCGGTGACGACGACCGGGCCGATGCCGGCCTCCATCGCCCGGCGCCAGACCTGCACGATCATCGGTTCGCCGGCGATTTCGAGCAGCGGCTTGTTCGGCAGGCGCGTCGCCGCCAGCCGCGCCGGGATCAGCACGATCGGATTGGTCGGAGGAGTCAGGAAATCAGCCATTTGCCTGCTTCGTAACCGTCACGGTGGCGGTGTCAAGCCGGGCTCTGCGACATTCGGTCCGGCGGCGGCGGGTTGTCCTTGGCGCGATAGAACTGTCAAAAGCCTTCGCCTTCCTCTTCGCTTTGGTTATAGAGGCGGGTGGCCGGAGGGATTCGACCGGCTCTTAGAATAAATGTCAGCCATTCAGGCAGGCCCCAACGCTTCGGACGGTTCGCTCATGGAAAGCAACAAAATTTACGCCGCGATCCTCGTGGCCGGTGTTCTGGCGATGATCTCGATCATCGGGTCCGGAATGCTGGTGAAGCCGGAAGAGCTCGCCAAGCCGGCCTATCCGATCGAAGGCGCTGCCGAGGCGTCCGCCGGTCCCGCCGCCGCGCCGGCCGCGGAAGAACCGATCGCGCCGCTGCTGGCCAAGGCCGATCCCGACCACGGTGCCCAGATCGCGCGTCAGTGCCAGGCCTGCCACAACTTCGCCAAGGGCGGCCCGAACATGGTCGGCCCGAATCTGTGGGGCGTTGTTGGCGGCCCGCACGATCACAAGGCCGACTATTCCTATTCCGATGCCATGAAGGCCCAGAAAGGCGATTGGGACTTTGAGGCGCTGAACAAGTTCATCGAGAAGCCGCAGGCTGCCGTGCCGGGCACCAAGATGGGCTTTGCCGGCCTGAAGAAGGCCCAGGATCGCGCCGACGTCCTCGCCTGGCTGCGCCAGCAGTCCGACAGCCCGGTGCCGCTGCCCGCGGGCAAGTAAGCCGATATAGGGGGCCGTTGGCCGCGGTCCTGATATGATCGATCTCGATGCAATGACCGCGCTGGCGGTACGCCTCGTCGAGGCGTCCGCCGCGGAAATCCGGCCGCGCTTCCGTCGCCCGATCGCGACCGAGCGCAAGGCCGACATCAGCCCCGTAACCGAGGCCGACCGCGCCGCCGAGCAGGCGATCCGCGCCATCCTTACGGCCGAGCGGCCACAGGACGGCATTGTCGGCGAGGAGTACGGCAAGACGGCGGGCACGTCGGGCCTCACCTGGGTGATCGACCCGATCGACGGCACCAAGGCCTTCATGACCGGCCGCTCGACCTTCGTAACGCTGCTCGCCCTGCTGGACGGCGACCGGCCGATCCTTGGCGTGATCGACCAGCCGATCACCGGCGACCGCTGGATCGGCGTCGCCGGCCGGCCGACCCTGCATAACGGGCAGCCCGTCCAGGCGCGGGCGACAGTGACCGATGTCGGCGACGCCATTTTCAGCACCACCGACCATGGCCTGTTTCCCCAGGACGACAGCGACAGCTATCGCAAGGTTTCCAGCGCTTGCAGCATCCGCACCTATGGCGGTGACGGCTATGCCTACGGGCTGCTGGCCTCCGGCTGGATCGACGTGGTGCTGGAAGCGGGGCTGAAACTGCACGATTTTGCCGCGCTCTCGACCGTGGTCGAGGGGGCCGGCGGCATCATGACCGACTGGGCCGGGGCGCCGCTGACCGCCAAGTCGGATGGGCGGGTGTTGGCCGTGGGCAATGCCGCCTTGCATGCGCAACTCTTGGCGCTGATCTAGAGCGGGCGCAGGATAGGCACCGCACCCCTCGTGAGTCGCGCGCCGGCAGATAAGATGGATTTTCGGCTGTTACATGACGCGAGCTAACACGCGCTTCGACCGCGCCCTGCCGTGGGCGGCGTTCCTGCATGACGTGGTGATGGCCGGGCTTGCCTTCATCCTGGCAATGTATCTGCGCGTCGGTTCGGAGGCGTTCGGCGTTTATCGTGGGCCGATGCTCCAGGGCCTGCCGATCTTCATGGTGTCGGCGGCGGTCGCCTTCCGGTTGATCGGGCTCTATCGCGGGCTGTGGCGCTATGCGTCAGGCCGCGACCTGATGTCGATCCTGAAGGCCGTACTGCTGGCGCTGCTGATCTTCATGCCGGTGATGTTCGTCAAGAACCGGCTGGAATTGTTCCCCCGGCAGGTGCTGCTGATCCTGCCGCTGGTGCTGATGGTCTTCCTGGCCGGGCCGCGCCTGCTCTACCGCATGGCCAAGGACCGCACGGCACCCGGAGCGGTCGACCGCTCGCGCCGCATCCCGGTTCTGCTGATCGGCGCCGGCGACGGGGCCGAGCTGTTCATCCGCGCCATGACCGGCAATGCCGCTCATCCCTATCGGGTCGTCGGGGTGCTCGACGACCAGAAGCGCAACCTCGCCGGCCGCCAGATCCGCGAGGCCAAGATACTGGGCCACGCCGACGACCTGACCGCGGTGATCGAGCGCCTGACCAAGGCGGGCGACCGGCCGCAGCGGCTGATCGTGACCCGGCCCGCGGCGGACCTGGATGGTGCTGCCATGCGCCGGTTGGTCGAACAGGCCCAATCGCTCGGTCTCGCTATCGCCCGCCTGCCGGCGCTCACCGAGTTCCGCGACGCCGTCGCCGACGGCAGGCTGAAGTTGCAGCCCGTGGCGGTGACCGACCTTCTGGGCCGCCCGCAAGTGGTCCACGACACGGCGGCGCTCCACGCCATGGTGAAGGGCCGCCGCATCCTCGTCACCGGCGCCGGCGGGACGATCGGCGGCGAGCTGACCCGGCAGCTGGCGGCCCTCGCCCCTGCGCGGCTGGCGTTGGTCGAGCATGGCGAGTTCGCGCTCTACAATATCGGCCAGACCCTTGGCGCCGAATATCCGGGGGGCGCCGAACATCCCGGCCTCGATTTCGTCACCCATCTGGGCGATATCCGCGACCGCGACCGGATCATGGCGCTGTTCGCCGACGAGAAGCCGGACATCGTCTTCCACGCCGCCGCGCTGAAGCACCTGCCGCTGGCTGAGATCAACCCGTCTGAATGCGTTCTGACCAACGCCATCGGCAGCCGCAACGTCGCCGACGCCGCGCGCGCCGCCGGAGCCAAGGCGATGGTGATGATCTCGACCGACAAGGCGGTCCACCCGTCCAGCATCATGGGCCTCACCAAGCGCATCGCCGAGACCTACTGCCAGGCCGTCGATGTCGATGGCGACCAGACCACGCGCTATGTCACCGTACGCTTCGGCAATGTGTTGGGCTCGACCGGATCGGTGGTGCCGCTGTTCGAGCGTCAGCTCGCCGCCGGCGGGCCGCTGACCGTCACGCACCCGGATGTCGAGCGCTATTTCATGACCTGCGGCGAGGCGGTGCAGCTGGTGCTGCAGACCGCGGCCCATGCCGTCGCCGGCCTGGGCGAGCGTGGCCGCATCTTCGTGCTGGACATGGGCGAGCCTGTGAAGATCGTCGACCTCGCCCGCCAGATGATCCGGCTGGCCGGGCTGGAACCCGGCCGCGACATCCAGATCAAATTCACCGGCTTGCGGAACGGCGAGAAGCTGACCGAGCGCCTGTCGGACGAGGATGAGCCGCTGGTGCCGACCCAGCTTTCCGGCATCCTTACCGCCGCGCCGCAGATCGTGGACGTGGCCGTGGTGAACGCCTTCCTCGACCGCCTGCGCGAAGCCGCCAAGGCCGGCCACGGCACGACCGAGCTGACGGAGCTGCTGGACCAGGCACGGCGCAATGCGATGCCTGAGCCGGAAAGCGGGGTCAGACGGCGGCTGAGGCCGGTCTAGGAACCGATGGCGTCCGCAAGCCTGATCGAGGGCGCGGTCAGCATCCTGCGCTGTGCCGATCCTGCCGGGAAAATCGCGCTCAGCCATGCCGTTGCCGCCTCTTGGCGATCCGGCGCCCTGCCCGTCGGCGAACGGATAACGCCGCCCGACCGGCCGGCCCGGCCTGACCGTCCTGCGTTGTTGATGCCCCGCGACATGCCCCGGCGACGGAAGGGCGGCACCGAAGCCAGCCGCGTCGCGTTGCTCCACGCGGTTGCCCATATCGAGCTCAATGCCATTGATCTTGCGTGGGACCTGATTGCTCGATTCGGGCCGCCGGGGGTCGATTTTTACGATGCCGGTTTCTACGACGACTGGGTGCGCGTTGCTGATGAAGAAGCCATGCATCACGGTCTTTTAGCGGGGCGGCTTGCCGAATACGGCGCCGCTTACGGCGACCTCCCCGCCCATGACGGACTTTGGGAGGCGGCCGAGAGGACCGCGCACGATCTGCTCGCCCGCCTCGCGGTGGTGCCGATGGTGCTGGAGGCGCGGGGCCTCGATGTCACCTTGCCGATGATCGAAAGCCTGGTCCGGGCGGGCGACAATGCAAGCGCCGATGTGCTGCGCGTCGTCTATCGCGACGAGATCGGCCATGTGGAGATCGGCCGGCGCTGGTTCGAACAGGTCTGTCGCCAGCGGGGCCTGATACCGATCGCGGAATGGCACGATCTGGTGCGCCGCCATTACCGCGCCTTGCTGAAACGGCCGTTCAACGACGCAGCGCGCCTTGCAGCCGGCTTCGACGCCGCGTTTTACGAACCCTTGGCCGAAGAGGCCCGAAGCGGCTAGTTCCCGACGTCCGCCGCGTCCCAGCGATAGAGCGGCCAGCGGCCTTCGGCCAGTTCGGTGAGCGAGGATGTGTCGCCGCCCAGTCGGGCGCGGTAGATCCAGTAATTAGCCAGCACGTTCTTGATGAAGGTGCGCGTCTCGGTCTTGGAGATGCTTTCCACCGCCATCAGCGGATCGTCATGATCCAGCAGCCTTTGCAGCCTGGCCGGGGTGCCCGAGCCGCCGTTATAGGCGACCGCCAGCAGCATCAGGTTCTCGCCGACATTCGGGTCCTGCATCAGTGTGGTGATCAGCCGCTGGCCGAGCTCCAGATTGGTCGAGGGGTCCAGCAATGAGCCCGGGTGGCCGTGTGCCATCTGGCTGGCGGTGCCGGGCATCAGCTGCATCAGGCCGGCGGCGCCGCTGGGATTCACCACCTCCGGATGGAAGCGAGATTCCTGCCGCGCCACGGCGAACAGCAGGGCCGGGTCGACATGGAAGCCGCTGCGCGGCTGCCAGCGCGGGATCGGGTAATAGGTCTCGGTGGCGTCCGCCGGGCGGGCGACGCGCTGCGCCAGGTTGGACGAGAAATCGTTGAGATGCCCGGCCTGGGTGACGACGATCACCGCCTCTTCCAGTTTCGGGTTGCCGGCGGCGTCGAGCTTCTCCAGCTCTTGCGAGGCCAGATCGCGGCGGCCCAGCTCCAGCAAGGCGACGGCGCGATAGCCGGCCGGCGTATCCGCCAGCGCATCGAGATGGCCGGCGGTCAGCGATGCTGCAGAAATCTCCTGCGCGATGTCCAGCCCCAGCTTCCGCTGCGCCAGCATGCCATAGAAGGTCGTAGGATAGCGGCTGGCGCTGCCGAACCACTTGGCGGCCTGGGCATCGCCGCCATTACGTTCATCCACCCGGCCGGCCCAATAGGCTCCCGCGGCCTGCAGCCAGCCGGAGGCGGAGCGGGAGACGGCTAGCGTGGTGAAATGCTTTCCGGCTTCCTTCAGGTCGCCCATCCGCCAGGCCGCCAGGCCGGCGATCCAGTGCGACCGCGTCGCGCGGTCGCCCAGCGCGCCGATCGCCTTGGTGGCATCGGCCAGCGCACCCTTGTCGTCGGACGCGTAGAAGCGGCTGAAGGCATGCTCGCCCGCAGCGGTGCGCGGTTCGGCCGGACCCATGTCGTCGCCGAAAGTGGCGGCGGCATCGTCGTCCGACGGCTGGCCGATATGCGCCTTGGGCAGATAAGCCCCCTTGGGCTTCCTGGCGTCGGCCAGCTGATAGATATCGTCCGCTTCGGGCAGATCGCCATAGACGTCCAACCAGGCCCGGAGGTCGGCGAACTGGGTGTCGGCCCCGGGCAGCAGGAAGCGGGCGGCGCGGACATGGCCGATTAGACGCCGGTCCTCGATGTGCGGCAGCGTCGCATCAACCGTCGCCCAGTCGGATTCGTCTATCGCGGCGAAGACGCGGCGATACAGCATGAGATCGCGCCGGCTCAGCCCGTAGCGCATCCCGGCCATGGCGTCGGTCATCCCCAGCCCCAGTCCCTGGCCGGGCGGCGCCGGCTCTACCTGGGCCGGCGGAGCGTCTGAGGCTAGTCCGTTTTGGACAAAGGGCACGAATGGGAGCGTGAGCCCAGCGAGAAGGATGACACGGGAAACGCGCCGTGCTGCGGACGGCACCCGTGAGGGCTTGCCCGCGTCTCGGAAGGTAAACATAAGCCGCCCTCTAAACGATCTTTTCACGGATCGCAATGGGTCGAGCCCGATCGAGGCAAGAAAAAAATATTTGAATCAATCTATCTATCGGTGATTTCGCCTAACTTACGGAAATCACTCAAACAGTATCTTTATGGCATTTTTATGTGCTGCAAGGCGGAATTAATTCATTATGCGCTGCACAAACTTCCGTACATTGTATTAAAGGTGGATTTTTTCAGTTTAAATTACTGAAAATGCGGAGCAATCCCGGCTTCCACAGGTCGAAGCTGGGGCATGGCCGATTCGCGGAACGAATCAAGCAAACGCACGAGGAAGCGGACTTGTTCCCTGTGACAAAATTCAGGCAGGCGGATTGTGTCGTGCGGCAGAGCTTATTTCGTGTCTTCGAGCACGCCGCGGCGGATCTGGTCGCGTTCCATCGATTCGAACAACGCCTTGAAATTACCCTCGCCGAACCCTTCGTCGCCCTTGCGCTGGATGATCTCGAAGAAGATCGGGCCGATCAGATTGGTGGTGAAGATCTGCAGCAGCAGGCCGCCCCCCTCTGCCCCGTTATGCGACCCGTCGGCCAGGATGGCGAGCGCCTTCATCCGCTCGACCGGCTCGCCATGGCCGGGCACGCGCTCGTCGAGCATTTCGTAATAGGAATCGGGCGGGGCCTCGGCGAAGGGGATGCCGCGGGCCTTCAACGCCGCGACGGTGGCATAGATGTCGTCGGTCGACAGGGCGAGGTGCTGGATGCCCTCGCCCTTATAAACCTCCAGATACTCGGCGATCTGGCTCTTGTCGTCGGCGGATTCGTTGAGCGGGATGCGGATCTTGCCGTCCGGGCTGGTCAGCGCGCGGGAACGCAAGCCGGTCAGCTTTCCCTCGATGTCGAAATAGCGGATCTCGCGGAAATTGAAGAGGGATTCGTAGAACCCCGCCCAATGGTCCATCCGGCCCTGATAGACATTATGGGTCAGGTGGTCGATCGCCAGCAGCCCCGCCCCGGACACCTCAGGCTCGCCCTCGGCCACGAAGTCGACATCATAGATCGTGTGGCCGCCATAGCGGTCGACCAGATACAGCGCGCTCCCGCCGATACCCTCGATCGCCGGGATGTTGAGCTCCATCGGGCCGGCGCGGCCGGTAAAGGGCTTTGCCCCATTGGCGATCGCCAGCTCATAGGCTCTGGCGGCGTCCTTGACCCGGAAGGCCATGGCGCAGGCGCTGGGGCCGTGCGCGGTGGCGAACTGCTCGGCCGGGCTCGCCGGCTCGGCGTTCAGGATCAGGTTGATATCGCCCTGGCGGTAATGCAGCACGTTCTTCGAGCGGTGCCGGCCGACGATGCGAAAGCCCAACGCCTCGAACACGTCGCCCAGGCCCTTGGCATCGGGTGCGGTGAACTCGACGAATTCGAAACCGTCGGTGCCCATTGGGTTTTCGGTCGGCGCATAGGTCATGTCGGCGTCTCCTGCAGCGTCAAGGAATGTACGCTGTCAGGTCCGATATGTGCTTGCGAATGTGCCGATCAATCCCCGCTTGTTCGGTGATTTCCACCATCAATCGCCGGAAATGCGGCAAATCCTGCCTTAAGCAAAGTTGCGCGCAGCGGGCAGCGGCAACTCCGCTGTGTTCTTGATCAGGTCCAGCACGATGCTGGTGCGGATGTCCTGGACATCCGGCATGGACAGCAGCGTTTCAAGCGTGAAGGCCTTATAGGCGTCCAGGTCCTCCGCCACGACCTTCAGCAGGAAATCGTAGCCGCCGGTCACCATGTAACAGCCGACGACCATCCGTTCCTTCATCATCGCCTCGCGGAAAACCGCGGCGGTGCCGGCGCCGTGACGGGAGATGCGGACCTCGACGAAGGCCAGGATGGTCAGCCCCAGTTGAACCGGGTTCAGGTCGGCGCGATATCCGGTGATGACCCCTTGCTCCTCCAGCGCGCGCATGCGGCGCAGGCATGGCGACGCCGACAGGCCGACCTTCTCGGCCAGGTCGGCGTTGGAGATGCGGCCGTCCTTCTGCAGTGCGTCGAGGATCTTGAGATCGATCTGGTCGAAATCGCGTGGTGGCTGATTCATGCGCCGAAGTCCCAATACTTGGCTGTTCCTTGCGCAAATTCGAATTTATGGAAAAACAACGCAAGCAACTTTTGGCCTGAGAGGGGCATTATTCCATGCGCGTTCCGAGGTGAGATAACCGTCCGTGACTGCCAGCCTGTCCTCCCACGCCCTCAGGGGCGACTACAGCCACATCCGGCCCGATTACACCGTCGAGCAGCCCTATGCCGGCTATACCGAGGCCGAGCATGACCGATGGCGTCGGCTCTATCGCCGCCAGATGGCGCTGATGCCGCGCTATGCCGCGCATGAGTTCATCGACAGCATCCGCGACCTGTCGGTCGGCGACGGCATCCCCGACTTCGCCCGAATCAACGAGCAGCTCGCCGGGGCGACCGGCTTCCAGATCGTCGCCGTGCCCGGGCTGGTACCGGACGACGTGTTCTACGACCATCTCGCCAATCGCCGCTTTCCGGTGTCCTGGTGGATCCGCGAGGAAAGCGAGCTCGACTATCTGGTCGAGCCCGACGTCTTCCACGATTTCTTCGGCCATGTGCCGCTGCTCGCCCATCCGGTCTTCGCCGATTACATGGTCGAATACGGCAAGGCCGGGCCGCTGGCGGCGCGGATGGGCACGATTCCGATGCTGGCGCGGCTCTATTGGTATACGATCGAGTTCGGGCTGATCCGCACCGACAAAGGGCTCCGCGCCTTCGGCGCGGGCATCCTGTCGTCGAAGGGGGAGACTGTGTTCTCCCTCGATTCGCAGGGGCCCAACCGGATCGGCTTCGAGCTGGAGCGCGTGCTGATGACCGAATACCGGATCGACGATTTCCAGAAGACCTATTTCGTCATCGACAGCTTCCAGCAGATGTTCGACGAGACACGCAAACCGTTTGCCCCGATCTATGAGCGGCTGAAAGGCAGGGTGCCCTATCCGGCCGATACCGTGCTGCCGACCGATAGGGTGATCCACCGCGGAGGAGGCCACTGATGCGCAAATACATCTCCTTCCCCAAGGTCGAGGGCGAGACTTCGCGCCAGGCCCATGCCGACCTGCCGGCCGGTACTTATGAGCGGGAACTGGGCAAGGAAGGCTTCTTCGGCCCCGCCACCCACATGTACCACCGCCACCCGCCGACCGGCTGGACCTCCTGGGAAGGCCCCTTGCGGCCGCGCGCCTTCGACCTGGTGAAGCTGCCGGCCGGGGACGACGCTTCGCCGTGGAGCGCGCCGGAGATTTTGGGCAACGCGGCGGTGAAAATGCGCTACTGGCGCTTGGCCGTAAGCATGCCGGACCTCGCGCGCAACGGCGACGGCGACGAGCTGCTGTTCGTCCATGCGGGCGCCGGCGACCTTTATTGCGACTATGGCCATCTGGCGATCAGCGCCGGCGATTATCTGATGCTGCCGCGCGGCACGATGTGGCGGATCGAATGCGCTCAGCCCATGACCGTTCTCATGATCGAGGCCACCGGCTCGTCCTACGTCCTGCCCGATAAGGGGCTGGTCGGCACACATGCGATCTTCGATCCGGCGATCCTCGATACACCCGCGATCGACGCGGCCTTCCGCGACCAGCAGGCCGGCGATCGGCAATGGAAGGTCAGGGTCAAGCGGCGCGGTGCGGTCTCGACCGTGACCTATCCGTTCAACCCGCTGGACGCGGTGGGCTGGACCGGGGACCTCGCGCCGGTGCGGCTCAACGTCAAGGACATCCGTCCGCTGATGAGCCACCGCTTCCACCTGCCGCCCTCGGCCCACACCACTTTCCTGGCAGACCGCTTCGTCGTCTGCACCTTCACCCCGCGCCCGTTCGAGACCGATCCGGGGGCGATCAAGGTGCCGTTCTTCCACAATAACGACGATTACGATGAGGTGATCTTCTATCACGCCGGCGATTTCTTCAGCCGCGACAACATCCATCCCGGCATGGTCACTTTCCACCCCTGCGGCTTCACCCACGGGCCGCACCCCAAGGCGCTGCAATCGATGCTGACGCCGAAGAAGCCGGGCACAGACGAGTATGCGGTGATGATCGACGCCCGCGACGCGCTCGACATCGCGCCCGCCGCCGGCACGGTCGAGTTCGCGGCCTACGCCGACAGTTGGAAGACGAAGGAATGAAGCTCGCCTCACTGAAGCACGGCCGCGACGGGCGGCTGGTCGTCGTCTCCCGCGACATGACGCGCTGCCTGCCGGTTCCCGATATCGCGCCGACCTTGCAGGTTGCGCTCGACGATTGGGCGGCTGTCGCGCCGCGTCTGGCCGAAAAGGTTGAGGCGGTCGAACAGCGGCATGGCGAAGCCTTCGATCCCGCCGCCTGCGCCGCACCGCTGCCGCGCGCCTATCAATGGGCCGACGGCAGCGCCTATGTCGTCCATGTCGAGCTGGTGCGAAAGGCGCGGGGCGCCGAACTGCCGCCCAGTTTCTGGACCGACCCGCTGATCTATCAGGGCGGCTCAGCCAACTTCCTAGGCCCCCGCGACCCGATCCCGCTGGCCGACGAGGCCTGGGGCATCGATTTCGAATCCGAGGTCGCGGTGGTGACCGGCGACGTGCCGATGGGGGTGACGCCGGAGGAGGCCGGCAAGCACATAAGCCTGCTGATGCTGGTCAACGATGTCAGTCTGCGCAACCTGATCCCGGGCGAGCTCGCCAAGGGCTTCGGCTTCTTCCAGAGCAAGACCTGGACAGCCTTCTCCCCTGTCGCGGTGACGCCGGACGAGTTGGGTGATGCCTGGAACGGCGGCTCGATAAACCTGCCGCTGCGCACCGACCTCAATCAGGTCAATTTCGGCCACCCCAATGCCCGCACCGGCATGGTGTTCGACTTCCCGCAGCTGATCGCCCATGCCGCCAAGACCAGGCCCCTGGCTGCCGGCACCATCATCGGCTCCGGCACCGTGGCGAACGAGGACCGCTCGGTGGGCTCCTCCTGCATTGCCGAGCGGCGAGCGATCGAGACGATTGAGACCGGCGCGCCCAAGACGGCATTCATGAAATTCGGCGACCGGGTACGGATCGAAATGCTAGACACCGCGGGGGCGTCGATCTTCGGCGCGATCGATCAGGTGGTGGAACAGGCATGATCCTGCATGGCTATTGGCGCTCGTCGGCATCCTATCGGGTCAGGATCGCGCTTCACTGGAAGGGCATCGCAGCCGATGCGCATGGGGTCGATGTGCGTGCCGGTGCGCAGCGTGCGCCCGACTATCTGGCGCTGAACCCGCAAGGGCTCGTTCCCGCCCTGGTGGATGGGCCGGTGGTGCTGACCCAAAGCCTGGCCATCATCGAATATCTCGAGGAAATCCGCCCCGATCCGCCCTTGCTGCCCGCCAGCCCCGCCGAGCGCGCGACGGTCAGGGCGGCAGCGCTTGCCGTCGCCTGCGACATCCATCCGCTCAACAATCCGCGGATCATGAATTACCTGCGCGGCGAGATGGGCCAGCCGCAGGAGGCGATCGATATCTGGGTCAAGCACTGGATGGCCGAGGGCTTCGGCCCGCTGGAGGCGACGGCGGTTGCGCCCTATCTATGCGGCGACGCGGTGACCATGGCCGACCTCTGCCTGGTGCCGCAGATGTACAACGCACGGCGCTTCGGGGTGGACCTCACGCCCTATCCGAAGCTGGTCGGGATCGAGGCGAGGCTGCTGGCCTTGCCGGCTTTCGAGAAGGCGTTGCCTGAGAACCAGCCGGATGCCGGCTTAAAAATCACCTCCCCCCTCGGGGGAGAGGTCGGATTGCGAAGCAATCCGGGTGAGGGGGGCTGGCGCCGCAGTCGTACTTCAAGCCGGAAAGCGCAACTGCGGCCGCAGCCCCCCTCACCCGGCGCTTCGCGCCACCCTCTCCCCCGAGGGGCGAGGGTTTTTTACGCCGCCTTCTTCTTGAAG
>DATBAZ010000233.1:0-7962 GCA_036271255.1 Alphaproteobacteria bacterium
ACGCGCTGGTCGAGGAATGCATGCAGCCCGAGGCGATGACCGATCCCACCGTCTTCTTCGACCACGGCCGCGACCCGGAAGTCGCCAGGCAGAAAGCGCAGCGTATGTACGAGGCGGCTGCGTTCGTGACCGATGTCGACAAGATCGATGTGCTGGCGACCAGCCAGTATATCTTCAAGTGGCCGAGTTTGTGAGGCCTTTTACACCGTCATGGCCGGGTCAAGCCCGGCCATGACGAGAAGTGTTGGGCCAGCTTTTAGGACGAAGCCCCGCCTCCATACACGATCTGCACCCGCCGGTTCTGCGGCTCGCGCACACCGTCGGCGGTGGGCACCAGCAGGTCACGCTTGCCTTTGGCCACGATCTCGATCTCCGACGACGCGATGCCGTCTTTCTCCAGCCGTGCGGCCACGGACTCAGCCCGGCGGCGGCTGAGGCGCATGTTGTAGGCGTCGGAGCCCACCGTGTCGGTGTGGCCGGTGACGGTCAACTGGGTGACCTTGGCCGGGCCGGCATTGGCGGCGGCCTGGTCGACGATCTGCTGGGCCTGGCCGGTGAGGTCCGACTTGTTGAAGTCGAAGAACACCAGATAGCTGCGCGGCGCGGGCGCCGGGGCCTGGGCCGGCGGCGGGGTGTAGGCGGCGGGCGCAGCCTCGGGCTCGGCGGCCGGGCCGCCGAACCGGTATTTCAGCTGTGCGCCGTACATGCGCGGCTCGGACCAGACATAGGTCGAGAAGCCGGCGGCGTTATAGACGGCGATGCCGCCGGTGCCGTAATCGGCGTCCAGCACGTTGGTCACGAACAGGCCGAGATCGATCGGCTGTCCCAGTATGTCCTTCCAGTCCAGCCGCATGCTGACATTGTCATAGGACGACACCGGCTGGGCGAAGTCGGTCTGCGACGCGAAATAAACGTGGGACGAGTGGTCCCAGGTCACCTGCGCGATGACCTTGCCGATCGAGTCGTCGAGCGGCAGCGTGTATTTGGCGTTCACGCTGAATTTCTGCGGCGGCGTCCAGGAGAAGGGCCGGCCGAGTTCCGACCCGCCGGTCTGGACGTCGATGAAGTCGTCGTACCGCCCGTTCGTGTAGGCATAGGCCAGGGTGAATTCGAGACCGGCCGTCGGGATGATCGTGGCATCGAGCTCGGCGCCCTGGATCGTCGCGGTGCCGAAATTGCCGATCAGGTTGACGGTTTCAGGCGCGTTGTTGACCAGCTGGGTGAAGGCCTCCGACGCCTGGATGGCAGTGAAATCGGAATTATAGAGCGCGGCGTTGGTGCGGAAGCGCCAGCCTTCCAGCTGCCAGTCCGACTTCACGCCGATTTCGACCGACTTCACCTTTTCCGGCTTGAAGATCAGCTCGCTGGCATCGAAGGCCTGGGTGTTGACGCCACCGGAGCGGTAGCCCTGGCGGCCGGAGACATAGATCAGCGTATCGGGCGTGATCTGATAGTCGACGCCGACGTTCCAGGACGGATCGCCGTTTCGGGTCTGCACGGAAATCGAGCAGACCGGGTTGAAGTTGAAATCGGTGAAGCCGCAGCCGCCGCCCGAGGTCTTGAAGCTGTCGAGACCGCGATAGTCCCAGGTGTAGCGATAGCCGGCGGTGAATTTCAGCCCTTCGACCCAGTCGCTGAAATCGTAGCTCGCCTGGCCGTAGACCGACTGGCTGCGCTCGGTCGGATGGATGGTCTGGAAGATCGGGGTGAAGAACTGGAGCTCGTTGAACGCCACCTCGCCGCCCGGATGGGAGAAGAGAAGCAGCCCGCCCACGGTCCAGTCCAACCTGCCGCCCAGCGCCTTGCCCTGAAGCTGCGGCTCGACCGTGTATTGCGACACGCGGTTCGACCAGCCGCCGGGCGTGTTGTACTCGATCAGCGGCAGCGGCGTGCCGTCCAGATCCCAGCGCTGCAGCTGGCGGTATTCGCGGTAGGCGAAGATGGTCTTGAAGGTCAGGTCCTCCGCGATGTCCCAGCGGAAGATGTCGGTGACCCCCTGGCTGATCGTCTTGTCCAACCCGTAAATGTCGGACTGCTCCTGACGGATACCGAGCTTTTGCTGGTTCGCCTGGAGGTACTGGACATAGGCATGCGTGGCCGGGCCGAACGGAACGAAGAAGTCGTAGTTCAGGGCCCGGATGATCTGCGACGTGCCGTTATTGTGCGAATAGAGGCTGTCGACGACGACGTAATTCTCGATCGAATCGATCGGCCGGAAAGTGATCCCGGCGCGGCCGGCCCAGTAATCGCGATTGTCCAGGTCCTGCCGGGTGGCGGCATTGTAGGTGAAGCCGTCGCGCTCGGCGAAGGTGCCGGCGATGCGCAACAGCAGCTTGTCCTGGACGATCGGGATATTGACCGCGCCCTCGAACTCATGGTCGTTGTAGTTACCGAACTGGACCTGGGCGTAACCCTCGAAATTGTTGGTCGGCCGCTTCGGCTCGAACAGGATGGCGCCGCCGGTGGAGTTGCGGCCGAACAGCGTGCCCTGCGGGCCCTTCAGCACCTGGATCGTGTCGAGGTCGAAATAGCGGCCGACGCCGACGCCGTCGCCGGTCGGGAATGGCACCTGGGCGAAATACGTGGTGATCGCCGGCTCCTGCCCCTGCGCCGATACGCCGGTGCCGGACTGGCCGCGCATGATGATGCCCTCCTCGTCCCGGCTCTCCTGATAGGAGGTCAGCGACGGGATGGCGGAGCCCAGCGATTCGATATTGCTGATGTTGCGTTGCTGAAGCTGCTCGTTGTTCAGCACGCTGACCGCGATCGGCACGGTCTGCAGCTTCTCATCCTTGCGGCGGGCGGTGACGACGATCTCTTCCAGGCCGTTATTGCTGGCGGCGGGCTGATCCGGTTGCTGGGCGAATGAAGGTTCCGGCAGGGCAATGGCGAACAGACTGACCGTGCCCAGCAATATGCACCCACGAATAGCGGGCTTTTTAGCTAATCCCAACGTCGTCTCCCTTGGCAGCGCACTTGGCGTGTTCTTGCGGCGATTTACAGCGCCGGCTGGATTCTGGGAAAGGCGAGTCTAGGACTTGGCCTCGCAATGCGAGCTTTTTGGTCTCGTGAGGTTAGCCCGAAATCGAATTGCCTGGCCCTGCCATCTCGTGGACAGTGCAGGCGTAATAGTTCATGTTCCGCGCCGGACATAACGACCCCACAGCCCGCGAGATCGTCACGATGAACTTGGTCCGTATCGCCGCCTCTGCGTTCGCCCTCGCCACCCTATCGGCAGCCGCACCGGCGGCCGACGCGCCCCAGCCGGTCGGCGCCGAGCCGCAGACCACATCCGCGAGCTATGGCGACTGGATCCTGCGCTGCTCGCGCGGCGCCGACGGCAAGCGCGCCTGCGAGGTGGAGCAGCCGTTCCAGGTTCAGGTGCAGGGGCAGCAGGCGCCATTCGGGCAGCTGGCGATCGGCCATCAGAACGGGACTGGCCCGATGCATATCACCTTCATCATGAGCCCGAACGTCTCCTTCCCCAGCGACGTCCGCCTGATGACCGATGAAAAGGATGCCCAGCCGATCGTGCTCAGCTGGAGCAACTGCGTGCCTGCCGCCTGCCGATCCGACGGGGAGTTCAAGGACGACCAGCTGAAGCGCTGGAAGGCGCTGACCGCCAACGGGCGCCTTGTCTTCAAGACCGCGGCCGGGCAACCCTTCCCGATCACGGTCTCCGTCCGTGGCCTCGCCCCGGCGCTGGACGCGCTGGCCAAGGACTGATCAGGGCTTCAGTACCGTACTGTCTTCCGCCTGCTTGACGATGCGCTCCGCGTCGGCTTGCAGCAGCAGCCGTTCGCCGACCAGCCTGGCCGCGGCGTCCTTCACCTTGGCGACATAGGCGTCGTGCGTGCCGTAACGCTCCTCCAGCGAGGGGCGGGGGTCGCCTGACGCCGCGCGCTCGGCCTTGGTCCTGGCGAAGGGGATATAGCCGCCGGAAAAGCCGCAGCCCTGGCCCTTATAGAAGCCGCCTGCCGTCACGTTCCAGCCGAGATAGGTGCCCAGCGGCGCCTCATGCAGCACCGAGGGCGCCCCGCCCTGCTCGTTGCCGTCGGCATCGACCTTGGGCACCAGAGACGGCAGCACGCGCTTCAGCTTCGGCGGCTCGACGGTGATGACGCCGGAGAGGTCGCGGTAATTGAAATCCACGCCGAAATCGAGGTCCAGGAAGCTATTCAGCATCCCGTCCGGCTGCGGCGTGTTCGGGATTTTCGGGAAACCCATCGCCTTGCCCGTCGGCTGCACGAGTTCACCCTTGGCCAGGGTCGGATAGCGGCTGGGCGGCGGCTCGGTCCCTTTCGTGATCCAGTCGATCAGCGCGGCGGTCAGCGCCTTGGTCGTATCGGCGGTCGGGTTGGGGTTCGAGGCCAAGGTGCAATGGCCGGTGACCGATTGGGGCGGCGGCTCGCCGTCGAGCGCAAAACCGCCCTTGCCGCCGCCATGATTGACGCCCGGGAAGTAATAGCGGCGCACCGTATCGGGCAGCGGTATGTCGGCCTTGGCATCGGTGCCGACCAGGTCCGGCGACATGCGCAGGCCCCAGAACTCCGTGGCGCCGAACAGCTCGAACACCTTGGGGCAGGTGCGGCTCGCACCACAGCGGTCGAGCAGGCTGCCCTTGCCCCGGCCGCGCATGGTGTCGTCATAGCGACTCCACCACAGCACCGCCTCGCTGCCCGGCTCACCCGGGCCTGCCGCGCCACCCGGCGCGGCGAAGCGGATATTCATCGCCAGCTGCCGGCCGGCGATATTGGATTCGATCCCGTCCCAGACGATCCGCTTTGCCTCATCCTGGTTGAAGCCAAGATGGGTGAAGGTCCGCAGGAAATTGCCCGACTGCGAGAAGCCGATGCCGATGGCGGCCTTGATCCTGCCGGCGACCGGATTGGCGAAGCCGGCATCGTCATGGGCTTCGTTCCTGAAGAAGGCATTGATGTCCCGCGTCGCGGCAAAGCCGATGCCCAGCACGAGCGGGTCCTTGGCGATGTAGGACAGCTCGTAGAGATAGGCGGGGTCGAACTCGGTCTTCAGGCACAGGCGCTGCGGGTCGGGCTTGCCCGGGAAAGCTCCGTCCGTGCAGTCGCCGAACGCCCAGTCGGAGGACGGGATTTCCGCCGCCTTGCCGTCCTGGCCGCGTTTGGTCAGATGCGCCTTCGCCGTGTCGAGGCTGGCCGGTTCGGGCCGGCTGGTGGGCAGACCGATGCCGCCGGTCAGCGACAGCGCATGCAGGCCCGGCTGCATGTTGGCCAGGGTCGCCAGGGCGACGCCGGTGACGCTCGATCCGTCCGGATTGCGGGCGACGGGGACGGAGATCGTCTGCATCCCCGCGCGCGGCGCCACATCGCCCTGCCAGCCGCTGGTGAGCACGACATGCCCCCCGTCGTCCGGTGTACCGAACAGGACGAGGCCGCGATTGGGCACCTGATAGAGCATCACGCCGCTGGCCTTCGCCATATCGATCGGCTTGGCGAGCATGAAGGTGGCCGAATACTCCACCTTTCCATGTGCGTTACGCGGCGCCAGCTTGATGTCGGTGATGATTGCGTTCAGCGGATCGGCGGGGTCCAGCTCGCCGAACACATGGCCGGAGAGCACCTCGTACGGACCGGCGGCGCCGAAACTCTTGCCGTCGAAGGCGGGAGACTTCGTATCCTCGACCACCACCTTGGTGACGCGAGCCTCAGCCGATACGGGCAGTGCGCAGATGGCCAGAATTCCGGCCGCGATCATCCTCATCCGCATATCCTTCCCCTTCATTCTTTGGCCCTGCGTTCTTGTTGGAAGCTTGAGCGGCCGATACTGTGCCGTCAAACACGGCGTTCGGGGAAGGGCATCATGCTGGCGACGCGGCAGCTTCCAGCTTCATTCGGGGTCGAGGTGGCGATGGACCTCGCCCGTCCGTTCGATGACGCTGCGGCGGAGCTCAGGGCGCTGATGACCGCCCATGGCCTGCTGCTGTTCCGTGGGCAAGACTTGACCGCCGACCGGCATCGAGAGGCCGTCGCCTGCTTCGGCCGGATCGCCTGCGGCGAGGACGGAGCGCCGAAGGAAATGTATGTCTCGAACCGAAGGCGCAGCGACGCGCCCGACGGCGAGCTGATCTTCCACTACGATTACGCCTATGACCGCAACCCGACCGAATTCATCGGCCTCTACGGGCAGGAGATCGCGGACGGTGCGACGCCGACCCTGTTCGCCAGTTCGGCCGCGGTGCTGGACACGCTGCCCGCCGACCTGAAAAAACAGATCGAGGGGTGCCAGGCCCTGCATGCCTGCTTCCTCGACCGCGGCGCGCCGGACGAAATCCGCATTGGGATCGCGGACGATGCCATTCCGCGCGGGACGCCGGGCTGGGACTCCAAGGACTGGAAATGCAGCCATCCGCTGGTCTGGTCGAACAGGGCCGGCGTGCCGTCGCTGTTCGTCTGCATCCAGCACACCGTGCGCATACTGGGGTTACCGGTCGCGGAGAGCGACGCACTGCTCGAAGAGCTGTTCGGTTATCTCTATGCCCCCGCCAACGTATACGACCATAGCTGGCATCAGGGTGACCTGGTGATCTGGGACAACCGCACGGTCCAGCATTGCCGCCCGACGCCGACTGAGGCCGCGCGCACGCTGCGCCGGTTCGAGGTTCTGGACGAGGATATCAACGACGCCTACCTGGCCATCGGCCGGGCCAACGAGTTTCTGTAAACCATAAGCTTTTGTAAAACTGGGAGAGTTTCAATGCTGCTGAAAGACAAGGTCCTCATCATCACCGGCGTCGGGCCGGGCATGGGCCGCAAGATGGCGGTGATCGGTTCCGCCGAGGGCGCCAAGGTGGCTCTGGCCGCCCGCTCGGCCGATTATGTCGCCCAGGTCGTCGATGAGGTCCGCGCGGCAGGCGGCGACGCCATCGGCGTGCCCACCGACGTCGACAACATGGAGCAATGCGAGGCGCTGACCAAGGCGACCCTCGACAAATGGGGCCGCGTCGACGGGCTGATCAACAGCGCCTATATGCACGGGCCCTTCGCCAGCTTCGACGACAGCACCATCGACGGCTGGCTGGGGATCATGAGCGTCACCTGCTTCGGCGCGCTGCGCATGATCAAGACCGTGCTGCCGGCGATGAAGGCGCGGAACGAAGGCTCGATCGTCAATGTGAGCAGCATGAGCAGCGTCCAGCCCTATCTGGGCGGGGCGGGCTACGCCACCGCCAAGGCGGGCCTCGAGGGTGCGACACGCCAGCTGGCCAAGGAGCTGGGGGCCTTCAACATCCGGGTGAACTCCCCGCGCATGGGCCGCATGGACGGCGTGCCGTGGCACCAGGGCCGCGCCCACATGGCCCAGGCGTCCGGCCAGACCGAGGAAGAGATCGATGCCCCGCTTCGCAAGCTGATCTCGCTGGGCAAGCTGCCGCCGGACGACGACTGCGCCAAGTCGGTCCTGTTCTTCGTCTCCGACTATTCCCGGGTGATCACCGGCACCTCGATCGACATCAACGGCGGCGAGTACATGGGCTAGGAGGCCTTAAGACGATGGCGGACTTCGATCTCGTAATCCGGGGCGGACTGGTGGTGGACGGCGCCGGCGGTGCGCCGTTCGAGGCGGATGTCGCGGTCGACGGCGGCAAGATCACGGCTGTCGGCACGATATCCGGCTCCGGCCGGGAGGAGATCGACGCCCGCCATCGAATCGTGACGCCGGGCTTCCTGGACATCCATACCCACTATGACGGCCAGGTCACCTGGGGGCAGCGGATCCTGCCCTCCTCCGCACATGGCGTCACGACGGCGGTGATGGGCAATTGCGGAATCGGCTTCGCGCCCTGCCGGCCGCACGACCGCGAGCGGCTGGTCCGGCTGATGGAGGGCGTCGAAGACCTGCCCGGCGTGGTGCTGACCACCGGCCTGCCTTGGGATTGGGAAAGCTTCCCCGACTATCTGGATTTCGTCGGCGCGCGCAGCTTCGACC
>DATBAZ010000234.1:0-4312 GCA_036271255.1 Alphaproteobacteria bacterium
CGGGCGGATTCCAATCCACCGGCTCGAAGCTCGCCGGAATGCCCGGCTGCTTTACGGTCGCTGTCATCGCTTCCCCCTCGGTCGTGCCCTTGAGAGGCGTTCATCCGATGATGACAGGTTAACGCCGGCGACGCGTCTTGGAAGCAGTTTTCGCCGCGCACGGGAATATGAAAGCGTGGATTCTTTCTCCGCAGCCTTTAGTCTCAGCCCACGGCGCCTTGGGAGGGCGCCGCATCGGGGAGGAAGCAGCATGACGGACTACGCGAAGCTTTTCATCGGCGGCCGCTGGGTCGAGCCGTCGACCGACGCGCGGCTGGTGGTGCATTCGCCGGCGACCGGCGAGCTGGTCGGATCGGCGCCCGAGGCGGTGGAGGCCGATATCGATCGGGCGGTGGCGGAGGCGCGCGCCGCGTTCGACACCGGGCCGTGGCCGCGCATGGCGCTGACCGAGCGCCTGGCGATCATGCGGCGCGTGCGCGACGACCTGGCCGGGCGGGTGGAGGAGCTGAACCTGCTGTCGACCCGGGAGAACGGGGTCGCCATCGCGGTGAATTCCTGCGGCTCGGCGGTCGCGGTGCTGGATTTCTATATCGGCGCCGCCGAGCGCTATAAGTTCGAGGAAACGCGCATCGGCACGTTCGGCAATCGCGGCACGATCGTGCATGAGCCGGTCGGCGTCGTCGCCGGCATCACCGCCTGGAACGGCCCGCTGCTTCAGCTGATGGGCAAGGTTGCGCCCGCGCTGGCGGCCGGCTGCACGGTCATCCTGAAGCCGGCGCCCGAGACCCCGCTGACCAGCATGGCGATGGCTGAGGCGTTCGAGCGTGCCGGCCTACCGCCGGGCGTCCTGTCGATCCTGCCGGCAGGGCGTGACGCCGGGCGGCATCTGGTTTCCCATCCCGGCGTGGACAAGGTCTCCTTCACCGGCAGTCCCGGCGCGGGCAAGGAGATCGGCCAGATCTGCGGCGCGGCGATGAAGCGCTTCACCTTGGAGCTGGGCGGCAAGTCGGCCGCCATTGTGCTGGACGATGCCGACGCGGCGACAGCGTCGACCTTCATCAGCCTGGGCTGCATGGCCTATAGCGGCCAGGCCTGCGCCGCGCTGACCCGCGTGCTGGTGCCTCGCACACGCTATGACGAATTCGTTAGCAGCCTCGACAGCGCCATCGGCCGGCTGAAGATGGGCGACCCGCGCGAGCCCGACACGATCATCGGCCCGCTGGTGGCCGAGCGGCAGCTGCGCCGGGTCGAGGATTATATCGCCTCAGGCGTCGCCGAGGGCGCCCGCATCGTGCGCGGCGGCGCGCGGCCGGCCAACCGGCAGGATGGCTGGTATATCGAGCCGACCCTGTTCGCCGACGTGTCCAACGACATGCGCGTCGCGCGGGAGGAGATTTTCGGCCCGGTGCTGTGCGCCATTCCCTATGACAGCGAGGACGACGCCGTCGCCATGGCGAACGACAATGTCTATGGCCTGTCGGGCGCGGTGTTCGGCAAGGACATGGCCCGGGTCGAGCGGGTGGCCCGCCGGCTGCGTACCGGCAGCGTCGGGCTGAACGCCATCGCCGGCGATGTCGGCCTGCCCTTCGGCGGGTTCAAGGCCTCCGGCGTGGGCCGCGAATTCGCCGACGAGACGTTCAATCACTTCACCGAGGTGAAGGTGCTGTCGCGCAACGACGCCGCCAGCTTCGGCGCGCTGAAGCTGGCCTGAAGCGGATGGCCCGGCACCACCTGCTCGCCTTCACCAATCCGGTGGCGGGCCGCGAGGCGGAGTTCAACCGCTGGTACGACGAGCGGCACGTGCCCGACCTGCTGGCGGTGCCGGGTTTCGTCTCGGCCCAGCGCTTCGCCCTGACCGATGCGACCGGGCAAGGCAAGCCGGGCTGGACCTATCTGGCGATGTATGAGCTGGAGACCGACGACCCGGATGCGCTGATGGCGGAGGTTCGCGCCCGGCTCGGCACCGACGCGATACCGGTTAGCAATACGCTGGACGCCGGAACGGCGGGCGGCCTGGTCGCCACGGCGCTGACCGCGCGCGTCATGGCGAAGTGATGGACGGCATCAGCCCAGAGGAATGGCAGGCGCGGGTCGACCTCGCCGCGTGCTGCCGCCTGGTCGATCTCTACGCCATGACCGACATGCTGGGGAACAACGTGACCGCGCGGGTGCCGGGCGAGCCGGAGCATCTGCTGATCAACCCGCTGGGCCTGCTCTATGACGAGGTCACCGCCTCCAGCATCGTGAAGATCGACATGGATGGAAACGTCATGTCGGCGGGGTCGGGCGGCGGCGTCAACCAGGCCGGCTTCGTGATCCACGGCGCGATGCACAAGGCCCGCGCCGACGTGAACTGCGTCATCCACACCCACACGCCGGCGGGCATGGCCGTCTCGGCCCTGGAATGCGGCCTGCTGCCCATGGTGCAGAGCTCGATGCGCTTCGGCGCGGTCGCCTATCACGACTTCAACGGCCTCTCGCTCGACATCGCCGAGCAGGCGGTGCTGATGGAAGAACTCGGTGACGCCGACGTGATGGTCCTGCGCAATCACGGCATGCTGGCGATGGGGGAAACCATCGCCGCAGCCTTCGACACGATCTATCGGCTGGAACTGGTCTGCAAGGTGCAGCTTGCCGTGCTGTCGACGAACGCCAAGATGCGCAGGCTGCCGGATGCGGTGATCGCGGATACGAAGGCGCTTTACAGGCAGTATGTCATCCCGCATGCCGGCAAGCGGGAATGGCCGGCGCTGCTGCGCAAGCTGGATCGGATTGATCGGAGCTATCGGGATTAGGCACAGACTCGCAAAACCAGAATTTCGCGATTAATCGGAATTATGGACTGTCTGCTTCTGGCTTTTGTTGGGGACTGCCTTGATCGAGACTCCCCTGTTCTCTCATTAGGCTAAGGTATTGCCGGGCCAACTCATCTACCTGCCCCGTTATGCTCGACTGCAATATCTTGCAGCCGGCGACCAAGACAATAACCAAACCAAAACATGCCAAACCAACCGTCCCGCCCATTTCGTCTACCTCGGGATCAGGATCTAGATCGATGCCGGTCACTTCCCCATCGTTCGCGGCAACGACATAGCGATTAAGCGAAGCGACCGTCGGGTGGGCGTCGGGCGAGAGCAGATTGTAGAAATTGTAGGCATCATTCTGTTGGGCGTTCTTTGCCACTTCCTTGGGTGTGATTGACTTTGCCTTGCTCCAATTCTTGTTTTCGCGCATCCAACTCCTGAGCTTTTCGCTCATTTCGTCGGAAACACCCCCCGTCTCAAATAGTACCTGCCCGCTCGCTCCTCGGCGGTTCTTGTCTTGATCGAGCATCGATTGGCGGAACTGCTCTGGCTTCTCCGAAAACCCAACAATCCAAAACTGATTTTCGATGATGCATCTGGCGAGCGCCCGGGCTTCGACAATTCTCTTTTCTCTGATCAGTATTAGCACGCCGCGCATATGAGAAAGGCTTCGTGCAATAAGCGTCACGGCCATTAGCCGGATATCGCCTTGATGATCGTCATTCTTGATGACTTCCGGCCCTGCGGTGCCAGCAACGTCGTAGCCAAGCTTCACTAGCCTGTTCGCTAGTTCGATCCAGCGATCCAGCATGATATTGGCCACCGACGCCCCCGGCCGCAGAACCTTCCCCGGCAGATGCCCCGTCGGCTGCCCGTGCTCCAGCAGCACCTGCCCATTCACCACGACATAGTCCATCCCCCGCGCCGGAACGACCATCCGCCGGCCGCCGCCGGGGAGGTCGTTGCGCGGCTCCGGCCGGGCGCTGTTCGAGCCGACGGTCGAGGGATCGAAGATCGCGAGGTCGGCGGCGAGGCCGGGGGCGAGGCGGCCGCGGTCGGTTAGGCCGAAGAAGTCGGCGGGTTCGGAGGTCAGGCGTTTTACCGCCAGTTCCAGGCTGAGCAGGCCGCGCTCGCGCACCAGGTCGCCCAGCATCTCGGTGGTGTAGCCGGCGTTGCAGAGGATGGCGACATGGGCGCCGCCGTCGGACAGGCCGATCAGGGTGCGGGGGTCGGCGATATATTCCTCGGGGATGCCGAAGCGGACGGCGGTGTATTCGAGGTTGAGGTCGTCCTCCAGCGCCAGGTCTATGAACAGGTCGAGCGGGTCGGCGCCGCGCTCGGCGGCGATGCTCTCCACACTCATGCCGATCAGGCGCTGGAAGTCCGGCCGGGCGGCGTCGTTGACCCAGACCATCGTGAAGTCGGCATGGAAGCCGCGGATGGTTTCTAGCTCGGCCCGGAACTGTCGCCTGAATTCGGGATCGCTGTAGATCCTTGTTTGCGCCTCG
>DATBAZ010000235.1:0-3558 GCA_036271255.1 Alphaproteobacteria bacterium
TACCGTTATGGGGTGACCCGGCCCGGACCGGCGGTCAGCGCGAGGAAGCTGTCGGTGAAGGCATCGATGACATGCGCGCGGTCGGTCGACATGAAGCCGGTGGCGTTCATGCTGCATTGCTCGCGCAGCTGATAGAAGAACAGCCAGGCATCGACCCAGCGCCGCCGCGCCGCCGAGCCGTCGCCGCGCGCGGCGGCGAGGGCTGGAATCCTGTCGCCCAGACTGTCGATGATGCCGAGGATCACCGCCTTGATGCGATCGACGAAGGCGGGCTCGACGATACCCATCTCGATGAAGGTCCGGATCGACAGGCGCCGCGCCTCGTTGAAATCGAACAGCTGGGTGATCCAGCCGGCGACCACCGCCCGGTCGGCGTAGTCGAGACCGCCGATCCTGAGCCACAGGGGCAGCGAGATGTCGTTCTGCCGCTCGAAATACTCCATCGCGATCGCCAGCTTGCCGTCGTAATGGCGGTAGAAGGTCTGGCGGCTGACCCCCGCCTCCTGCGCGATATCATCGACCGAAGTCGCGATATAGCCGGCGCGATCGAACACACGCTCGGCCGCCTCGATCAGCCGGCGGCGGCTTTCCTCCTTCTGCTGCCGGGCGAACTCATTGAGGCCGGCGACCTGGGCTTGGCGTCCTTTCATGCGACCCGGATTGCCATGCAACCCTATAGCTCGTCGACATATTTATCGGTGCCGGGCACGGTCGGGATGAACGGCCCTGCATAGATGACCCTGCCCAGGCCGGAGGCGGCGAGATCGTCGGCCAGCGCGGTGAACCGCACCGACCAATCCGCCTTCGGGTCGGCCTCCAGGAAGGACAGCAGCAGATAGCGGGCGTCCAGCTCCTTCGGATCCGGGCGCGGAACATAGGACGGCGAGTCGTCCGGCAGGGGCTGGGGCCTGAGACACAGGGTCATGGCAATGGGTGAGCCGGCATGATGGCGGGCCAGATGATCTTTCAGCCAGCCGGACAGTTCGCCATCCGACTTGTCCGCCGAACGCTCGACCATCGTGACGCCGATGCCGGCATAGAGATGCTCCAGCGCCAGCTCGGGCGGCACGCCGTCGGGGTCGCGGAAGACGCCCCAGTCATAGCGGTAGAAGGCGGTGGAGATATTGTGGCGGACCGGCGCCATCCGATCCTGCTTATGCAGCTGCAGAACCTGGTCGACCGACCAGCGCAGCGTCTTCTCGTAGGTCTGGTCCAGGATCCAGTAGGTGACGAGGTACGAGCCCTTGGAGATATCCGGCGTGATCGGCGTGTCGGCAGGGAAGCGCAGCGCCTTCAGCGGCCGGGTCGCCACCCAGCGCCGGCCAGAGAAGTAATTCTCCCCCGCCATGCAGCCGGCATAGAAATGGTCGCGCTCATACCAGCGATGGAAGGCCTGGGCCTCGCCGGGGCCGGACCCGGGCTCGACGATCGAGAACAGCACGCTGCCCAGCTTGATTTCCGGAATTTCGTCCATTTCGTTCCTCCAGATATTCTTTACCTGCCGACCACCACCACCCACAAACCGTCATGGCCGGGCTTGACCCGGCCATCCACGGCCCTCCGTCAGCGCTGAAGGCCGTAATCCTGCACCCGGACATTCCGCGTGGATGCCCGGGTCAAGCCCGGGCATGAAGGTGGAAAGGACGGTGAATCGTGAATCGCAAACCCCAGACTCACCCCGCCTCACCCGGATAGCCGCCGCCGCCGTGCTCGGCGTTGAGACGGGCATAATCGATGGCGAATCCAGCGCGCGGAATCGCATCGGCGAAGACCACATGCCTGGGCTTCTTGTAGGAGGCGATGCGCGCCCGGCAATGCTCGACGATGTCGTCAGCGCTCGCCGTCTCGCCTGGCTTCAGCACGACGATGGCCTTGACGCTCTGCACCCAGGTCGGATCTGGCGTGCCGATGACGCCGACATCCTTCACGGCTGGATGCTGGCGGATGCAGGCCTCGACCTCGGCCGGGTAGATGTTCTCGGCGGCGGATTTGATCAGCTGGCCCTTGGGGCCGATGAAGGTGAGGCTGCCGTCGGCCTCGCGGCGGCCTAGGTCGTTGGTGCGGTGCCAGCCGTCCTTCTGGCGCTGATGCGTCAGCTCAGGCCGGTTCCAATAGCCGGATGAGACGGTCGGGCCGCGCAATGCGATCTCACCCACTGTGCCGTTCGGCACCTCGCGGCCCTCCTCATCCAGGATGCGCAGCCGCACGATCGGCGCCGCGTAGCCCATGCTGCCCTGGCCGCCCAGAAAGGCCATGGTGGAATAACCGAGACTCTCGGTCTGGCCGAAGCCGTAGGGGCGCCGGCCCCAGGGCGAGGTATCGACCGTCACCATCGCATTCCATTCGGGAGAGCCGCCCAGCACCACCAGCGAGGACAGGTCCCACCGCCGGTCCTTGTTGGCCTGCGCCAGCTGCTCGGCGGCGGGCCCGATGGCGAAGATGCCGGTGATCTTCTCCGCCTCGATCAGGCGGCAGACCTCCTCAGGATCGTTGCGCGGCGTGAAGACGTTGAGGCCGCCCATGGCGAAAGTGGCGAACAGGTCGATCAGGGTCGCGACATGGAACAGCGGCCCGACATTGAGGTAGCGGTAGTACTGGGTGATCCCGCGCGCCGGCCCATAGACGAGGCTCTGTGTAATGAGGGCCGAGTGGGAGATCAGCGCCCCCGCCGGCCGGCCCCCGAACGCCGCGGTATAGACCATCAGCACCGGGCTCAACGGGTCCGCTTCCGGCTCGATATCTTCAGCGCTGCCCGAACCCAGGAAGGCCTCGTATTCGCTGTCGCCGTCATGCCGCAGCCACAGGGCGCCGGCGGGAACGAGCTTCCGCGCCTCCCCGATGACCCCGCCGATTTCCGCCTCCTGCCAGATCACCAGCTTCGGCGCGCAATCCTCGATGATGAAGGCCAGTTCGGCCGGCGATTGCCGCCAGTTCGCCGGGCAGACCATCGCCCCGAGCCGGGCGGCGGCGAGGATGGTTTCCAAAAGGCGCCAGGAATTCTGGCCGAGCCACAATATGCGGTCGCCCTGACTGAAGCCTTGGTCGTGCAGCGCATTGGCCAGGCGAACCACCCGGGCCTGAAGTTCGGCATAATTGTGCCTGACCGGCCCGTCGACCGTCGCCGGCCGTCCGGCCCAGCGCCGGCTATGCTCGGCCAGGATGTCGGCGAGACCGAGCGACTGGACAATACTCACAGGCGGTCCTCATACCGGTCGCGGATGCCGCGGCGCATCAGCTTGCCGCGCCCGCCGGAATTGTCGTTGGTGTGCGGCAGCTCATCGTCGACCACGATCAGGTCGGGCCACAGGCTCTCCGGCAGCTTTGTCCGGACAATTTGCCAGAGCGTGTCCTCGGTCAGCGTATGGCCTGCTTCCGGCGCCACGGCCAGGATGATCTTCTGCTCGACGGCCCCGTCCGGCGCGCCGATCACACCGGCCTCGCCGACGCCCTGGACGGTCATCAGCGCGTCCTCGATCTCCAGCGGGCGGATATAGCGGCCGCCGCGCGAAATGGCGTCTTCCTTGCGGCCCAGAATATGCAGTCGGCCCTTGGCATCCA
>DATBAZ010000236.1:0-2895 GCA_036271255.1 Alphaproteobacteria bacterium
TTTGACTTCCTTTCAGGACTTCGGCCTTGCCGAACCCATCGCGCGCGCCCTCGCCGAAGAGAATTACGTAACCCCCACCCCCATCCAAGCCCAAACCATTCCGCTGGCATTGACCGGCCGGGACGTCGTCGGCATCGCCCAGACCGGTACCGGCAAGACCGCGTCCTTCGCGCTCCCGATCCTACACCGCCTGCTCGAGCACCGGATCAAGCTGCAGCCCAAGACCTGCCGTGTGCTGGTGCTGTCGCCGACCCGTGAGCTTTCGGGGCAGATCCTCGACAGCTTCAACGCCTATGGCCGCCACGTCCGCCTGAGCTCGACGCTGGCCATCGGCGGCGTGCCGATGGGCCGCCAGGTCCGCTCATTGATGCAGGGCGTCGAGGTTCTGGTCGCCACCCCTGGCCGGCTGCTCGACCTCGTGCAGAGCAACGGGCTGAAGCTTGGCAGCGTCGAATTCCTCGTGCTCGACGAGGCCGACCGCATGCTCGACATGGGCTTCATCAACGACATCCGCAAAATCGTCGCCAAGCTGCCGATCAAGCGGCAGACGCTGTTCTTCTCGGCCACCATGCCGAAGGACATCGCCGAGCTCGCCGACTCCATGCTGCGCGACCCCGCGCGCGTCGCAGTGACCCCGGTCGCCTCAACCGCCGAGCGGATCAACCAGCGCATCATTCAGGTCGACTTCTCGGCCAAGCCCGCCTTCCTGACCAAGCTTCTGAAAGAAGAGTCGGTCAACCGCGCGCTGGTGTTCACCCGCACCAAGCACGGCGCCGACAAGGTCGTGAAGACGCTTGAGAGGGCCGGCATCGCTGCCAGCGCCATCCACGGCAACAAGTCGCAGAACCATCGCGAGCGCACACTGGCGCAGTTCCGCTCCGGTGATATCCGCACCCTGGTCGCCACCGACATCGCCGCCCGCGGCATCGACGTCGACGGCATCAGCCACGTCATCAATTTCGACCTGCCGAACGTGCCCGAGACTTATGTCCACCGCATCGGCCGCACCGCGCGCGCCGGCGCCGAAGGCACCGCGATCTCGCTGGTCGCAGGCGGCGAGGAGCTCAGCTATCTCCGCGACATCGAGCGGCTGATCAAGGTGGCGCTGACGCGGGAAGACCACCGCACCGATGCCGGTCGCCGCGATGCGGGCGCTCCCCCGCAGCAGCAACGGCAGGGCCGGCCAGGCGGCCGCCCGGGCCAGCGTTCGCAAGGCGCACGGCATGGTGAGGGGCGGCGTGCCGATGAAAGGCATGCCGACGGACGCCACCACAGCGCCGGCAAGCAGGGCGACGGACGGCCCGGTGAAGGCCGGCATGCTGACGGAAGGCATGCTGACGCAAGGCCCGGCAATGGCCCGAAGGCCTCCAAGGGGGTTCGCCGCCACCGTTCCGGCGGCAAGGTACATTCTTCCCCAACCGACCGCTCGGAGCAGCGTTCTGCGCATAGCGCCGGGAAACCTGATGGGATACAAGGCGTGGCCTTTTTGCGCCGTGAGAGTCGGCCGAATGGCCAACCGACCCGCAAACCCCATTCGCACTAGCCGTCCACGACCTGGAGAAATTCATGGCTAAGGAAGAGCTGATCCAGTTCGAAGGACTGGTCACCGAAATCCTCCCCGACGCGCGCTACCGCGTGCAGCTCGACGCCGGGCACGAGATCGTCGCCTACACCGCCGGCAAGATGAAGAAGAACCGCATCAAGACGCTGGCGGGAGACCGCGTGACGGTGGAGATGTCGCCCTATGACCTCGAGAAGGGCCGACTGATTTTCCGCCACAAGGACGAACGTCCCAGCGGGACGGGCGGACCTCCGCGTCCCGGACAGCGCGGCGGTCAGTTCCGTCGCCGCTAAACGGGCCATCCACGCGCGAGCGCGGAAGGAAAATGCCGGCCTGTATGCTGATCCGCCGTGGAGATCACGGCGGATCAAAAAATCGTGCGCGTCAGGATTGTTTTGCTGCCTTATTTCCAATAAAATCCGCTAATCGATTTTCGGCCGGACGATATTAGCATCCACCGGTACAGCCGGTTCAGACACGCTGACGACCCTTCCAGAAATTCGATCTAACCCGCCCGCGAAAGTGGGCTTCGACACTGTATATCTGAGAAGGGACTACCCCCATGAGCATGGGAACCGTGAAGTGGTTTAACGCGACCAAGGGCTTCGGCTTCATTCAGCCGGATGAAGGTGGGCAGGATGTGTTCGTTCACATCAGCGCCGTCGAGCGCGCCGGCCTCGGCTCGCTGCGCGAAGGCCAGAAGATCTCCTACGAGATCGTCGCCGATCGCCGGTCCGGCAAGTCGGCTGCCGACAACCTCCGCGACGCAGGCTGATGTCCAGCGCGCCCCTGCGGGGCGCGCCCAGATCAGCGCAAGCGCATTGAACTCGGAAAAGGCCGTGCGTAATGCACGGCCTTTTTCATGTCCGAAGGGCGGATATGCTCAGGAGGTCGTGCAGGCCGTGTCCGGGCTGCAGTAGCGCTCTTGAGCATGTAGCCGACCGACGGCGTGTAGGTACGGCCGACCAACTCGCGCGGGACCGGAAGGTCACTCCCGTTGGCCTCTCGGTTGATCAGTTGGTCTTGGCGGCAGCGCCGCCGCCGCCGTTGCCGCTGGCATTGCTGCTCAGCGAACCGGCCTGACCCATCGTGGCGTTGAAGTAGCCCTCGCTGTCGCCGAGCGTGACGCGGCGCTGGCAGAGCGGCATGCAGCTATAGGATTCCCGGTCGACCCCGCGATAGACGGTGACCAGCCGGTCGCTCGGGCCTTCGACCTGGATCTGCCGATCGACCAGGATTTCACCGCCGCGGTCGAGCGCGATGAAGTTGGTGGCGCCGTAGCCGTTGCCGGTCACGACGATCATCCCGCCGGGCTGGAGCGTGACGTCGGCGAT
>DATBAZ010000237.1:0-6641 GCA_036271255.1 Alphaproteobacteria bacterium
CGAATCCGATGTCGCCCTGAGGATACTGACCCGCAATCCCGAATGGGCAGGCGCGTTCGCCGTGGCGGCGGCGGTGGTTTACGACATGCCGTTCCAGCGCGACTTCTTCCGCCCCTTCACCCAGCACCTGCCGCCGGAGAAGTTCGACATCGTGCCCGGCGGCGTGGATATCGACATGGCGGCGCTGGCGCGGCAGCCGCCGGCGCCGCCGAAGGCCCGGCCGTTCCGGCTGGTGCATGTCGGCACCCTGGAGCCGCGCAAGCGGGCCGAGGACATCATCTGTGCCGTGGACGCCGCCGGGCTGGATATCGAGTGCATCTTCTGCGGCAAGCTGTACGGGCTGGAGCCCGAGGCCCGCGCGATCGTGGAGCGTGAACCGGATAAATACCGCCTGCTGGGCGTGCTGCCGGACGATGAGAAGCTCGCCTGGCTGGCCTCAGCGGATGTCTTCTGCCTGGCCTCGGACAGCGAGACCCAGGCGCTGGCGGTTTACGAGGCGGCGCTGCTCGGCAAGGCGCTGCTGCTGACGGACCTGCCCTGTTACCGCGATGTCTTCGTCCACGGCCGCAACTGCTTCATCGTGCCCCGCCGCGACCGCGCGATGCTGGCCCTGTCCCTCCGGATGCTGCTGGCCAGCCCCGACCTGCGCACCCGCCTGGGCCAGGCAGCCCGCCGCACGGCGCTTCGCTTCAACAACGCCGTCTATTTCGCGCGCTTCGACGCGGTGATCGCGGCGGTGGCCAACCTGGCGCAGGTAACTGGCGTTTGAGGCAGCGCCACTCCAATGGGAGGCCGGGTCGCCGATCCTGACGGACCGGCGACGCCGACGCGGGCGTTAGACCGCCGTCGAACCCACCTTGGCGTGGCTTCCCGCCTCGTCCGGCTTGATTTTTCCGCCGAACAGCATCTTCACCTTTCCGCTCAGCGACAGGTCGGTTTCCCACAGCTCGGCATCGGCGATGTCGAACCGCAGCAGCGCGAGATTGGGATCGGCCTTGCCGCCGGGAAACCAGGCCTCGGCCTGATTGGACCATAATTTGTCGATCATGCCGCGATCGTTGTCGATCCTGGCACTGCCAGAAAGGCAGGCGAAGAAATCGTGGCCTTTCGAGACGAACTGGGCCATCGCGTCGCCGCCGGCCGCCAGCCGGTTGTCCTTGCCGATGAAGAACCACAGCGTGTCGACCTGGTCCTTGTCGAGCTGAACGGTCATCGGCTCGCTATGCGCGCCGCCGCCGGTCAGCCCGATCATGACGAACGGGCTGTCCGTCATTTTCTTCCACAAATGCTTCTTGAGCTCTTCCCGGTCTGCCATGCGATCCTCCTTATGTCTGGATGACTGTAAGGAAGATCAATCGATTAGGGTTCCCGGCGATCGGGTTTGCGGTCGCCCGCCGAGCGGCTTCGCTTCTTATCCCGGCCCGGTCCGCTTCATCGTATAGATCACGTTGTTCAGGCCGAAGAGGATCGTATCCGGCGCCGCCAGGTGGAATGACAGCTCGGCGCATCCGGTTTCCAGGGTGGGGAAATTCTCGCCGGTAAAGCCGAGCTTCGCCGCCGTCTCCTTCGGCGTCGTCAAGCCGCGATCGGGATCGTCCAGGCCGCCTTCGAACAGGCTTTCCGGCTCCAGCTCGACGATCTCGTAATGCGGCTTGGGGCAGGCGAACCAGCTGGGGGCGTCGACCCGGGTTTTGCGGAAGGTGATGACGGCGCCCCGCAGCGCGGGCTCGTAATGCGGCTTCAGGTCGCTTTCCGGGCCGGCCCACGGCGCGTCCTGGGATTTCGTCACCGTCCAGCTGCCGGCGAAGACGCCTTGCGCCACCGCCCGCGCCGGGACTGCCGCCATCATGCAGAGACCGAGCACAACCGCCCTTCTGGCCATCCTGTTTCTCCGTATCCCGCCTGCCAAATCATAGCCGCTTTGCGGTTCGGAGCGGAATTGCCCTCTTTTCCGGGCGGCGACAATGCCGCTGGCGAGAGTGCCGCCGAAGTGCAATGATCGCGCATTGGCGCGCTTCCTACCCCCTAACACATCGATACTGACAAAAGCCGCACGGCCTGTCTCCGCCAGTTGAGCCAGGCGATCCGCCGATCTCGTGGCGGCTGGGGTTGGGCGAGGGACCGGCAGGTTCGAACCTTGATCAGCTATTGAACCGAAAGGTCCCGACAATATGACCGGTGGCTGCAAGGTCCTGATGGTCTTTCCGCGATTCAACGCGAACTCGTTCTGGAACTACAGGGCGGCGTGCGAGTTGACCGGCGCGCGCTATCCCGCCGCGCCGCTGGGCCTGATCACCGTTGCCGCGCTGTTGCCGAAAGACTGGGACGTCCGGCTGGTCAACCGCAATACCGAAACCCTGACCGACGACGATCTCGCCTGGGCCGACATGGTGATGACCGGGGGCATGCTGCCGCAGCGGAACGATACGCTGGCGGTCATCGAGATGTGCCGCGCGCTGGGCAAGCCGGTGGTGGTCGGCGGGCCGGACGTCACCTCGACCCCGTCCTTCTATGCCGCCGCGAGCTTCCAGGTGCTGGGCGAGGCGGAGGAGATCATGGACGATTTCCTCGCCGCCTGGCGAAACGGCGACAGGCGGGGCGTCTTCAAGGCCGAGATGGGCAAGACCGACGTCACCAAAAGCCCGACGCCGCGCTTCGACCTGCTGAACCTCAAGCATTATCTCCATGTCGGCGTCCAGTTCTCGCGCGGGTGCCCGTTCAACTGCGAGTTCTGCGACATCATCGAGCTTTACGGCCGGGTGCCGCGGACCAAGACCACCGCGCAGGTCATGGCCGAACTCGACGCCCTGTACGCGCTCGGCTATCGCGGCCATGTCGATTTCGTCGATGACAACCTGATCGGCAACAAGAAGGCGCTGAGGAAATTCCTGCCCGACCTGAAGGGCTGGATGGAGAAGCGGAATTTCCCGTTCGAGTTCTCGACCGAGGCGTCGATCAATCTCGCCGACGACCCCGAGCTGCTCAGGGCCCTGGCGGACACGAACTTCTTCGCGGTCTTCGTCGGCATCGAGAGCCCGGATACGGACTCGCTGGTCATGATGCAGAAGAAGCAGAACACAAGGCGCAGCCTGCAGGACAGCATCGCCAGGATCTACGAGGCCGGCATCTTCGTGAATGCGGGCTTCATCGTGGGGTTCGACAGCGAGAAGGGCAGCATCGCCCAGGGCATGATCGACTGCATCGAGGACACCGCGATCCCGGTCTGCATGGTCGGGCTGCTCTATGCGCTGCCGACCACGCAGCTGACCCGCCGTCTCATGGCCGAGGGGCGGCTCTTCCCGGACGACGACCCGAAAACCCAGGGCGACCAGTGCACCGCCGGGCTGAATTTCACCACCGCGCGCCCCCGCCGCGACATGCTCGCCGATTACCGGAAGGTGCTGGAGGCGATCTACGACCCGGCCGCCTATTTCGGCCGCGTCCGCCGGCTCGGCCGCATGCTGAAGCGCGGACGGGGCCACCATGTCAGCCTGGCCGACATGCGCAGCGTCGCCCGCCTGCTGTGGCGCCTGCCCGGCGCCGGGCGCGGGGTGCGGCGGGAGTTCTGGAAGACGATCTTCGATTGCGTGGTCCACAACCCCACGGCGCTGCCATACCTGATCATGATCAGCGCCCTCTACCTCCATCTCGGCCCGTTCTCGCGCCGGGTCATCGCCGAGATCGACGGGCAGATCGAGAATGTCGATACCGGCCGCTGGCGCGCGCCCGCGGTCATGCAGGCCGGGGAAAGGGCGCTGGTGCCTGTGCCCGTTTAAGGCGTCGGGATGCGCTCGACCAGATGCGCCCGTGATGCTCCCGGCTCGAACCGGTCGGCGAAATACTGGGTCTCGTGCGCGACCAGCCCGTCGCGGAATTCCATGATGCTGACCGTATAGGACGGCACCCCGTCATAGGTCAGCACGAATTCCGTCACCCACAGATCGCCGGCGCCGACGATGCGGCGGACGGTGAAGCGCTTCCGGTTGGGCTGGACCGTGCGGCTCTCCTGTATGTTGCGCCGACCGCGGATCCGCTCGCCCGATTGCGGGTAATCGAGCACGGCGTCGTCGTGGTAGATGTCGTGCTCGGCCTCGAATGCGTCCGCGTCCGAGGCTGCCCAATGGCGGTCCAGCGCCGCCCTTACGGTTGCGTCGTCCATCCTGGCTCTCCCGCCTGAGGGCAGCCCCGCCGAAGCAGGGCTGCCTCCCGGCTTCAGTGCTCGGCGTGCAGGGTGATCGAGGCGATGCCGGCTGCGACGTTGAGGCCCTTGTCGCCCTCGACGCTCACCGGCTGCAAGGTGATCGACTTGTCGAAGCCGCCCACCAGCACATTGGCGTCGACGCCGACTCCGACCGAGGCGCCCCCGGTCGCGCCGCCGTAATCGCCGGCCAGCGCGCCGGCCTTGAGGTCGGTCGTGGGCGCGAGCACGCCCCACACGATCACGCCGCCCTGCAGATAGCCGATATCGACGCCGTACTTGGCGATGTGGCCGGCGTAATGCTCGTGCTTTCCGTTCGATCCGGAATAATTGCACTTCAGGTCGCGCGAGGAGCCGAAGACGAAGCCCCAGCCGCTGTCGACATTGCAGGTCAGCACACCGGCCTTCACGCCGGAATCGGCTTCCGCCGGTGTCGAGAGCGAGAAGGCGCCGCCAATGGCGAAGCCGACCGCGCCTACAAGCAAATACTGTTTCAGCATCCGTTGATCTCCTTGGTCAGGAACGGGCGCGGCATGACGCGTCATGCCTCAGAGCCCGGCCGGCCGGATGATATGGATAGGGCCGCCGGGCCGCCGTTCAGTGCACCCGGACGCTATGCCGGACGCTCCTGCCGAGGCTTGTCGGTTTGCGCGGCGATTCAGCGAATCCGTGCACGTTCCCTCATTTATCCGCGCGCAATGGGGTCCATTTCGGATCGTCGCAAAGCTGCGGTGGCTTGTCGTGACGGCGCAGCACCAGGGTCTTGCCCAGCAGCGATATGCCGATGAAGCCGCGCAGCTTTACCGTATCCTTGTCGACCAGCGCGATCTTGCCGGAATAGGTGCTCCCGTGATCGGGATCGTAGATCCAGCCGCCGTCCCAGGTGAGGTCGGGATCCTTCGAGGGGTGGAAGCCGCCCATCATCAGATGGCCGCACATTTTGTCGGTGCGCTTATTGCGGTCGGGATTGTTTTCGTCCACCGGCTGGTATCCGGGCGGATCGTTCGGCCTCAGCTTGAAATCGACCAGCCAGGCGCAGAGTTCATCGCCACACGCGCCGGTCTTCACAGTCCACCCATCCTTCTCGCTGACCCAATATTCCGTCGGATAGGAAATCTTCGCCGGGGCCGCGGGCGCCGCTGGATTCTGGGCGGCCGCGACGTTCAAGGAGAGCAGAGCAACACAGAGCGCCAAACGGATCATGCCATTTCCCCAAAACGGATTGTGCCGGATTGTGTCATGTAACGATAACGCGCCTGACACACCCTGCGGTCCTGCGACAGATAGACTGCGATTCAATCGGTTTTCGGCGATTCAGCCCACAGAATCCAGGAACTTCGCTTAGCGCAAATTGTTGATGAATTGAGAATAGTGTCGGAGGCCAGCATGCAGACCGTCCGTTACTACCGCGACTATGCCGAGCGCGCCCGTAAGCTGAACGAAGGGGTCGATCGGCGCGCCATGCGAGAAACGCTCGAAATCCTGGCCGCCGGTTTCGAGGAGATCGCCCGGGCGCTCGAAACCGGGATGGTCTCGGCCATCCATCCAAAGGACAATCCGCACGAAAGCGCCGTCCGTGAGGACCCTTCCGCCCTCGCCGGACCCGCCCGCTTTTTGTCCCGCACCCGGCATTAGCCGGGCACACCGCCGTCGTTCCGGCGCGGGCGCGACTGACGGATTCCGGGAGTGCCAGCCCCGGGCACGGAACATTCACACCCTCCGGCGCTGTTTAAAGCCAAGTTAGGCGGCATCAAGCCGCCTTTGCCTATCAGCTTGTCTCAATCATTGGAGATTCCAGATGCGTTTCTCTCCCTACGTCATTCCCGTGATCCTCGCCCTGGGCGTCGCCGTTCCCGGCGTCAACGCCTCGGCCCAGGTCGCGGTCGGTATCACCATCTCGGCACATGTGGCCCCGCCGCCTCTGCCGGTTTACGAGCAGCCGCCGATCCCCGGCGAAGGCTATCTCTGGACCCCGGGGTACTGGGCCTTTGACGAAGGCGACGGCTATTACTGGGTGCCGGGCACCTGGGTGCGGCCGCCGCGCGTCGGCGTGCTGTGGACCCCTGCCTACTGGGGCTTCGAAGGCGGCGTCTACGGCTTCCATGCCGGTTATTGGGGCCCGCATATCGGCTTTTACGGCGGCATCAATTACGGCTTCGGCTATGGCGGCGTCGGCTTCGAGGGCGGCCGCTGGGACGGCGATCACTTTGCCTATAACCGCTCGGTCACCAACATCAGCAACACCCATATCACCAACGTCTACAACAAGACGGTGGTGGTGAATAACAGCTCCCGCGCCGCCTTCAACGGCGCCGGCGGCGTCCAGGCCCGGCCGACTGCGGCCGAAGAAGAGGCCGCGAAGCAGCCGCATGAGGAGCGTACCGCCGAACAGACCCGCAACCTCGATGCGGCGAAGGCCGATCCGCAGATGCGCGCGTCGGCC
>DATBAZ010000238.1:0-2173 GCA_036271255.1 Alphaproteobacteria bacterium
CGGTGATCGTCGGTGACGTAGCGGGAGACGCTGCGGATCGCGGCATAGAGCACGGTCGCGTCGTCGGTGTATCCGAAGCCGATGATGAAATCCGGGATCACGTCGATCGGCAGGACGAAATAGGCGAGTGCCCCCATCAGGATCGCCTTGGCCTGGATCGGCGTCTTCGGATCGATAGTGCAGTAATAGGCCGCGAGCAGCTCGTCCACGAACGGCACGCGGCGGGCCACGCGCTTCAGCTTGGGCCAGAAACCGTTCTGTACCCGCGCCTGGTCGCGTGCGAATTTCTTCGGGTCGTAGACAGTGAGATCCTGGGCCATGGCGAGCGATATGGCCCGCCATTCCCTAATTTCCAAGGGGTCAATTTGGCCGTCGCGGCCCTGGTTCAGGCCGCCGCTGGCGCGCCAGCCCACAGATCCAGCAGCAGCCGGGCGCGCTCGCGGTGCTCGGGGGTGATCCGGTGATTGACCAGCCGGATTGCCAGCAGCATCACCGCAGCGTCGTCGATATGCGCCACGAACGGGATGAAATCCGGGATCAGGTCGAACGGCATGATGAAATAGGCGATGGCGCCGAAGATCGCCAGCCGCGCATAGAGCGGCGTCTCGGGATCGCGGGCGCAGTAATAGGCGCCGAGCGTCCGGTCGATCAGCGGAATCCTGCGGATCAGCGCGCGCAGGCCGCCGCGGCGCTTGGCCGAGGATGCGCCGGCGCTGCTGCCGGTCGTAGATGTGGGCGCGAACGGTTGATCGGTCATTCCCTGCAGCGGTCTTGCGGCTTCTTCGGGACCGCTCGTTTCTCTCTGGGGAGTCTGGACATTCGGCGGAGGCGAGGCAAGCATGGAATCGGTTCGCCTTTGGTTGGTCAAAATCCGGCACGAAGAATGCTAGACTGTGATCATGTCACTTAACCGAGTCCTGACCGTCTTTTTGGTGGCGGCATTGCCGGGACTGGCCGCGATTCCGGCCGTCGCGCAACAGGTCGGTGCACCGCAGCAGCTCGGGCAGCCCTCCTCCGTGCCGCCGCCGCCCGCCGGCACACCGCCGACCCCACCGGGCACGCCGCCTTCCCTGACGCCGCCCTCGCCGACCCAGCCGCAGAATGGCGCCGACCAGATTGGCATCACGCCGCTGTCGCCGTTAGCGCCGCAATTCGCGGCGCCGTCGGTCGACCTGACGCCGCGCGAGGCTCTGACCGGTGCGCCGTACGAGCCGATCAAGACCCAGGCCACCCTCTGCACCCATGTGGTGATGGTGGACGACGAGCCGCACCACTGGGACGACCTGGAACGGCTCGGTCAGGCGGCGGTGGGATGGTCGGCTTACATGCAGGGGGACTACAACGGCGCGGCACCCTTTTTCGAGCGGATGGCGAAGCTCGGCCATCCCGAGGCCGAACGCCTGATGGGCGTGGTCTACTATTTCGGCCAGGGCGTGCCGCAGGACTACGCGCGCGCGCTGTATTGGTTCGAGAAAGCGGCGAACCAGGGGTGCTGGACCGCGTATGCCGCGACGGCGCTGATGTATCGCGACGGCAAAGGCACCGGCATCGATCTGGGCAAGGCCTATATGTGGCTGAACATCTCGGTCGCCGGACTGCCCGACAGCGTCGAGCGCGACGATCTCATCAAGGGCCGCGAAGCGATCGCCGGGCTGATGACCAGTGGCCAGGTGGAGGCGGCGCAGAAGCGCTCGATCGCCTTCAAGCCGCAGCTCCTGGTGCCGCCGGACCCGCAGGACCTGCCGCTGGATTATTTCCCGAAGCCGACGAATTGACGGTGCATCGTCGGCACGAGATGCCCGGATCAAGTCCGGGCATGACGATTGTTTTTTAGCTGGCTAATACGTCATTGCCGGGCTTGACCCGGCAAATCTGTCTGTCGGCGTCACTCGACCTCGACGATCTCGAAATCGTGGCTGAGCTTCGCCCCCGCCTTGGCCATCATGATCGAGGCCGAGCAGTATTTTTCGTGGGAGAGCTGGATCGCGCGTTCGACGGTGTCGGGCTTCAAGCCTTTGCCGGTCACCTTGAAATGGAAGTGGATCCGGGTGAAGACCTTCGGGTCTTCCGCCGCGCGGTCGGAATCGAGCTCGACTTCGACGGCGCGGACGTCCTGACGGCCCTTCTCCAGGATCATCACCACATCGGTCGCGGTGCAGCCGCCGGTGCCGAG
>DATBAZ010000239.1:0-14291 GCA_036271255.1 Alphaproteobacteria bacterium
TGTCGGTGGAGGTGGTGGAGCCGCTGAAGCGCATCACCATGCGCTATGACGGCGAGCTGATGCTGCTGGACGATCCGGAGGTGCTACGCAACCCGAAGCTGTTGGGCTCCGCGCCGCGCGTTCCGGGCAAGGTGGTGTTCGAAACGACCGGCATCTCCCCGCTGCATGGCGGCGCGCCGCTGTCGGCGACCCAGGAGACGATGTATGGCCGCGACTTCTCGCTGAACCACTTCAACCAGCACACCAAGGTAGCCGGCCTCATCAAGGTCGGCGACCAGCAGTGGGACTTCACAGACGCCCGCGGCTGGCGCGACCATAGCTGGGGCCCGCGCTATTGGCAGGTGATCTATTGGTACCGCCTGTTCCTGTGCAGCTTCGACAGCGGCCGCGCCTTCATGCTGCTGAAGATCACCGACAAGGCCGGCAAGTCGCGTCGTGTCGGCGTGCTGCTGGTCGACGGTCAGTATGAGGAAATCCTCGACATGGATGTCTCGACCGAATGGTCGGACAAACAGGATCCGGTCAAGGTAAAGCTGGGCGTCCGCACTGCCAACCGGCGGGAAGTGATCGAGGGTGAGATCGTCACCATGGCCCCGCTGCGGAACCGCCGCCCGGCCGGCGATGAAATCCTCGTCTCGCGCATTGCCGAGGGCTTCACCCGCTTCACCTGGAACGGCGAAACCGGCTACGGCATGACCGAATATATCGAGCGGATCGAGGACGGGACGCTGGTGGGATATCCCCTATGATCGGTTGCTCCACTCATGACCTCGCCCCTCGGGGGAGAGGTCGGACCGCAGGTCCGGGTGAGGGGGGCTCCCTCCGCCGGCTCAATGCGGGGACAATGGCGATGCGCCGCCAGCCCCCCTCACCCGGAACGCTGTCGCGTTCCGACCTCTCCCCCGAGGGGCGAGGTGCAATCCCATGACTGACGAAGTCGACGACATCCGCCGCGCCGTCCGCCGGCGCTTCGGCAACGATGCCGAGATCGGCAATGTCGCCATCCCGACTTTGGGTGGCGTCAACCGGACCGTCATCTTCGACCTGACCGAGGGCGGGCGCACCCGTCGGCTGGTCTCGCGGCAGGAGACCTATTCGGCCGAGGACAATCCCTTCCTGCCGGCCACCCAGCAATACAAGGTCATGCAGGTCGCCTTCGACGAAGGCGTGCCGGTGCCCGAGCCGGTGTTCGAGTACGATGCGGCCGACGGCATGGGCAACGGCTTCGTCACCGCCTTCGTAGCGGGCGAGACGATGCCGCAGCGCATCTTCCGCGCCGTCGACAGTGATGCAAGGCTGAAGATCGCAACCGATCTCGCGGCGCTGCTGGCAAAGCTTCACGCCATCGATGCCGCCAAGGTGCCGTTCCTGGAGGGCATCCCGGACAGCGTCGACATCATCGGCAACTATCTCCGGCTGTTCGACAGCTATGCCGAGGCCCATCCGGCGATCGAGCTCGGCTTCCGCTGGCTCGAGCGCAATCGCCCCATTTTCGGCCCGCGCCGGGTTGTGCACGGCGATTTCCGCACCGGCAATTTCATGGTCGGGCCCGACGGCGTGCGCGCCGCGCTGGACTGGGAATGCGCCCATATCGGCCAGCCGATGGAGGATTTCGGCTGGCTCTGCGTCCGCTCCTGGCGTTTCGGCCAGATCGAGTTGGCCGTAGGCGGCTTTGCCGAGCGTGCGCCGGTCTATGCGGCCTATGAGGCGGCGGGCGGCGACCGGATCGACCCGGATGTCGTGCGCTTCTGGGAGATTTTCGGGCTGGTGCGCTGGGCGATCTACAACGTCATGCAGGCTTATGCCCATTGCGAGCGCGGCCGGCGCGGTGTTGCCTTTGCCGCCATGGGGCGCAATACCAGCCTGGTCGAGTACGAGCTGCTGATGACGCTCGCCGGCAAGTACAGTTAAGGGTGAGGCGATGAGCCAGGATCGTCCGTCGATCAACGACATCTTGCTGACCGTCCAGAAATTCCTGGACGATGCCGGCCCCACCATGTCGGGCGAGGCCAAGTACCACGCCCAGGTCTCGTCCTACCTGCTCGGCATCTGCGAGCGCGAGCTGCGCCTTGCCGGCGACTATGACCGCAAGGAAGCAGCGCAGCTTTCAGAGTTCCTGGGTTCGAAAAAGCCGCTCAGCGAGATGACCGGCGAACTGTGCGAAAACATCCGCGCCGGCAAGTACGACAACGACTGGGACCAGGTGCTGAACATGGTCCTGGAACAGACGATCGATAAGGTGAAGGTCGTGAAGCCGCGCCATCTGGCGCCGATGCACCGCGACGCTGAGTAGGTTTTTAGTTCGTCATTCCCGCGAAGGCGGGAATCCAATCTGCGGGCGTCTGCCCGCACGAGACTCATATCGCCGCGGACGCGGCTCTGGCCTGGATTCCCGCCTTCGCGGGAATGACGGGATGGGAAAAGGGGGAAATTATGGCTGACGAAGTCCGCATCAAATTCTCGGTCACGAACGGCGTTGCCCGCCTCACCCTCGCCAATCCAGCTGGCTACAACGTGATGGACCTGCAATTCTGCCAGGAGCTGGGCAAGGCGGCGATCGCCTGCGAGACCAATCCGGACATCAAGATCATCCTGATCGAGGCCGAGGGCGACGTCTTCAGCATGGGCGGGGACATCCACAGCTTCGTCGACAACAAGGACCGGGTCCACGCCTATGTGCTGGACATGGCGACCCAGATCCATATCGGCGTTGCCGGGCTGCGCCGCGCTGCGGCCCCGGTGATCGCCGCGATCAACGGCACCTGCGCCGGCGGCGCCTTCAGCCTGATCGCCGGCGCCGACGTTGTGATTGCCAAGCGCTCCGCCAAGTTCAACCCGGCCTTCACCAAATGGGGCCTGACGCCGGATGCCGGCGGCACCTACTTCTTCCCGCGCGTCGCCGGCTGGCGCAAAGCCTTCTGGATCATGGCCACCAACCCGACTTTGACCGCCGAACAAGCGGCTGAGATCGACCTGGTCACAAAGGTGGTCGACGACGAGACGTTCCGGGACGATGTCGAAAAGCTGGTCGCCCAGTTCGCCAATTCCGCCCCCGGCGGTCTGGCCGGCCTGAAGGCCCTGTTCCGCGCCAGCATGACCAACACGCTGGACGATCAGCTGAACCTCGAAGCCCGCTCCGTCTCCGCCCGCTGCGCCGATCCGGCGACGATGGAGCGGTTGATCGGGTTCCTGAATAAGGGGAAGTAGGGGCGATCAGCCGCGACCGAGCAACCGCGCCCGCCACGCATTTCCGCCGGTCGCTGCGCGATCGTCGGACAGCAGGTCTTCCAGGCCGTGGGTAGTTGGCGGCTCGGTATAGGCCGGCACTTCCGCGGCATTCGGGACTGCTGTCATCACCGTCTCCGTCCAATCCGGAGCGCTGCGCATATCCTCCGCCGGAACCTCATCAGGCGCGCCGGCCGCCTTGACCCCGGCCGGATACAGAATCGCGACAACTTTCTCCGCGGCCTGGATCATGTTCGCCAGCGCCTCATCGGCCGCGCCGTGCTTCTCGGCCTCGGCCATGTAATAGGCAACTTCCCGCTTGTGAAGGACGCGCTGCTCCTGCAGCCGCCGAATAAAATCCGGGTTGATTAAAGAACTATCGGCGGGGAAAGCGGCCGCCCTGGAATCCATCATATTCATGATTCAACCCAATCCCGTGTTGGTCCCTGCTTTCAGTATCCTCATCCCTTGTAAAAACGGCGTTAATCTGGAGGACTTCATTGCGTCCTATCCCAAATAAACCGAGTACTCCAGCCCATGCCCCAGCGGCAGGGTCATGGACTCGAACCCATTCCCCCGGTCCCGCACGAAGGCGACATAGCGGGCCAGGTCCTTCGGAAACGTGTAGATATTGTCCGCGAACACCACCGCGCCCGGCCGCAGCTTCGGTTTCAGCATGCGGATCATCAGCAGGTAGATGTCCTTCCACCCGTCGAGCAGCAGCATATCGATGGGGCCTTCGAAATCCTTCAGCGTTTCCATCGCGTCGCCGGCCCGGACCTCGGCGACGTCGCCTAAGCCGGCTGCGGCCAAGTTTTCGCGGGCGGCCTTCACCTTGCCCGGCTCCATCTCGGTGCCGGTGAAACGCCCGCCATTGTCGCGGGCGGCCGCGCCCAGATAGATCGACGAGATGCCGAACGAGGTGCCGAACTCGACGATGTTCTTCGCGCCGATCAGGCGGGCGGTCTGGTACATATACTGGCCCTGCTCCGGCGAGATCGGGATATAGGCGTTGCTGAGATAGGGCTTCATGCCCTCCATCGCCGGCTTGCCGCGCAGCACCGCGCCGATGGTCGCCGGGGCGCCGCGCAGGAAGACCCAGCGGTCGCCGCGCGCGGCCTTGTGCAGCCGGTCCAGCGTCTGCCTGACCTTGGGTTCGTCCAGTCCTGCCGTCATTCCGTGCCTCTTCTTCTCATCCGACCCCGGGAAGGGTAAGACGGGCCGATGAATGCGCAAGCCGCTCCGGGCGCCTATCCCAGGAATTTGAATCGCCAAATCCATGGCCTGCGCGGCTTTTCCGCCCTCGCCGTGTTCGTCTATCACGTTTACGGGATGGGCACGCTGTGGAATTTCTGGCCGGCGTCGCTGAACCCCGTCGCCCCGTTCTTCGCCGCCGGCAAGCACGGGGTGGAGATATTCTTCATCATCTCAGGCTATCTCATCACGGGCTCGCTGATCCGCCATGCCAGCGCCGCCAAATTCCTGGTCGATCGCGCCATCCGCATCTATCCGGTGTTCCTGACGATCCAGCTGATCGTCTTCGCGGTCGGGCCGGTGATCCACTACAAATGGCTCAGCGGGATATCGCCGCCGGCCTGGGCAATGGCCTTCGTCGAGAATGGCCTGTTCCTGCCCGGCATCTTCGACCTGCCGCTGGCCCAGCTCAACGCCTGGTCGCTGAGCTATGAGGCGGCATTCTATCTGCTGGCCGCTGCCAGCTATGTGCTGGCACGCCATGCAGGCCGCCGGCCGGTGATCGCGGCGCTGGCGGTCCTGGCCGCGATCCTGGTGGTTTTCGCGCCCCAACATGCCCGCGCCGTCTTCTTCCTGCCCGGGGTCGCTATCTATTTCCTGTCACGGCGTGCGCCGCTGGATCTGCCGCCGTGGCTGCGGGCGTTCTCGGTGCCGGCGCTCATCGCCACGCTTGCCGTGCTGACGGTCGCCGAGACTGTGGAGGGGCTGATCTATGCCGCGGCAATCACGGGCTTCGTCTTCTTCCTCTGCGTGGTCGAGGGCCGGTGCCTGCTGTCGGCGCTGCTCAGGACCCGCTTTCTGCAATATCTCGGCACGATCAGCTACAGCTTCTATCTGTGGTCGCCGGTGGTGACCTTTCCGATGAAGCTGGTGATACAGCGCTATCTGCACGGGCGGCTGGATGACCGCGGCATCGTCGCGCTGTTCGCAACCATCGGCTTCGCCGCCTCGGTCGTGGTGGCGCATGCGAGCTATCGGGTGCTGGAGGACGCGGCGGGCCGTTGGCTGCATCGCCGGGCGGCAACGCAGCCGATCGCGGTCGGGGTGGTGTGATAGATCCCACTATTGAAGGGCTTATCCACTTCACAACCGTCAAGCCCGGCCATGACGGTCTAAAAAGGATGGTGGAGCGGCCAGTTACTTGGCCGACAACGCTAGTTCTTCGCGGCGGCGAGCCGGATGATCACATCGACGCGGGAGACGTCCGAGCCTGCCGGGGTCGGGGGCAGCTTCGACAGGGTCACATGGTCGGCCGGAATGTCTTCCAGCATGCCGGTGCCCTCGAAGAAGAAGTGATGGTGGTCGTCGGCGTTAGTGTCGAAATAGACCTTGCCCGGCGCGACCAGCACCTCGCGCAGCAGGCCGCATTCCGTGAAGCGGCGCAGCGTGTTGTAGACGGTGGCCAGCGACACCGGCACCTTGGCGCCCAGCGCCTCGGCATGCAGCGATTCCGCCGACAGGTGCCGTTCCCCCTGGCCGAACACCAGCGACGTCAGCGCAAGGCGCTGGCGCGTGGGCCTGAGGCCGGCCGCAGCCAGCCGTTCCGCAGGTGTCGGGAAGACGCGAGAGTCGTTCATCTACCTAATATGGGCAGATTTTTCAGGAATTAGAAGCCCCGGTTGCAAATGTATCGCAACCGCGCCCGTCCAAGCTGTGCATGGCCTTGGCGAAATCAGTTCCCGGTCCGGATCCGCTCGACCAGCTGCTCCACCGTCGGCACGAAGCCGTTGGAATAGAACGGGTCGTCGTGGAAGCGGTAGGCATTGTGGCCGGCGAACATCAGCTGGTGCTGCACGTCTTCCGAATGGCTGATGTTCTGCAGCGTCTTCTGGATGCAGTAGGAGCGCGGATCGGCCTTCTTGCCGGTGGTGCCGGCCTCGTTCTGCGACCAGTTGGAAAAGTGGCAGGCCGACAGACAGCCCATGCAGTTGATCTGGTCGGTCAGGATCTCGTTGGCGTTCTCCGGCGTCACGAAGATCACCGTGTTATCCGGGGTCTTCATGCCCTGGGTATAGCCCTGGGCGACCCAGGCCTCGGCCCGGCTGCGGTCATGTTCGGTCAGGAAGACGACGCGACCGCGGCGGCCGATCGGGAATTCCACCGTGTGATCGCCCACCGGCTCGACCGAAAAGGCGACCTGGCGCTCGGACCGCTCCTGCAGGTCATGCATGAACGGGTTGATCACCGCCGAGGAGTAGAAGCCGGTCGGGCTGAACTTGTTGAGCAGGATGTCGCCCGGCTGCAGGGTGCGCAGCCTGTCGCGCCAGGCCTCTGAGATCGGGCTTTCCTGGGTCAGCAGCGGACGGGTGCCGAACTGGAAGGCGATCGGCCCCAGCTCAGGATTGTCGATCCAGTTCTCCCACTCGCGCAGGTACCAGACGCCGCCGGCCATGACGATCGGGACCTGGTCCAGGCCGAATTCGCGCATGACGGCGCGCAGCGCCAGGACGCGGGGATAGGGATCCTCGGGATGAAGCGGGTTCTCGCTGTTCGACAGGCCGTTATGGCCGCCGGCCAGCCACGGGTCCTCATAGACCACGGCGCCCAGCCATTCGGGGAAACGGTTATAGGCGCGCTTCCACAGCGCGTTGAAGGCCCGGCCGGACGACACGATGGGATAATAGAAGACGCCGTATTGGGCGCAGAGCTCGGCCAGCTTGTAGGGCATGCCGGCGCCGCAGGTGACGCCATTGATCAGACCCTTGGCGCCTTCCAGCACCCCGTGGGTGATCTGCTCGGCCGCGGCCATCTCCCACAATACGTTCATATGGATGCGGCCGCCGCCATTGGACCGCTCATGGGCGACCTTGGCCTGGGTGATGGCACCCCTGATCGCGTAGGCGATCAGCTCTTCATGGCGCTCCCGGCGGGTGCGGCCGTAATAATGCTGCGGGATCGGATTCCCGTCTTCGTCGTAGGAATCGGCGTTGACGCCGGAGAAGGTGCCGACGCCGCCGGCGGCCGCCCACGCGCCGGAGCTCTCGCCGTTGGAGACGGCAATCCCCTTGCCGCCTTCAATCAGCGGCAGGACTTCCCTTCCGGAAATCCTGATTGGATTCAAAGCCTTCAACTCGTCCCTCCGTCCAGATGCAATACGTCCGGCACCCGGATACCATTTCGTTCCTACGAGCTATATAGGGGTTGTGGTGAAAATAGGGAGTGCATCGGCCGCTAGGGCACCGCACCGTTTGCGACGATGCGATGCCCCTCGAACGGATGCGATCAGCTGGCGGCCTGCTTGCTCAGGTCTTCGCCGGTCGCCTGATCGACGGCTTTCATCGACAGCTTGATCTTGCCGCGATCGTCGAAGCCGATGACCTTCACCTTCACCTCGTCGCCCATATTGACCACGTCGGTGGTCTTGGCGACGCGCTGCTGCGCCATCTCGGAGATGTGGACCAGGCCGTCGCGCGATCCCAGGAAGTTCACGAAGGCGCCGAAATCGACCACCTTCACGACCTTGCCGGTATAGATCACGCCCAGCTCGGGCTCGGCGACGATGCCGCGGATCCAGTTGATCGCCTTCTCGGACGCCGCGGCGTCGGAAGAGGCGACCTTGATCGTGCCGTCGTCGGAGATGTCGATCTTCGCGCCGGTGACCTCGGTGATCTCACGGATCACCTTGCCGCCGGTGCCGATCACTTCACGGATCTTGTCCTTCGGGATGTTGATCACGGTGATGCGCGGCGCGTTTTCATTGACGCCTTCGCGGGCCGAGGTCAGCGCCTTGGCCATCTCGCCCAGGATATGGACGCGGCCGTCCTTGGCCTGGCCAAGGGCGATACGCATGATCTCCTCGGTGATCGAGGTGATCTTGATGTCCATCTGCAGCGCGGTGATGCCGGCGTCGGTGCCCGCGACCTTGAAGTCCATGTCGCCCAGATGATCCTCGTCACCGAGGATGTCGGAGATGACCGCGAAACGGTCGCCTTCCTTGATCAGGCCCATGGCGATGCCGGCCACCGGCCGGGCGAGCGGGGCGCCCGCGTCCATCAGCGACAGCGAGGAGCCGCAGACCGTGGCCATCGAGGAGGAGCCGTTGGACTCGGTGACTTCCGACACGATGCGGATCGTGTACGGGAAGTCTTCCTTCTTCGGCAGCACGGCGTGCAGCGCGCGCCAGGCCAGCTTGCCGTGGCCGATCTCGCGGCGGCCCGGGGAGCTCATGCGGCCCGCTTCACCGACCGAGTAGGGCGGGAAGTTGTAGTGCAGCATGAAATGCTCGCGATACTCGCCGGTCAGCGCGTCGATGATCTGCTCGTCCTGGCCGGTGCCCAGCGTGGTCACGACCAGCGCCTGGGTCTCGCCGCGGGTGAACAGGGCGGAGCCGTGGGCGCGGGGCAGGATGCCGACTTCGCTGACGATCGGACGGACGGTCTTGGTGTCGCGCCCGTCGATGCGGATGCCGCTGTCCAGGATCTGGCCGCGGACGATGTCCGATTCCAGCGCCTTGAAGATCTTGCCGGCGAGCTGCATGTCGTGGCCCGCGTCGGTCTCGGCCGACAGCGCCTCGACCATCTTCTTCTTGGCGTCGCCGATCTTGCCTTGGCGATCCTGCTTCACCCGCTCCTTGTAGGCGGTGTCGATGTCGCCGCCGACCAGCCCGGAGATGCGGGATTTCAGCGTGGCGTATTCCGGCGCGGCCTCGGGAACGTTCCAGGGATCCTTGGCGCACATCTCGGCCAGGTCGATGATCAGGTTGATCACCTCACCGAAGGCCTTCTGGCCGAAGGTGACGGCGCCCAGCATGACCTCTTCCGACAGCTCCTTGGCTTCGGATTCGACCATCAGCACGCCCTCGGCGGTGCCGGCGACGATCAGGTCCAGCTGCGACTCGGGCAGCTGCTCCAGCAGCGGGTTCAGGACGTATTCGCCGTTGATGTAGCCCACGCGGCAGCCGCCGATCGGGCCCAGGAACGGGATGCCCGAAAGCGTCAGCGCGGCGGAGGTGCCGATCATCGCCGCGATGTCGGAATCGTTTTCCAGGTCATGGCTGAGAACGGTGCAGATGACCTGCGTCTCGTTGCGGAAGCCATTGGCGAACAGCGGCCGGATCGGCCGGTCGATCAGGCGGGAGGTGAGGACCTCTTTCTCCGTCGGGCGGCCTTCGCGCTTGAAAAAGCCGCCGGGAATCTTGCCGGCGGCGAAGGTCTTTTCCTGGTAGTGGACGGAGAGCGGGAAGAAATCGATGCCCAGCTTGGGGCTCTTTTCGGCGACGACGGTGCAGAGCACGGTGGTCTCGCCGTAGGTGACCATCACGGCGCCGTCGGCCTGACGGGCGACCTTGCCGGTTTCGAGAACGAGGCGACGTCCGCCCCAGTTCATCTCCTTACGATAAACGTTAAACATTTATTATCCTTTCAAACCATTATCCCGGCCGCCCCATTGCGGATCCAGGATCGGGATTCGGACGGCCCTATTGCCGGCTTCCTCCCGCGTCGATGAGGTTTTCTCGACGTGGACGTCTTATTGGCCCAACGCCCGCGGCGCCGGAGAACCATTCCCCGGCGGCACGAACGAAAGGCGGGTAGTATCCGAAGGCAGACTGCCTTGCCTTAGCGGCGCAGGCCCAGGCGCTGAATGATCTGGTCATAGCGCGGACGGTGCTTGTTCTTCAGATAGTCGAGCAGACGGCGACGCTGACCGACCATGACCAGCAGGCCACGGCGGCTATGAACGTCCTTCTTGTGCGTCTGCAGATGCTCGGTCAGATTCTTGATCCGCTCGGACAGGATCGCGATCTGGACTTCGGCCGAGCCAGTGTCGGCCTCCGCCTTGCCGTACTCGATGACGAGTTCGGCCTTGCGTTCGTTGGTAATCGACATCGTTACTCCTTTTAGGGCTCGTAGTTGAAAACGCGCACCGGTTGGGCTTCCGCGCTGTCGATCCGCACCATCGCAACGGCTTTTCCCTGCCACAAAGCAAGGATGATGCCGTGGTCACGCCCTTCGGCTATCAATTCAGCCAACCAGTCGCGGTGATGGTGCGTGAAGAGACCGACAGTCTGTCCACATCTCAACCGTTGCGCTTCGTCTGCCGTCAGGGCCAATGCCGGGATGTCGTCCAGCACGGTCTCGATCGGCAAAACATGCGCGGTCAATCCGGCTATATCGCTCGGAAGCGCGTCAAAGTCCAGAGGGTAGCCGTTTTCTGCCCGAAATTGGCCCACTGCGAGCCGTCTCAGGGCCGAAACATGCCCGAAGCAGCCCAAGGCCGCGCCCATGTCGCGGGCGAGGGAGCGCACATAGGCGCCCTTGCCGGTCTCGACCTCGAAGATGCTGTGGTCGCCGTCTTCCTGCCCGGTCAGTTCCAGGCGATGAACGTCGATGTCCCGCTCGGCCAGCGCGACCGGGCCGCCGGCGCGAGCCAGGTCATAGGCGCGTTCGCCGGCCACCCTGATGGCGGAGAAGGCCGGGGGCGCCTGGGAGATGGTGCCGGTGAAGCGCGGCAGGACGCCGGCGATGGCCTCAGGGCCAGGGCGGTTGTCGCTATGGGCGATCACCGCGCCTTCACGGTCGTCCGTCGTCGTCGCCTCGCCCCAGCGGACGGTGAAACGGTAGATCTTCCTGGCGTCCTGGATATAGGGCACCGTCTTGGTCGCCTCGCCCAGCGCGATCGGCAGAACGCCGGAGGCGAGCGGGTCCAATGTCCCGGCATGGCCGACCTTGGCCGCGCCGGTCAGCCGGCGCACCCGGCCGATCACCTGGGTCGAAGTCGGCCCTACCGGCTTGTCGATATTGATCCAGCCGTGGATGGGCAGGCCCTTGCGCCGCCGCATCAGTCGTTCTCGCCGCCCTCGGCGTCGGGGTGATCGGGGGAGTGCTGCAGATCGCGCTCGACCTCGGGCTTGTGCAGCAGCCCGTCGATCTTCGCCGCATAGCTGAAGGACGAGTCGATCTCGAACGCGATACGCGGGACATGGCGAAGCTGCACCGCGTGCGCCAGCTGCGTGCGAAAATAGGGCGAGGCCCGGTTCAATGCCGCCAGGATCGATCCGATATTGCGGCCGCCCAGCGGCATGACATAGGCCGTCGCATTGGACAGGTCGGGGCTGACCCGAACTTCGGTCACCGTGACGTTGGCGTTCCTCAGATCGGGGTCACGGGCATGGCCTTCGCGCAGGATCTCGACCAGCGCGTGACGGACTTCCTCGCCGACGCGGAGCTGCCGCTGGCTCGGGCCGACGGCGGCTTCACGTCCGCGATCACGACGGCGAGCAGACACTTCTCAATTCCTCAAACACGTAACGACTGGCAGGCAGGCCGGCGAGCGATCAGGCGATCGAGCGCGCGACCTCCTCGACATCGAACGCCTCGATCACGTCGCCGACTTCGATATTGTCGTAATTCTCGAATGCCATGCCGCATTCGAAGCCTTCGCGCACCTCGCGCACTTCTTCCTTGAAGCGGCGCAGCGTCTTCAGCGTGCCCTCGTGGATGACCACGTTGTCGCGCAGCAGGCGGACCTTCGGGCCGCGGCGGACCACGCCTTCTGTGACCATGCAGCCGGCGACCTTGCCGGACTTGGTGACCACGAAGATCTGGCGGATTTCGGCATTGCCCAGGAAGTTCTCGCGCACCGTCGGCGACAGCATGCCCGACAGCATCGCCTTCACGTCATCCAGGATGTTGTAGATGATCGAGTAATAGCGGATTTCGACGCCGTCGCGCTTGGCCAGTTCGCGGGCCTGGGCGTTGGCGCGGACATTGAAGCCGGCGACGAAGCCACCCGAGGCCTTGGCCAAGGTGATGTCGGATTCGTTGATCGCGCCGACACCGGAATGCAGCACACGCAGGCCGACCTCGTTCTGTTCGACGCCCAGCCGGTTCAGGCTGCCGACGATCGCTTCGACCGAGCCGTGCACGTCGCCCTTGATGACGAGCGGCAATTCCTTGCGCTCGCCGGCCTGGATCTGGCTGAACATCTGCTCGACCGTACCGCGGGCGGTGATCGCTGCGGCGGCGTTGCGCTTCTTGCGGGCGCGGAATTCCGCGATCTCGCGGGCGCGCGCCTCGCTGTCGACGACGATGAAGTCGTCGCCGGCCGACGGCGTGCCGTTCAGGCCCAGCACTTCGACCGGCACGGCCGGTCCGGCGCTCTCGATGTTATTGCCGCGATCGTCGACCAGGGCGCGAACCTTGCCGATCTCGCTGCCGGTGACGAAGACGTCGCCGACGCGCAGCGTGCCCTTCTGGACCAGCACAGTCGCGACCGAGCCGCGGCCGCGATCCAGCTTGGCCTCGATCACGGTCCCGACGGCGTCGCGATTCGGATTGGCGCGCAGTTCCAGAACTTCGGACTGCAGCAGGATGGCCTCTTCCAACTTGTCCAGATTCTTCCTGGTCTTGGCTGAAACCTCGACCGCCAGCACGTCGCCGCCCAGCTCTTCGACCACCAGCTCGTGCTGCAGCAATTCTTGCCGCACCTTGGCGACATTGGCGTCGGGCAGGTCGATCTTGTTGATGGCGACGATGATCGGAACGCCCGCCGCCTTGGCATGGGCGATGGCCTCGACCGTCTGCGGCATGATCCCGTCATTGGCGGCGACGACCAGCACGACGATATCGGTGACATGGGCGCCGCGCGACCGCATCTCGGTGAAGGCGGCGTGGCCCGGCGTGTCGATGAAGGTGATCTTGTTGCCGCCTTCCAGGCTCACCTGATAGGCGCCGATATGCTGGGTGATGCCGCCGGCCTCGCCCGACACGACGTCGGTCTGACGCATCGCGTCGAGCAGAGACGTTTTGCCGTGGTCGACATGGCCCATGACGGTGACGACGGGCGGGCGCGGCGCCAGGTTCCCGGCCTCATCGGCCTCACCCTCCAGCCCCAGCTCGACGTCGGAGTCGGAGACGCGGCGGACCCTGTGGCCGAATTCGGAAACCAGCAGCTCGGCCGTGTCGGCGTCGATCGATTGGGTGATGGTCGCCATCACGCCCATCCGCATCAATGCCTTGACCACGTCGCCGCTGCGCTCGGCCATACGCTGGGCCAGCTCCTGCACGGTGATCGTTTCAGGCAGCACGACGTCGCGGACGACCTTCGTCTGCTCGTCGTCGCCCATATGGTGACGGCGTTCCTTCTCGCGGGCACGGCGCATGGCGGCGAGGCTGCGCACGCGCATGCTTTCGCCTTCGTTGGTCAGCGCCTGCGAGATGGTCAGCTTGCCGGTACGGCGGGGGCCGCCATCGCGGCCGCGCTGCGGTACGGGCGCCTTGGCGGGCAGGGTGCGCACGCCGCGCTTTGCGCGGGCCTTGCGTTCCTCTTCCTCTTCTTCCTCGGTCGTCTTGCCCGAGGACAGGGCGGCCACCTTGGCGGCGGCGGATTCGCCGGCGCGGTCGGCGACGCGCTGACGCTCCTGCGTCTTCGCCTTCTCGGCTTCCGCCTCGGTCTTCTTGCTCTCGGCGTCCTTGCGCAGGCGCTCGGCTTCTTCGGCGGTCTTCCGGTCCTGCTCGTCGTTGATCTGCTGCAGCTCTTCCAGCTCGCGGCGACGGCGCGCCTCGGGATCCAGCGAGGTGCGGACCTCGGCGGCCTGCTGCGGTGCGGCGGCGGCGGGCGCCTCCTCCTCGATGACGTGCTCGGGCGCGAACGCTTCGGCCTCCGGATGACGGCGGTCGTCATGGGCGGCGGTCTTCAGCGCGCGCATGCGGACCTCGCGCTCTTCGGCCGTCAGCTGCCGGGGAACGCCCGTGCGTGCCGCCGGTGCGTCGGGCTTGCGCGGCTGCTCCGGGCTTGCGGCCGGCGCGGTCGGCAGGGTCAGCGGCGGGCGTCCGACACGCGGCGTCTTGACCTCGACGGTGACGGCTTTGGAA
>DATBAZ010000240.1:0-7415 GCA_036271255.1 Alphaproteobacteria bacterium
TATGATGGGGGGCGTGCTCAAGCGATCGGTCCGAACGGCCGCCATTCGCCCGGCGAGCCCGCCGTGACACAGACCCAGCCCATATAGCCGCCGGCTTTCGGCTCCCGGTTCAGCGCCTGGTCGCCGACCTGCCACGTGCCCTGTTGCGGCGGCGCGTGCGCGTAGATCCGGCGCGGCGGGCTGGAGCCGGCGTCTCCCGATGAATCCCACACATAGCTCAACGGATGTCGCCGGCGCTCGTCGGCCTTGGACGCGATACAGTCGGTGAAGCGGATCGTGGCCGGCAGCTCGCTGCGCGCGCCGATCACTTTCGGCAGCTCGGCGAAGCCGCCGAAGATGCAGCGGTCGAAACGGATCGTCGGACCATGATCGCGGCACTTCTCGATATCGATCCCCAGCACTTCGCGCTCGTGCGCGCCGCCGATCGAACAGTCGCTGACAGAGATGATGGCCGGATTGTCGCGCACGGTGATGAACGACCCGACCCTGCTCTTCGGCAGGCCCGGATCGCAGTCGGTGGTGATGTCCATATCGCGAAGGGCGATATTGAGGCCCAGCCAGTTGGGCGGCAGGTCGACCAGCCGCGTCAGATGCTCGATCCGGCCGCCTGAGAAGGAGACCGGGGCCATGCTTTCGCCGGCATGGAGCAGGGTGGTGTTGGTCGGTGGGTTGGGATCGCCGGCGCTGCCGCCGGTGGCGTCGAAATCCGTGACGATCAGCCCGCCGCCGGGCGAGATGCCGGAGGTGACGTCCAGCACGAAATATGTGCCGCCGGGCAGCAGGCCGCAGCTGCAATGCTCGAAACGCTGAGTGAAGGCCTGGCCGGCATTGTTGTAGAAGAACGCGCCGACCTGATCGGCGTCGCACCCGCGGAAATAGGTGAACTCCCCGTTGCCGCCGCTGCCTTTGACGATGCCGTAGGCGGCCTTCACGAAGCCGACGGTCACATTCTCGACCGTGTGGGCGGAGAATTCGGTGCTGCCGAACAGAATGCCGAATTTGGCGGCAAAGGGCGTGACCGCGAGCAGGCTCAGATCGGCGATGGTGGTATAGCGCCACAGGCTGCGGTCGACCGAGAGGATCGCCTCGGTGGAATTGGCGGCGCCGTAATACTTGATCAGCGTGCCCGAGCCGTCCCGCATCGAGGAGCCGCTGTCGCCGAACTTGCCGCGGCCGGCGAAGCGGAAGCCGCTGTGGTTGCCGTGAGCGCTGGCCAGTACCAGCGTGCGGGTGATCTTGGCCGTGCCGGGCGGCAGCAGCACCGAACCGCCGGAGGCGGCGGCGAAATCGATCGCTGCCTGGATCGGTGCGCTGTCGTCGGCCGTGTCGTCGAACCTGGCGCCCCACCATAGCGGTGTCACGAACGCACCCTTCGTCATGCGCACCCAGCGGCCGGTCTGGCCGTTGGCGATGGGGTTGATCGTTACTCCGTCGTCGTCCGCGGCGGTGCTGTTCGGTTCCCACAGGAAATGGCCTTCGCCGCCATCGCCCGGCTGCCGGTAGCCGCGCAGGAAAATCTGCCCGGCGCCGGTGCTTGCCGGCGGTCCGGAATGCTGGCGCAGCCCGTCCACGGTATCGACGAAATAGCCCATCGTCGCGGCCAGGGCGCGGGCGAGGTCGGGCTCCTGGTGCGGGGTTTCCGGCATTATTTCGCGGGCTGCGGAACGCGCAGAAAGGCAAAGCGCCGCGCGATCACCGCCCGCTGCTCACCGTTCAGCAGCAGGGCATAGGCGCCCAGGCCCGCGACCGCCGCCCAGAGCGCGCCGAAGGCGAACAGCCGGAGGTAATCGGCGGGCGCAACGATCAGCATGACCAGCCGGCCGACGCCATAGCCCAGCAGCGCGGCAAGCGCGGCGCGCAAGATGCTGACGGCATGGAAATGGCTGCCGCGCATGCCGATGGCCTCCAGCGTCTTGGCCGGCAGATACATGACCATGCCGACGATCTCGCCAACCGCCAGGCCGATGGCGACGCCCTCGGCCCCCAGCGGACCGACCAGCGCCAGCGACGCGCTGAAGCCGATCACGGCGAAGATACCGACCCCATGGGCGATCAGCTTGGGCCGGTTACTGAAAGACAGCAGCACCTGATAGACCTGGGACGAGGCGCTGACCGCGATCGGCAGCGCCATGGTCAGGATCAGCATGTCCGGAATCCCGACCTTGCCGCGCAGCCACAGCAGGACGACCGGCTGGGCAACGACGACGGTGACGCCGGCCAGCAGGCCACCGACGATGCCGACCATGGTCACGGAGTCGATCAGCAGGCGGCGGAGCGCAGCCAGCTCATCGCGGATCAGCAGCACCGACAGCTCGAAGCCGAACGGATAGGACATCTGGATCGTCACCTGCCGGCTGACCCCGATCAGGGTACGGGCGGTGTTGAACGCCACGGTTTCGGATGAGCCGCTGAGATGGCCCAGCATCAGCAGCGGCCCCTGGATGGTCATCCAGGTGCTGACCGGCTGGCTGGCGAAATAGAGGCACTTGCTGACCGTGACCTTCAGCTCGGCACGGGTCGGCACCGCCAGGCCCCAGGGCAGGGGGCCATAGCGGGCGCGCTGGTCGACGGCGATGATGGCCCAGCTGAGCAGCGTCGCCCCAGCCATGCCGGCGGCCAGGATCTGGCTGGGCTGGCCCAGCACGAGCAGGACCAGGGGCACCGCGACCTGGCCGGCGAGGTTGCCCAGGTTCATCAGGACGCTGCGGTCATATTCGCCGTTCGCCCGGTAGATCGAGTTGGCGACGCCGAACGGCATCGCGATCAGCGTATTGGCGGCCAGCAGCCCCAGGGTCCAGTAGGCCTGACGAAAATCCATATGATCGACGCCGGCCAATGTCAGCCAGGGCACCCACAGGCTGCCGGCCGCAATGACGGCCAGCACCAGGGCGATGACGGTCAGATAGTTGAAATTGGCGATCCTGACCGCCCGGTGATAGGCGGCGAATTCATTACGGACCTTCGTTTCCTGCAACAGCCCGCTGAAATAGGGCTGCATGCCGCCATCGAAAATGGTCAGCAAGGTGGTGGCGGCATTGATCAGCAGCCAATCGTTATAAAGGTCGATCCCCCAGGCACGCAGGAAAAACGGCACGAGCAGGATCTGCTGCACGATCCGGAGAACCTGACTCGACAACTGCGCGCTCATCGACCGCGTCAGCCGTGCCGCGAGTCCTGGCCGCGCCGGCGGTCCGGCCTGCTGATCTTCAGCCTGCGACAACGGCCCCTCGCGCTCCAAGCCCTTTACGAGACACTCATATTCCCCAACAGCCTGTCGAACAGCGCCAGGATCTGGCCGCCATACCGGTCCCAGCCGCCGATCGCCTCCATGCGCCGGTGCGCGGCCTCCGACATAGCATGGAGCAGGTCGCGGTCGCGGTACAACATGGCGAGCGCCCGGGCGATCGACTCGGGGTCACGGACGGGCACGATAAAGCCCTCGCGCCCATCGTCGAACAAGTCCTCCGCGCCGGAATTCGCGGTGGCGATGACGGGACAGCCGCATGCCAGCGCCTGAGCCTGGACCATCGCCAGTCCTTCCTCGACCGAGGGCAGTACCAGCACCGCCGCGCGCGACATCTGCGCGGCGACGCCGTCTCGGCTCAGCGGCCCGGTGAATTCCACATCGGTCAGCGGATCGCCGCCGAGCAGGGCTTCGGTTTCCGCGGTCCTGCTGCCGGCGAAAACCAGCCTGGCGCCGGGTAATGCCGCCTGGCGGAACGCCTTCAGCAGATACCCGATGCCCTTGCGCACGCCGAGCTGGCCGACGAACAGCACCCTGAAGCCCGGATCGCGTGAAATGGCCGGGCGGAAACGATCCAGATCGACCCCGTACGGGACGACATGGACCTTGGCCTCGTCGATGCCGCACGCGGCGAAGCTGCGGGCCGCGAACCGCGAGGGGACGGTGATGGCGTCGGCTTCGGCATATTCGGCCTCCTCGCGCGCGATCAGGCGCGGATGGACCGGTTCGAAGCGGATGCCGGCGCGGTCGTATTCCTCGGCCAGCAGCCGCATCTGATAGCCGATATGGGTCGAGCCGCGGTCGCAGACATAACGTCCGCCTTGCCGGCGGACGGCGCGGCCGGTTTCGAGCGCGGTGCCCGACAGGCCCATCACGATATCGCAGGGCGGCAAGGTCATCCTTGCATAGGCGTCGATGGCGCGGCCGGCTTTGAGCTGCAGCAGCTGCTTGACGGCGAGCGGCGCCCGCCGTCCTTCGACCAGGCGGTGCAGGGCCGAGACATAGGGGAATGAGCGGATCAGCCCCGGATCGACCCGCGTGTTGCGCAGCTTGAACTTGGGGTAGGCGGTGTAGATCGCATGGAGGAGCCCGGCCCGCTGAAGCTGCTCGGCAAGGTCGAAGCTGTGGAAGCGGCCGTGCGTGGTCAGGACCACCCGGGCCGGCCGGCCGTTCACGTCTCGCTCGGGTCCTGCATGGACCCCAGCAGCCGCGCGATCCAATAGATCAGGGAGAAGCTGACGGCGAATTGCGGCACGACCCGCAGCGCGTAATAGAGGATGCCGCCGGCATCGCTTTCCGAGCAGACGTGATAGCCCAGAAACAGGAGCGAGATCGGCAGGATGCCGCTGATCGCCCGTTTCCCGATCACCAGCCGGTTGACATAGAAGATCAGCAGATAGGAGAGGAACGTCTTATAGATCACCGACCACATGCCGCCGGTTGCATAGGCCTCGGAATCCACTGGAATGGTGAGATAGGTCAACGCCTCCATGTCGGCGAGGCCCAGGCTGCCGGCGACATAATCGGTGCTGGCCTTGCCGCGCTCCAGCTGGATGTCGAACCAGTTCAGCACGAAATTGGGGAACAGTCCCACCAGCATGTCGCGGGCGTTGCCGCCCAGCGCCACGTAGTTGCCGCCGACGGTCGAGGCGGCCAGGGCGTCGGTCGTCTGGATCAGGCCGATGCGATCGGCGAACGGGATCGGCCTGCCGAAATACCGGCCCCACACCGAATAATTGATGAAGTCCAGCGGCGTCTGCGCCTTCTCCACCGTGGCAGGGTCCTGGATGATCAGAAGACCGGCGGTTTCGATCGTGTTCTCGATGCGCTCGGAAAAGCCGAGGAAGCCGCGGTCGTTGCGCACGACCAGGATTGCGGGGGACAGGATGTAGGCTACGAACAGGCCGAACAGACCCAGCGCTACGATGGCGCGGTAATTGAAGCGGAAGCCGCGATAGAGCGGCGTGATCAGCGCGATCAGCGGCGGCGCCAGCACGCCTTCGCGCGAATTGCCGGCTAGGCCGATGAAGATGGCGGCGCCCAGCACCACGACCGACCACGCATCGATGATGGTGCGGCCGTTGCTGCGCTTCAGCGCATGGATCACCGCGCTCACCATCGCCACCAGCGGGAAGCCGCGCGACAGCACCGCCAGGAAATTGGCCGGCGATTCGCCGGGGGCGTCGTCCACGGGGCTGCTGAACAGCGGCAGTATCATCAGCACCGACGACATGATGATCAGCCATTCCAAGGTGCGCAGGTTCGGGTCCGACTGCGCGCGGAGCGGCATAACGGGCAGCCTGCGGGATACGAAAAAAGCCAGCGCCAGGCAGATGAAATAGACCAAGGTCACGAGTTCGGTCGTCGTCGGCACGATCAGATTGTCGTCCAGCGATTGCAGCAGCGCGATCTTGATGAAGGAGGCGATGATGAGATGCGCCAGCCCGATCGCCAGCACGATGCCGGCATTGATGTCGATGCCGCCGAATTTATAGATCAGGGCATAGCAGCCGCCCTCCAGCGCCGTGAGGAGGGCCAGGGACAGAAGGCTAGAACCCGCCACGCCCAGGATCAGGAGCTGGGCGACGATGACGAAGACGACGATCTGGGTCAGGTCGCGGCGCGACAGCCCCCGGCGCGCGTCCGGTAGTCCCAATTCTTCGTGGCCGACGCCTACGTCCGGGCTGACGCTTACCATGCCGCTCTCAATCCAGCGCGATGGCGCATTGCATCGCGTCGGCGAAGCGGCGGCGGCGGCGGATCAGGGTGTATGACTTCGGGTAGAGCATGCCGCGCGGTAGCAGTTTCAAAGCTGTCGAGAGGTTTCCCTCCTTCAATGCCACCAAACCCCAGTGCAGGTCGAGATAGCGCAGTATTTCGGGGGGGACGGCCGCGCCCGGTTCGCCGGTCGCCTGTTCCCGGATCCGGCCTTTGAGGTACCGGCTGATATGCAGGCGGTCGAGAGGGGACGGCGCCTCGTTGCCGCTCCACAGCGTGCGGTAGGCCAGAGGTTCCGGAATGAAGATCATGTCGCCCTGCGGCGCCAGCTTGATCCAGAACTCTGCCTCGTCACCGTTCTGAAACTTGAAGGGCCGCGCCTCGTTCCAGCCGCCGACCCTCAGCCCGGCCTCGCGTTCATGCGCGACCTGGGCCGGCGTGCCGAACGGCGCCTGGTCCAGCATCATGATCCTGACGACGTCCCGTCGCGCGATCAGCATCGGACCGTCCGCCGGCAATGAAGCGGTCCGTGAGCGCGGCTTCTCGTCGATATCGACATTGGTCGATACGCAGCTCGCGATCTTGGGATCGTACCCGCGCCCGTGGGCGGACGCGATTACGTCGCCGGTGCGGCGCAGGCAGTCGGGGTGCAGGAAATCGTCGTCGTCCAGATGCTTGATCCAATGCCCGCTTGCCCGCGCCATGCCGATATTGACGGAGCGGGAGTGTCCGACATTGGCAGGGTTGCGGATATAGATCGCTTGCGGAAACCGGCCGGCCACCGCCTGGCTTTCGGCAGCGGAACCGTCGTCGACAATGACGATCTCGCACGGCACGGTCTGGGCTAGGCAGCTCTGGATCGCCCGGTTCAGCATGGCTGGGCGGTTATAGGTCGTCAGCACGACAGACCAGGTAAGGGGAGGCGTCATCGCCGTGGCGCGCCGTGGCAGTGCGCCATCGCGTCGGCGAAGACCGCCTCGAAGCGGTCGGCGATGGTGTCGACCGCGAAGTTCGCCTCGGCGAAGGCGTGGGCGTTCGCGCCCATCGATGTCCGCAGTTCCGGATCGCCGGCCAGCGCCAGGACCCGATCGACGAAGCCCGCGGTGTCGTCGGGCGCGACGACCTTCCCGGCGCCGATGGCTTCGATCGTCTTCGCCGCGTCATTGTCGCGTGCGATGGCGGCGACCACTGGTTTTCCGGCCGCGAGATAGCTCAGTATCTTCGACGGCACGCTGAACGCCGCCGCCTCGGCGCCGAGGATCGCCAGCAATATGTCGCCCGCGCCGAGCAGCTCCGGGTAGCGCTTCATCGGCTGGAAGGGCAGCACGGTCAGGTTCCCGATGCCGTCGGCCGTCTTCGCCCGTCTCAGCCAGTCGGCTGCCCTGCCCTCGGATACCACGACCACCTCAAGCGCCCTGGCCGCGCCGGCGCGGGCGAGCTCGAGCAGGATCGC
>DATBAZ010000241.1:0-17913 GCA_036271255.1 Alphaproteobacteria bacterium
CCTCGCTTATAGATTGAGCGCGAACGTAATCTTAAACCGTCATGCCCGGGCTTGACCCGGGCATCGACGGGGTGCCACGAGCGCAAATGCCCGGCTTTCGTGAAGGTGGATGCGCGTGGATACCCGGGTCAAGCCCGGGCATGACGGTAAGGGTGGAAATGTAGCGTCATACAGCGCTGAGAAATCGGTGATGGCCCCGCGTCAGCCGTTCGCACCCTCATAAACGATCTTCAGCACCTCGATCGTTTCCTTGCCGGTGGGCGTGCGGATATCGACCGTGTCGCCCACCCGGGCCTTCAGCAGCGCGCGGGCGATGGGGGAGATCCAGCTGACCTGGCCCTTGTCGACATCGGCCTCGTCGATGCCGACGATGGTGACGGTGTGCTCGCTGTCGTCCTCGCGCGCATAGGTGACGGTGGCGCCGAAGAAGACCTGATCGAAATTGGTCCGCTGGGCGGGGTCGACCACCTCGGCGATCTCAAGCCGCTTGGACAGGAAGCGGACGCGGCGGTCGATCTCGCGCAGCTTTTTCTTGCCGTAGAGATAATCCCCGTTCTCGGACCGGTCGCCATTGCCGGCGGCCCAGGACACGACCTCGACGATCTTCGGCCGCTCGACATGCAGCAGCGCGCGATACTCGCGGCGCAGCGCCTCGAACCCGGCCTGGGTCATGTAGTTCTTGGAACCTGCCGGCAGCGCCGGACTATCGTCGACGAGATCGTCCTCGTCGTCGGTCTCGGTTTCCTTGGTGAATGCCTTGCTCATCGTCACCCCGGAATATCGGGGAGAAGGTGCCAAGGGCAAGCTTGCGAGAAAAATTAAAAATTTCTCATCCTCGTACTGAGGTTTTCCATCATGTTATCGTCTATCGGTCAGGGACACGCGTGAATGCCCCGCGGGGAGGGGGAATCCATGTTCACTACATTGTTGATTATACACGGATTATTGGCGGTGGCGCTGCTCGGCGGCATCACCCATCAGACCTATAGCGCTTTCAGGAAACCGGCGCCGGCCAAGAACTTCATCGAACGTTACGGCGCGGTGAACGGCGCGGCCTATACCAACGCCATGATCGTGCTCTACATCGCCGCGGCGATCCTGGGCGACATCGTCTATGCGCCCTATCGGCTGGAGATCCGCACGGCGCTGGAGGATCTCAACCTGCCCAAGGCCAACGGCATCTTCGAGATCAAGGAGCATTTCATCGCCATCGGCCTGTTCATGCTGCCGGCCTATTGGCTCTATTGGAAGAAGCCGCTGGCGGAAGGAAGCGCAACGGCGCGCAAGATCATCACCGCGACCCTCGCCTTCTTCATCTGGTACGGCTTTCTGGTCGGCCATATCCTCAACAACATCAAGGGGTTCGGCCAATGACCATGCATGCCCGCTTCGCCGTCTTCTCGCTGGTCGCGACGGTCGTCTATGTGCTCGCCTATAATTTCGGCTGGCAGGCCTTCGCCTATTATCCGCTGCTGAACCGGATCAGCCTGGACAAGCTGCCGGCCAAGGAAGCCGGGCCGGCGATGATGTATTACGGCTGGATGACCACGGCGTTGATCGCCGGGCTGGTCGTGGCCGCGATCGTCCCGAACAAGATCGCCGCCAAGCTGCCCGCGGCCGTCGCCTGGGTGGTCCCGCTGCTGCTGGTCGCCTTCACCCTGGTCTACGAGAAGCACTGGTTCCTTTAAGGAGAGGCACCGCCTCTCCTCCCTCTCCGGCCGTCATTCCCGCGAAGGCGGGAATCCAGACCAAAGCCGCGTCCGCGGCGGCATATCCCCTACCCTGTTCCCGGCCCCCTGGATTCCCGCCTTCGCGGGAATGACGAACCAGGGAAATGCGGAACGACGACTCAACAATCAACATATCGGTTGACTATCAATCACTATGTTGATAATTGTCTCCCATGGCCGACACAAACGTCATCCCGCTGAACCGTTCCACGAACCCGGATTCCGACCGGCTGGATCAGGTGTTCTTCGCCCTGTCCGATCCGGTGCGGCGGGACATTCTGGAGCGGCTGGACGGGAACGACCTGCTGGTGTCGGAGATCGCGGCGGGGTTTTCGATCTCGCTACAGGCGGTCTCGCGCCACATCCAGGTGCTGGTGCGGGCCGGGCTGGTGAAGCAGGCGCGCACCGGGCGGATCAGCCGATGCAGCCTGGATGCCGGCCCGATCGCCGACGTCGCCGTGTGGGTCAACCGCTACAGCAAATACTGGCAGGCCCAGTTCGACACTCTGGCGCAGCACCTGATCGCGCTGGATGTCGAAGCCTCCCACCGGGACCCATCCGTTACCGACTGACGAAGAGGAGAGCACCCGTGAACTATGCGGACACAGCCGAGCGGCTGAAGGCCTATCGCGGCCAGATCGAGACCTTGCGCCACGAAATGCGGGCGCTGCAGGCCGAGGTCGAGCCCGACCCGGTGGAGGATTACCACTTCCGCACGACCGAGGGCGAGGTCACGCTGTCCGAGCTGTTCGGCGACAAGCCGGAACTGTTCGTCATCCACAATATGGGCAGGGGCTGCAGCTACTGCACCTTGTGGGCGGACGGGTTCAACGGCGTCTCCGAGCATCTGGCGAGCCGTGCAGCCTTCGTCGTCTCCTCACCCGACGACCCCGAGACGCAGGCGGCGTTCAAGGCGTCGCGGAACTGGCGTTTCCGCATGGTATCCCACCAGGGCTCCAGCTTCGCAGAGGATATGGGCTACAGGCGGGACCAGCGTTACTGGCCGGGCGTCTCCGTGTTCCGCAAGACCGGCACGGGTATCGTCCGCCTGTCGGATGCCGGCTTCGAGCCGGGCGACGATTTCTGCCCGACCTGGCATCTGTTCGACCTGCTGCCGGAAGGGGCGAACGGTTGGCAGCCGAAATACCGCTACGCGCAGGAGGCAGCATGAAACCCCTGCCAATAACCCTGGCGATGACGGCGTTCGACCTGTTCGCAGGCGCCATCGCCGTGTGGCTCGCCGCCACGATCGACCCGCCGATGCTGACGGGTTCGGCCTGCGGGACCACCCATTGCTGGCGCTGCCTCGCGCTGGCGGCCGACCTGGCGATCCTGATCGCCGCCGCGGTCCGCCAGATCGCCCCGAAACCCGCCCGGCTTTAAAGGAGAAGACCCATGTCCGAAGCCATGCACCAGATCCGTTTCCCCAACGAAAACGCCGCCTATCGCGACGCCCGCAATACGCTGCTGGAGGCCGAGGCCGGCCTGCGCCGCCAGATCGAGACCGTCGCCGCGCTGCGCCGTGCGCTGCCGCCGGGCGGCGAGATTCCGGAAGATTACGTGTTCGACAGCGACGATGGGGCGGTCAGGCTGTCCGAGCTGTTCGGGGACAAGGATACGCTGATCGTCTACAGCTATATGTACAGCCCGAAGATGGAGGCCCCCTGCCCCGCCTGCACCTCGATCCTCGACGGGCTCGACGCGACGGTGCAGCACGTGCTGCCGCGCGCGGCGCTGGTGGCGGTGGCCAAGTCCCCCATGGCCCGCATCCGCGCCGTCGCCAGTGAGCGCGGCTGGACGCAGCTCAGGCTGCTGTCATCGGAAGGCAACGACTACAACGCCGACTATCACGGCGAGAAGGAGACCGGCGCCCAGATGCCGGCGCTGAACGTCTTCACCCGCCGCGACGGCAAGATCCGCCATTTCTGGTGCACCGAACTGCTGTTCCGCAAGGCCGACCCGGGCCAGAACGACCGCCATGTCGACCTGATTTGGCCGATGTGGAACCTTTTCGACGTGACGCCGGAAGGGCGCGGGGAGCATACGCATCCGAAGCTGCGGTATGAGTAGGGACAATTCCACTCTCAAAACATCGTCATGGCCGGGCTTGACCCGGCCATCCACGCCCCTCCACCAGCGCTGAATTACGCAGGCTGGCGCCCGGACATTCCCCGTGGATGACCGGGTCAAGCCCGGTCATGACGATAAAATGTAGGCGCGGGCGGGCTCAGTTCGGCAGATTCCGCCCGAACAACCCCAGGATCCGATCCCAATGATGCTCCGACGCGTCGCGGTCATAGATTGGGATGCCCGGCACGGCGAAGCCGTGCTGGACGCCGGGATAGATCTCGACCATGGCCTTGGCGTCGGCGTCCTTGAGCGCGGTTTCCAACCGCTCCGTCTCGCCCTCGGCCAGATAGGGGTCGATCTCGGACACGCCGACATAGACCTCGCCCTTCATCTTCGGCGCCAGCCGGTGCGGGCTGTCCGGGGCGTCGGTGGCGAGGCGGGCGCCGTGCAGCGAGGCCGCCGCCGTGACCCGGTCCGTGTAGGTGCCGACCGCCGTCAATGAGAGCGCGCCGCCCATGCAATAACCGACGCAGGCGACCTTGGCCCCGGCAAGGCCAGGCTGGCTGTCGAGGAAGGCCAGCAGGTGCTTCGTGTCGTTCATGGTGCCGGCATTGGTGACCGACATGACCAGCTGCATCATCCGGTCGCGATCCTTCATCGGATCGATCGGTTCGGACTGGCCGGCGCGGTAATAGAGGTTGGGCAGCAGCACGGCATAGCCGTGCGAGGCCATGCGCGCCGCCATGTCGAGCAGCGCCTGCCGAATGCCGAGCCCGTCCATATAGAACAGGATCGCCGACTTGGGCTTCTGCCCGTCAGGCATGAAGACATGGGTGGGGATGGTGCCTTCCTCGGTCCTGATCTCGTGCGTCGTCGCGGTCATGATGCTTCCCCTGTGTCCTTTGGTTGATTGACGTCCTGGCGTGGCCGCGCCTGCCGCAGCACGTCCAGGATGGCCTGGGCGCCGGGCCGGTTCAACAATTCCGGCACCGGCGTCATGATCTTGCGCCGCCAGTTCGGCCGCTCGTTGCTGGTGCCCGGCAGGTTGACCGCGATGCGCTCGCCCGCCAAGTCGTCGGTCTGGGCGACGACGAGAGTGGAGCGGGCGCTGGCGACATAGGCGTGCGCGGCGGGGACGACCTGCTCGGCCTTGAGCTCCGCCTCGCCGGGGTCGGTCAGGAACCTCTCGGCGACCAGGGCCTTCACCAGCTCTTTCTTCTCGTCCTCGCGGGTCTCCAGCGCCTCGCCGAGCGTCGCCATCGGGATGATGTTGAGCAGCGCCCGCTCGTGCAGGTCGGCCCCCTCCCACCAGCCGGCGAAGGTCGGCAGGTCGTGGGTCGAGATGCAGGAGAGCGCATTCTGCGTGTAGGTAGCCGGCTTGTTGAAGCCCACGCCGTCACGCTCGAGGAAGAGCACGCGATAGGCCTGGACGTCGGCCTCGGCCAGCGGCTCGCGGAAGCCGCGCGGCACCGTGCCCAGATCCTCGCCCACGACTAGGCATTCGGACCGGTTGCTCTCCAGGGTCACCTGGCCCAGCGTGTCCTTGAACGGATAGGCGACATAGGCGCCGTCCTTGCCCTCGGCCCCGTCCGGCACCCAGAACAGGCGGGTCAGCCCCATCGCATGGTCGATCCGCATGCCGCCGGCATGGCGCATATTGGCGGCCAGCAGCGTGGCGAGGGACGCGAAGCCGGTGCGGGCGAGGCGATGCGGGTCGACCGGCGGCAGGCCCCAAATCTGGCCGGTGGTGGCCAGCAGGTCGGGCGGCGCGCCGATCGAGACGCCTTTGACGTACATGTCGGGCTGGGTCCAGACCTCCGCCCCGTCGGGCGCGCCGCCGATGGCGAGGTCGCGCAATATGCCGAGGCCGAGACCCACCGAGCGCACCCTGCGGTCGGTCGCCGCGAACTGCAGGTCGCAGAGATATTGCAGATACTGGTGAAAACGCACGCGGCTGCGATGCGCCCAGGCGAAGCTTTCGACCCCGGCGCTGAAGGCGTCGGCCAGCCCATCGCTCCAGCGCATCCAGGGTTCGTTCGGCCGGGTCTCGGAGATCGCCTCGAAGATGGCGAAGCGTTCCAGTGTCGCCCCGCCGGCGGCGATGAAGCGTTCGAAATTCTGGGCCGCCTCACCCTCCGGGTTGGCCAGGACCGCCGCCTCGAAGTCGGTGAAGCTGCGCTCCAATATCTGCGCTTTCAGGCCCCAGACATTGCGGTAGCTGACATCCGGCGTCGCGCCTTGCGCGGCGAAGGCGCCGGAATGAGTATTGAAGAGGTCGTGCGCCCTGCCCGTCCCGTCCTCGCCCAGCCGGCCGACATCGAGATAGATCGGGTCGAGGAAGCGCCGGTCGTTCGGCTGATAGGGGCTCGCCCTGCCCCGCTCGCCGGCGAACAGGGCGTGGATCGGGTTGATGACCACCATCGACGCGCCCTGCCGCGCCGCCTCGGCACCGAGGTCGCCCAGCACGGTGAAGTCGCCGATGCCCTGATCGGCACTGCCACGCGTGGCATAGAGCTGGGTCGCGATGCCGAAGGCGCGGCCGCCGTCCCTCAGCTGCGGCGGCAGCCAGGCCTTGGGCGGCGCGACGGTCAGGAAGCAAACGGCGTCGGGCGCATCCTCCCGCTGCAGCCGGTGACGCCCGACCGGGAGTGCCGGCAGGGCAACACGCCAGAGCTGATGCTCCCGCCCATCCGGGGCGATGACGGTGGAGACGCTGCCCTCGCCGGTGCCGAAGCGGACTGAGCGCGTATCTCCCCCTTCCAGGGTGATGGCGAGCGCGATCGGCCTGCGCGGCGCACCGCGCTGCAGCGGCATCGGGACCACAGCCGGCTCGTTCGCCCAGATGGTGAGCGCGAACGGCAGCGGGCGGCGGTCGCGGTCCTCGACCAGCTGATTAAGAGTCAGCTGCGCCTCGGCCTCGGTGCCGGCAGGCAGGTTCAGCGATTTGAGCAAAGCCCGCTTGGTGTCGTCGCCGACGGTGTGGAGGGAATGATCCGCCCCCTCCCAGGTGCCGGCGATGCCGGCAGCCTCGGCCAGGCGGTCGAGCATGTCGGAGCCGCCTTTACGCATCGCGGCGGGCGCCAGCTGTTCGGCCTCGGCCAGCACCAGGATGGCGCGCGGCGGGATATCGATCGGCGCGTCGATGCCGATCACCGCGCGATCGGGCGCGCTGCTGTCGGCGACGAGCTGCCAGACATGGCCCTGTCGGGCATCGGGCACCGCGATCCGGCCCGGGGCGGAGCCGCGATTGATCGCCAGCGCGACGCGATCGGCCTGGGCGGCAAGGACCAGGACCAGGACCGGCCCGTGCGGATCGTTCCAGTCGGCGACCTCCATCGCCTTGCCGTCGGGCGCGAACCATTCGGCATCCGGCAGCACTCCGCCGGCCACGGGCCGGCCGGTGAGGAAGCGGTCTTCGCGGAAGGCGGCATGGTCGGAACGGATGCCGATCAGCCGCGCCGTCCAGTCCCTGATCGACGTATCGGCCTTGGCCCAGTCGATCCAGGAAATCTCGTTGTCCTGGGCATAGGCGTTGTTGTTGCCATGCTGGCTGTGGCCGAGCTCCGCGCCCATCGACAGCATCGGCGTGCCGCGCGACAGCAGCAGCAGCGCCAGCAGGGCGCGCTGGTCGTTGAGCCGCGCCGCGTGGATGTGGGGATCGTCGCTCGGCCCTTCGGCGCCGTTGTTCCAGGAATGGTTGCTGTCGCTGCCGTCGCGGTTTTCCTCGCCGTTGGCGAAGTTGGCCTTGTGCTCATAGGAGACGAGGTCGGCCAGGGTGAAGCCGTCATGCGCGATGACGAAATTGACCCCGCGCGACGGCCGGTGCTTGGAGGCGAACAGATCGGCGGAGCCGGCGAGCCGGGTCGCGATCTCGCCCAGCCCCATCGCGTCGCCGCGCCAGAAGCGGCGTGTCTCGTCGCGGAACTTGTCGTTCCATTCGCCCCAGCCGCCGGGGAAATGGCCGACCCAATAGCCGCCGATGCCGACATCCCAGGGTTCGGCGACCATCTTGAGGTCGCGCAGCAGCGGGTCCTGGGAAATGGCAGTGAGCAGCGGCGCGATCGGATCGAACCCGGCGGGCCGGCGGCCCAGCACCGGAGCGAGATCGAAGCGGAAACCGTGGACGCCGCCCAACTCGGCCCAGGCGCGCAGCGCATCCATCGCCAGCCGCACGACATGGGGCCGGTCCAGCGCCAGCACGTTGCCGCAGCCGGCCTCATCGCAATAGCCGGCCGGGTCGTCCGGGCGCAGCCGGTAGTAAGACGCGTTGTCCAGCCCCTTCATCGACAGGGTCGGCCCGCGCGCATTACCCTCGGCGGTGTGGTTCAGCACGATGTCGGAGATCGTCTCGATCCCCGCCTCGGCCAGCGCCGCCACCGTCGCCCGCACCTCCTCCCAGCCGCCCGGGGCGAGACTGGGGTCGGGCGTCATGTAAGCGGCGGTGTTGTAGCCCCAATAGTTGGTGAGGCCGAGCGCCGCCAAGTGCCGCTCCTCGATCCAGGCGGCAGCCGGCAGGATCTCGACCGTGGTGACGCCGAGCCGCGTCAGATGCTCGATCGCCGCCGGATGGGCCAGGCCGCCGAACGTGCCGCGCAAGGCCTCGGGAATCGCCGCGTTGCGCATGGTGAAGCCGCGCACATGCAGCTCGTACAGCACCGTTCGGCCCCAGGACGTCAGCAGCTTGGGTGCGAGGGCAGCTACCGCCGGCAGGACGATCGCCTTGGGCATGACAGGCGCGCTGTCCTCCCAGTTCGGCATCTCGTTGCCCGGCAGGTTGTCGGTCATGCTGCCATACATCGCCGGATGCAGCCTGAACGGGCGATCGATGGCGCGGGCGTAGGGGTCGATCAGCAGCTTGGACGGGTTGAAGCGGTGCCCTTCATGCGGGGCGAAAGGCCCGTGGGCGCGCAGGCCGTAGCGCGACCCCGCCGGCACGTCGCCGATTTCCCCATGGAAAATGTCGCCGGTCCTTTCCGGCAGGATGACCCGGCGGACCTCGCGTTCGCCCGCCTCATCGAACAGGCAGAATTCGATAGACGTCGCGTGGGCGGAAAAGACCGCGACATTCACGCCGTTGGGCGTGAGTGTAACGCCGAGCGGCTCGGGCGAGCCGCTGTCCAAAACCGACAATGACATCAGGCGCTGGGAACGAGTTCGCGGAACAAGGCGGCGTAGCGGCGGGCCGGGTCGGTCCAGGACACGTCCTGCGCCATGGCGTTGGCCTGCACCTTCTTCCAGACATCCGGCTGGCGATAGAGCGCCACGGTGCGTTCGAGCGCGACCTTCATCATTTCATAGGTCACCGGGGCGAATTGCACGCCGGTGGCGACACCCCGGCCGAGCGCGGCAGGGTTGGCGTCGACGACCGTGTCGGAAAGGCCGCCGACCCGCGCCACCAACGGCAAGGTGCCATAGCGCAGGCCGTACATCTGGGTGAGGCCGCAGGGCTCGAAGCGCGATGGCACCAATATGACGTCCGACCCCGCCAGCACCTGGTGCGCCAGCGCCTCGTCATAGCCGATCCAGCTGCCGATCCGGCCGGGATGGATGGCCTGGGCATTGTGGAACCCCTGCTCCGCCCCCGGCTCGCCCGAGCCGAGCACGGCGAGCTGCGCCCCCTGCTCGATCAGCGTCGGGATGTTGGAGAGCAGCAGGTCGACACCCTTCTGCCAGGTGAGGCGGCTGACGATGCCGAACAAAGGCGCGTTCGGGTCCTGGTCGAGGCCGAGCCGGGCCTGGAGCGCCGCCTTGTTGAGCGCGCGGGCGCCGACCGCAGTCTTCTTGGTATAGTTGGCCGCGAGATGCGGGTCTGTCTTTGGGTTCCAGGCATCCTCGTCGATGCCGTTCAGGATGCCGCTCATCACGCCGCTGCGGGCGCGCAGCAGCCCGTCCATGCCCATCCCCTCCTCCGGGGTGCGGATTTCGGCGGCATAGCCGGGCGAGACGGTGGTGATGCGGTCGGCGTAATAGAGGCCCGCCTTCAGATAACCGATGGCGCCGTAATATTCGATGCCGTTGGCGCCGAACGCCTCCGCCGGCAGGCCCAGCGCCGGGAACAGGGCCGGCGAGAACTGGCCCTGGAAGGCCAGATTGTGGATCGTCATGACCGAGGCCGGCCGGGATGCGGCGAAATTCGTATAGGCGAAGGTGAGCGCGGCCTGCCAGTCATGGGCATGGACGACATCGGGCCGGTAGCCCTCGATCGCGCCCAGCGCCACATCGGCGGCGGACCGCGCCAGCGCCGCGAAGCGCCGCCAGTTGTCCGGCCAGTCCTTGCCGTCGGGGCCGAGATAGGGATTGCCTGGCCGGGCGAAGAGGTGCTGGGCATCGATCGCGATGATGTCGAGCCCCTTGGCCTTGCCGGCCACCAGCCGGGCGGCGCCGCCGAAGCTGTCGCCCATCATCATGACCGTCTCGCCCTCCGACAGGGCGGCCATGACCGCGGGATAGCCCGGCACGATGGTGCGGACCTCGATCCCTTCGGGCTTCAGAGCGGCCGGCAGCGCGCCGGCCACGTCGGCCAGCCCGCCGGTCTTGATCAGCGGATAGATTTCCGAGGCGACGGCGAGGACTTTCACCGTCAATTACCCATCGCGTCGATCATATGCTGATTGATCATGCAGATACCCTTGGAGGTGACGCGAAAGCGCTGGGCGTCGAGATCGGGGTCCCAGCCGACCTGGAGGCCGTCGGGTATCCGGGTGCCGCGCTCGATAATGACGTTGCGCAGACGCGCGCCGCGGCCGATTTCGGCCCCAGGCAGGATCACCGCGCCCTCGATGCTGGCATAGGAATGCACGCGCACGTCGGTGAACAGCATCGTCCGCCGCAAGGACGCGCCCGACACGATGCAGCCGCCCGACACGACCGAGGAGATGGCAAGGCCGCGCCGCCCCGGCTCGTCATGGACGAACTTGGCCGGCGCCGCCATCTGGCTGTAGGTCCAGATCGGCCAGTCATTGTCGTAAAGGTCGAGCTCCGGCACCACGTCGGTCAGGTCGATATTGGCGGCGTAATAGGCGTCCAGCGTCCCGACATCGCGCCAATAGGACGATTTCTCATCCCGGCTGCGCACGCAGGACCGTTCGAACGGATGGGCCACGGCCTTTCCGGCCTCGACGATGCGCGGAATGATGTTCTTGCCGAAATCATGCTCGGAGTCCGGATCGGCGGCGTCGCGGCGCAGCTCATCGAACAGGAACTTGGTCTCGAAGACATAGATGCCCATCGAGCAGAGCGACATGTTCGTGCTGCCCGGCATCAGCGGCGGATCGGCCGGCTTTTCCAGGAACGCGATGATCTTGTCGGTCTCGTCGACATGCATGACGCCGAAGCCCGGGGCTTCCTCGACCGGCACGGCGACGCAGCCGACGGTCACGTCGGCTCCGCTCTCGACGTGCTGCTGCAGCATCTGCTCGTAATCCATCTTGTAGATGTGATCGCCGGCCAGGATGACGATATAGCGCGGGTCGTGCGCCTCGATGATGTCGATGTTCTGGTACACGGCGTCGGCGGTGCCGACATACCATTGCTGCTCGGACACGCGCTGGCTGGCCGGCAGAATATCGAAGCTTTCGTTACGTTCCGGGCGGAAGAAGTTCCAGCCATATTGCAGGTGCCGGATCAGGCTGTGCGCCTTGTACTGGGTGGCGATGGCGATGCGGCGGATGCCGGAATTGAGCGCGTTGGACAGCGCGAAATCGATGATGCGGAACTTGCCGCCGAAATAGACCGCCGGCTTGGCGCGGATATCGGTCAGTTCCATCAGCCGCGATCCCCGGCCGCCGGCCAGCACATAGGCCATGGCATGACGGGCGAGCGGACCGCCGGCGCCTGCGGCGCCTGGGAGAGGAGGCGTAGCCATGGAGAACCTCGTGCTTAGTTGGCTGATTTGGTGAGTTCGGGCTTTTTCGGTTCGGACTTCTTCTTGACGGCGGGCGGCGGCGGGACCGTGCTGGGATCGAGCCGCAGATAGACCGTGGCGAGCGGGGGAACGGTCACGGAGGCGGAAGCGGGGAAGCCATGAGAGGGCACGGCGGTCGCGGTGACCGCGCCCAGATTGCCGACCCCGGAGCCCCCATATTGCGTCGCGTCCGTGTTCATCACTTCCCGCCAAACACCAGCGTGCGGCAGTCCAATACCATAATTCTCACGCGGCACGCTCGTGAAGTTTGATATTATTACGAGCGGTACCGAGTTTGGACCACCGAGCCGCATCCAGACATAGATCGATTGCTGCTTGTCATCGACCACGACCCATTGGAACCCCTCCTGCTCGCTGTCGCGGGCATGGAGCGAGGGCTCGGTGCCGTAAAGGCGATTCAGGTCGCGCACGCAGTCGCGCACGCCCCGGTTCATCGGATGGTCGGGCTCGAGCAACGGCCAGTCGAGCTCGATATGGAAGTCCCACTCCTTCCACTGGGCGAACTCCTGCCCCATGAACAGCAGCTTCTTGCCCGGGAAGCCCCACATCAGCCCGTAATAGGCGCGCAAGGTGGCGAATTGCTGCCACTCGTCGCCGGGGAATTTCGCCACCAGCGAGCGCTTTCCATAAACCACCTCGTCATGCGACAGCGGCAGGATGAAATTCTCGGTAAAGGCATAGAGCAGGCCGAAGGTCAGCTCGTCGTGATGCTGCTGGCGGAACAGCGGATCGAGCTTCAGATAGTCCAGCGTGTCGTGCATCCAACCCAGGTTCCACTTGAACCCGAAGCCCAGCCCGCCCTCATGCACGGGCGTGCAGATGCCGGTGCGGTCCGACGAATCCTCGGCCATCATCAAGGTGCCGGGGTGCTCGCCATAGGCCAGCACATTGACCCGCTTGAGGAAGGCGATCGCCTCCAGGTTCTCGTTGCCGCCATATTTGTTGGGCGACCACTCACCCGGCTTGCGCGAGAAATCGAGCTCCAGCATCGAGGCCACCGCATCGACCCTGAGCCCGTCGATATGATAGCGGTCGAGCCAGTAGAGCGCGCTCGCCGCCAGGAAGTTCGCAACCTCGCGCCGGCCGAAATCGTAGATGTTGGTGTTCCAGTCCGGGTGGAAGCCCCGCTTGGGGTCCGGGTCCTCATAGAGCTTGGTGCCGTCGAACAGCGCCAGCCCCTGCTCGTCGGTCGGGAAATGGGCCGGCACCCAGTCGACGATGACGCCGATTCCGGCGGCATGGGCGCGGTCGACGAAGCGGGCGAACCCGGCCGGTTCGCCGTGGCGGGAGGTGGGCGAGAACAGGCCGATCGGCTGATAGCCCCAGCTGTCGTCGAGCGGGTGCTCGTTGATCGGCATCAGCTCCATGTGGGTGTAGCCGAGGTCCTTGACGTAGGGGATCAGCTTTTCGGCGATCTCGTCATAGCTGTAGAAGAAATTCTGCGCCGGCCGCCGCCATGAGGCGAGGTGGACTTCGTAGATCGAGATCGGCTCCCGCCGCCAGTCCTTCTTGCCCCGGGCCTCGATATAGGCGTCGTCGGTCCAGGTGAAATTGTCGGTCCGCGCCACGACCGAGGCGGTCTCGGGCCGCAGTTCAGAGGCGAAGGCGAACGGGTCGGCCTTGAGCGGCAGCAGCCGGCCCTGCTTGCCGACGATCTCGAACTTATAGATCGTGCCCTCGCCGATATCGGGGGCGAAGATTTCCCAGATGCCGCTGTCGATGCGCTTGCGCATCTGGTGGCGCCGGCCGTCCCAGGCATTGAAGCCGCCAACCACCGACACGCGCTTTGCATTGGGCGCCCAGACGGCGAAATGCACGCCATGGACCCCATCCACGACCATCGGATGGGCGCCCAGCCGCTCATAGAGCTGCTTGTGCGTGCCCTCGACCAGCAGGAAGTCGTCCATCTCGCCCAGGACCGGGCCGAACATATAGGGGTCGTGCAGCTTCCACGCGTTGGGCCCGTTCGAGGCGGCCAGGCAATAGGTGAAGCGGTCGCCCCTGCCGGTCACCAGCCCCTCGAAAAAGCCGTCCGGATGGCGCTGCATCAGCGTGGCGATCTCGGTCCCGTCGGTTTCCTCCACCCTGAGCGTCGACGCGCCGGGGACGAAGGCACGGATGACCACGCCGCCTTCAGCGCCATGCGGGCCGAGGATACCGAACGGATCGGGATGGCGCGCGCCGACGATGGCGCCGACATCGGGCTCGCTGGCTTTCCAGGCTTCCGTCACGGGTCAGCGCACCGGAACCGGAACGTTCCAGATGTCGTCGCAATATTCGCGGATCGTGCGATCCGACGAGAACCAGCCGACATTGGCGGTATTGAGGATCGATGACCGCCACCAGGCATGCCGGTCGTGCCAGAGCGCGGCCACCCTGCGCTGTGTCGCCGAATAGCTGTCGAAGTCCGCGCTGACCATGAAATAGTCGTGATGCGTGATGTCCTCCACCAACTGGCGATAGCGGTCGGGTTCGTCAGGCGAGAACACGCCCGAGCCCACGGCATCCAGAACACCCTGAAGGTCGGGAGAGTTCTCGATATAATGCTGCGCGTCGATGCCTTCCCGCCGCCGCGCCTCGACCTCATCGGCAGTCAGGCCGAAGATGAAAATATTCTCCGCCCCCACCCTTTCGAGGATTTCGACATTGGCGCCGTCCAAGGTGCCGATGGTCAGCGCGCCGTTCAGCGCCAGCTTCATGTTGCCGGTCCCCGACGCTTCCATGCCGGCGGTCGAGATCTGCTCCGACAGGTCGGCGGCGGGAATTATCCGCTCGGCCCGGCTGACATTATAGTCGGCGATGAACGCGATCTTGAGCAGGCCGTGCAGGGTCGGGTCGCTGTTGACCACCCGGGCGACGTCGTGGATCAGCTTGATGATCAGCTTGGCGCGCTGATAGCTGGCCGCCGCCTTGCCGGAGAATATCTTGACCCTGGGCACCCATTCGCGCGTCGGCTGGGCCCGCATCGACTGATAGAGCGCCACCGTCTCCAGGATATTGAGCAGCTGGCGTTTATATTCGTGGATACGCTTGACGTGAACGTCGAACATGGCGTCCGGGTCGACCGAGATGTGCAGGCGCTCGGCGATCAGGTTCGACAGAAAGACCTTGTTGGCGCGCTTGATCTCGGCCAGCCGCTGCTGCAGCGACGTGTCGTCGGCATTGGCGCCGAAGCTCTTCATCGCCTCGACATCGTCGAGCACGCGCGGCCCGACGACATCGGTCAGCACTTGCGTCAACCCTGGATTGGCCTCGAACAGCCAGCGGCGGAAGGTGATGCCGTTGGTCTTGTTGACGATCCGGTCGGGATAGATGTGGTGGAAAGCGCGGAACACGGTCTGGCGCATCAGCTCGGTATGCAGCGCCGAGACACCGTTGACCTTGTGCGAACCCAGGAAGGCGAGATTGCCCATCCGCACCTTGCGGCCGCCATCCTCGCCGATCAGAGACACCGCCGACAGCAGCCCCGCGTCGACATGGCCGCCCGCACGCAGCTCGTCGAGATGGCGGGCATTGATCAGGTAGATGATCTGCATATGGCGCGGCAGCATCCGCTCCATCAGATGGACCGGCCAGCTCTCCAGCGCCTCAGGCAGCAGCGTGTGGTTGGTGTAGGAGACGGAGCGGACGGTGATGTCCCACGCCTCCTCCCACGGCAGCTCATGCACGTCGACCAGCAGCCGCATCAGCTCGGCCACGGCGATGGCGGGGTGGGTGTCGTTGAGCTGGATCGAGACATGGTCCGGCAGGGTGCGGACATCGCCGTATTCGTGATCGTGCCGGTAGATGAGGTCGTGCAGCGAGGCGGAGGAAAAGAAATATTCCTGGCGCAGCCTCAGCTCCTGCCCAGCCGGCGTGGCGTCGGACGGGTAGAGCACCTGGCTGATCGCATTGGCACGAGCGCGGTTGGCGAGCGCGCCGACATGGTCGCCCTGGTTGAAGGCATCGAGCCGCAGCGGGTCGGGCGCCCGCGCCGACCACAAGCGCAGCGTGTTCACATGGCGGCCGCGCCAGCCGACCACCGGCGTATCGTAGGCTATCGCCTCGACGAACTCCGCCGGCTTCCACAGGTGGCGGGGCTGGCCGCCGACCTCGCCTACATCGTCGACCGTGCCGCCGAAGCCGATCATATGGCTGACCTCGGGCCGCTCGAATTCCCACGGATTGCCCAGCGACAGCCAGTTCTCAGGATATTCACGCTGCCAGCCGTCGCGGATGACCTGGCGGAACATGCCGTGATTGTAGCGGATGCCGTAGCCGTAATTGGCGATCTGCAGGGTCGCCATGCTCTCCAGGAAGCAGGCCGCGAGCCGGCCCAGGCCGCCATTGCCCAGCGCCGCGTCGGGCTCGATCTGGCGCAGCCGGTCGAGATCGACGCCGAGTTCCGAGAGGGCGGCGCGTATCGTGTCGGTGAGGCCGAGATTGGAGAGCGAATCCATCAGCAGCCGGCCGATCAGGAACTCGAGCGACAGGTAATAGACCCGCTTGCGCTTCTCGGCATAGGTGGTGCGGGTGGACGGCATCCAGCGGTCGACCATACGGTCGCGGGCGACCAGTGCGGTGGCGATGAACCAGTCGCGCTCCTGCGCCGCCTCCGGGTCCTTGCCCACGGCATAGGTCAGCTTGGCGACGAGCGCCCGGCGCAGGGCGGCGATATCCTCGTCCTGCGCGGGCAAGGCGATGCGCGGGGCGATGGCGCGGCGCGGCGGCGTTGCGGGCTTTTGATCATCGGCCATCGGTGGTTCCTGCGAGGCTTGAGGGGGCCGCGAACAGGTTAACACAGAAACAACTGTTAATGTCTTGATCCGGTTCGCCGGATTTTAGCGGCAAGCAGCCGCAGGAGGGCCCCGTCTCAGCTCGCCGGCGCGTCCATATAGCGTCTGATCTCCGCCGCCATCTTGTCGCTGTCGGTGTCGCTGGAAAACACGGTCAGGAACTTGCCGTTCGGATCCATCAGATAGACGAAGGACGAGTGGTTCATGCCGTACGACTTGGTGTCGACGCCGGGCTGGTCGGCCTTGGCGTAATAGACCTTGTACGCCTTGGCGACGGCGGCGATCTGCTGCGGCGTGCCGGTGAGGCCGACCAGCCGTTTGTCGAACAGCGGGACGTAGGTCTTGAGCTGCTGGACCGTGTCGCGGTCCGGGTCGATGGTGATGAAGATCGGCAGCACCTTCTGACCCGCCGGCCCCATCGTCTCGATCGCCTGGGCCATGACGCCAAGCTCGGTCGGGCAGGCGTCGGGACAGAAGGTGTAGCCGAAATAGATCAGCCGGTAGGACCCGTCATAGGTCTTGTCGGTGACCGCCGCGCCGCTCTGGTCGGTCAGCGTGAACGGGCCGCCGATATCGACGCCCGACGACGCGCCGGCTGCGGGCCCCGCCTGCGTGATCCGCCAGATCGATACGCCGGCGACGGCGACGACCGCGATCATGGCGATCATCAGGATCAGGAGCGGGGTATTGCTCGATCGGGCGGGCTTGGACATGGGGCTGATATAAACGATGAAGCGGCGTCTCGCCACTTGGGTGCGGCCTCATGTCCCCGGCGATCGTCGGTTGACACGTTCCCCGCCCCCGCCCAAGCTCGGCCTCAGCCATAAAGCCAGAGGGGAAAACCATGCTGCCGAAGACGCTGATTTCAGCGGATTCCCATGTCGTCGAGCGCCAGAACGCCTTTACCGACATCGATCCCAAATTCCGCGACCGCATCCCTTATGAAACCGAGACGCCGGAGCTGGGCGCCGCGCTGGTGATCGAGGGCATGCTGACCATGGGCTATGGCCGTTCGGTCGGCGCCGGCCTGCCGCTGCAGAAGCTGGGCAAGAAGCTGGACTGGCACGAGATCAACCCGGCCGCCTTCGATTCCGCCACGCGGCTGGATGTGCAGGACGAGGACGGGGTGCATGCCGAGGTGATCTTCCCGACCGTGGGCATGTTCCTGCACGGCCACCCGGACATCGACTACGCCAAGGCCTGCCTGGATGCCTATAACCGCTGGATGATCGACTATTGCAGCAAGGATCCCGACCGGCTGATCGGGGTGGCGCAGATTTCGATGCGGACGATCGCGGACGGGCTGAAGGAGCTGGAGGACGCGCATAAGGCGGGCTTCAAGGCGGTCATGCTGCCGGGCGAACCGATGGTCGAGGATTACGACCACCCGATGTATGACGAGTTCTGGTCGGCC
>DATBAZ010000242.1:0-4101 GCA_036271255.1 Alphaproteobacteria bacterium
CAGGATGCCGGTCATGTCGCTGACGTCCCAGTGGCCGGCGTCGGACGAGAACATGGCGCGGATCTTGGCCTTGCCGGGATTGAGCTTGGTGTTGAAGGCCCAGGCGATCGAGGTGTCCTCAGCCTCGCAGCCGAAATAGAATTTCGGGACGAAGTTGTTGACGATATCCATCTTCCGCTTGATCCCGCAGGCGGCCCATTCATCGTAATAGGGCGGTTCGGGCTCCAGCTTGGCGAAGCTTTCGGCCAGGCCCGGCGCATCCGGGGTGAAGACCTTGTCCTGATACTGGGAGAACATGTCCATCATCAGGCCGATATCGATCTTCGACGGGTCGAGGTCGAAGATGGTCTCGGAGTTGCGCTTTTCCCAATGCTCGATCAGGTCGTTCAGCAGGGTGACGGCCCAGCCCACGCCGCCTTCCAGCATGCCGAAGGCGAGCTGCGGGAAGCGATGGGTCACGCCGCCCAGGAACAGGCCCTTGCAGAACGCCTCCATCGAGGCGCCGAACGAGCCGATATGGTTGTACATGTAGCTCGACCGCGACTGGCGGGAGTTCCAGCCCATGCCCGGCGAGTGCGATGCCGGCACGATCTTCAGCTCCACGCACTTGGCCCAGAACGGGTCGTAGTCATAGTCGCTGTCCAGCCCCAGCACGTCGATGCGGGAACCGGCGCGGCCGCCCCAGTTCACCTGTGCGCCCGAAACATCCTTGGGCGGGGTCAGCGGGCGGTGGACGATGCCATTGATCATGATCGCCTTCAGCCCGAGCACCTTCACCGCATATTCCAGCTCGGCGATCGCCTCTTCCGGCGTGTGCATCGGGATCTGCGCGACCGGGGTCATCCGGTCTGAATAGGGCTTGTAGACCTCGGCATAGAACTTGTTCAGCGAGCGGCAGGTCGCCTGGCGCAGCTCGGCATCGCCGATCGCGGTCGCGGTCAGCATGCGGCTGGGATACATGACGGCGAAATCGATGCCCATATCGTCCAGCCGCTTGGCCATCAGACCGGGGATCTGGGCGGTGGCGCGGTCGATCGTGTTGGCCGCCGGCAGGGTCCACCATGGCGGCCGCGACACACCGGAGTTCTTCTTCTCGTCCTCGGTCAGGCGCGACCAGGGGCGCAGCACGGTGTCGTCATAGTCCATGCCGGCCGCGCCGCCCTCGACCTTCTTCGCCAAGTCGGCGCCGGCCAGCTCGCGGATCGAATCCACCAGGTACGGCTTCAGGATCGGCATGGTCTCGATATAGTGGCCGTCCGCGTCGACAACGGGATGGTTCAAGCCGGCGCGCACGTCGGACGCCTTCAGCGATGAGCTGGTCACGATAAGTCTCCGGAAATGAGTGAGTTAGGTTGGATCAGGCTGCGTTGCGGTTTTCGGATGCCTTCTGGATCGCAGCCTTGTCTGAATGGTAGCGGGCGCGATAAGCGGCTTCGGTGATCTTCGGCATCATCGCTTCGATCGCCGCCTGATCGACCGCGGCGGCGACATCGTCAGCGCCGGCATGGGTCAGCATCGCCGGCAGGCGTGTGCGAATACGCTCCAGCGCCCAGGCCAGCGGGTCGCCGTCGACAACCGGGTCGACATGCAGCACGTGGTTGGTCTTCTTGCGCCATCCGACATAGTGGTAATGCGGCTCTTCCTGGAAGCAATCGAACCGCAGATGCTCGAGCAACTGGCCGTCCTGCATGGCGTGGATATGCAGCGACACGCCGCAATCGTCGATCTCGGTGATCTTGCCGGTCTCACCGCCGGACGATGCCATCAGGTTGATGCGGGCAACGGCGGCCACGGCATCGTTCAGCACGCGGTACTCGACACCGACCCGAATATTGCCGGCCTGAAAATACTCGGTATTCGCCTCCAGCTCCGGAATCGGCATGCGGTCGTAGCGGGTGATGTGATCGGCCATCGTTTCCTCCGTAAAGCCCCTCGCCCGCAAAGCGGGAGAGGGAGGGGCCCGCGCAGCGGGAGGGTGAGGGGGCTTTGGAGCTTTCTAATACCCCCTCACCCTCCCACCGCTAACGCGGCGGGCCCCACCCTCTCCCGTTCCACGGGCGAGGGAATTTTATTCGCGCGCATCTTTGATCCGCCTCCACCCCGTGACAAGTGCCGAATAGAGCAGTTTCCGATCTTGTGGGGAGAAGGCTAATCTCCCGCCATGATCACCAAGCATTTCCCGTTCTTCCTGGCCGCGGCGGAGGAGGAGAACTTTCAGCGCGCCGCGGCCAGGCTCAACATCGCCCAGTCCGCGCTCAGCCGGCATATCAGTGCGCTGGAGGAGGATCTGGGCGGGGTGAAGCTGTTCGAGCGGCTGCCGCGCGGTGTGCGGCTGACCAACAGCGGCGAGCAGTATCTGGCCGACGTGCGCCGGATATTGGAGACCGTCGACGAGGCGACGCTCAGGGTCCAGCGGGTCGAGCGCGGCCAGACCGGGCATCTGCGGGTCGCCTTCACGGAGGCGGTGGCCGCCCAGCCGCTGCTGGCCGAGGCGCTGCGCCGGTTCCAGTCGGAATTTCCCGAGGTGCAGATCGACCTCATCGCCATGCGCTCCAAGAACCAGCGCGAGGATTTGCGCAAGGGCCGCATCGATGTCGGCTTCTTCTATGCCGAGGCGGGGGATGAGGCGGCGTTCGACTGGACGCCGATCATGACCGACGATTTCCTGCTGGCGCTGCCGCAGGGGCATGCGCTGGCCGGCAAGGCGCGGATCACGCTGGACGACCTCAGGGACCAGCCGCTGATCTTCCCGTCGAAATGGCACGCCCCCTCGACCCATGAGCGGCTGCTGGCGCTGTTCCGCGATCGTGGGATCGTCCCCAACATCGTTGCCGAGAATCCGTCAGCCGATATCCTCAATTGCCTGGTGTCGGCGGGGATCGGGCTGGGCTTCCTGATCACCAGCCAGAAGGACCGCGCGCCGGCCACTGTCGTGGCGCGGGATATCGCCGATTTCACCCTGCCGCTGCCGCTCGTGCTGGCCTGGCTCAAGGACAACCGTTCTCCGATCGTCCCCCATTTCGTCGCGGCGGCGCGGGGCACGGAATAAACCCGATCACTGCCAAGTCACCGGTCAGCGCCTTTTTTTCGACATCAAGCTTTTCTAATCCGGTAGCCAACGATGTTCGTAGCGACGGTGAACCAGCAACTGCGCATTCAGCGCCGGATTTCGGTCCGGTGTCCGTTCACTGAGCGTGAACATTTTGCATGTTCCAGATGTTTTTGAGCAGGGAGAGAAACCTGATGATGAAACGATCCGCTTTGATCCTGGGCGGTTTGGCGCTCGCGGCCGGTTTCGCGGCGATGCCGCAGAACGCCGATGCCCGCGTGTTCGTCGGCGTCGGGATCGGCGTGCCGGTCTATGGCTTCGGCTATGGCTATGGCTATGGGCCTTATTACTACCCGCCCGCCGTCGTCGTGGCACCGCCGCCGGTGGTCTATGCCGCGCCGCCTGCGCCGACCAGCTACATCCAGCAGCCGCAGCAATATTCGTATTACTGCGACAATCCGCAGGGCTACTATCCCAGCGTTCCATCCTGCAGCACGCCCTGGCGTGAAGTGCCGCGTAAATAAGGGGAAATCTATGAAGACGTATCAATCCGTTGCCGGCATCGTCGCCGCGTCCCTGCTTCTGGGGGCCTGCGCGCATGAGCCGATGGGACCGCGAGTTGCGGTGATGCCCGGCCAGGGCAAGCCCTTCGAGGTGTTCCAGCAGGACCAGTCGATGTGCCAGGCCTATGCCAACCAGCAGGTCGGCGGCGAGGCGCGCGACGCGAACAACCGCGCGGTCGGCAGCGCCGTTCTCGGCACGCTGCTCGGCGCGGGTCTCGGCGCGGCAGTCGGGGGCGGCCGTGGCGCCGCGATCGGCGCGGGCGCCGGCGCAGTTGCCGGCACCGCCTATGGCGCCAATGGTTCGCAGTATGAGCAGGGCGGCATTCAGCGCCAGTACGACATCGCCTATTCGCAGTGCATGTACAGCCGCGGCAACCAGGTTCCGGGCTATGGCGGCGGTCGCCCGCGTGCCTATGGTCCGCCTCCGGGCCAAGGTGGTTATGGTCCGCCCGCGGGCGGTGGTTACGGCCCGCCGCCTCCCGGCTACTG
>DATBAZ010000243.1:0-10451 GCA_036271255.1 Alphaproteobacteria bacterium
TTCGGATCAGCGGCGACTTCAACCATCTGTGGTTCAACAATACCCAGCCCCTTGAGGTGCTGCGCCAGCAGGGGACGATCCGAAAGGATATCGGCTGGGACTTGTCGACCACCGCGAACTATCGTCCGTTCGACACGCAGAACGTAATCCTGAGGGCCTCGGGCGCCGTACTGATTCCCGGCGACGGCTTCAAGGATCTGTTCAGCTCGGCCGACGCGGACAAGGTCTATTACTCCGTGGTTCTCACCGCCATCCTTGCCTACTGAGGCGGCCATGATACGCATCGGTTTGACCATCGGCCTCTTGTGCCTCGCTCTCTCGGCCCCGCTCCGCGCGGAACCGACGGCCATGGGGCCGACATCGGCCGCGCCGCGCTTTCAGACGGCGGCCGAGGCCGACGTCAAGAGCACCGGCTGCATCACCTGCCACGCCAAGTCCGACGCGCCGACGATGCACCGGAACAAGGCGATCATGCTGGGCTGCGCCGATTGCCATGGCGGCAATCCGAACGTCACCCGGCCCGAAGGCACGAACATCACCTTCGGGCCGAGCAAATCCGACTCGCCCGAAGGGCTTTCAGGTCATGCGCCGGCGGTCGACCGCAGCACCGACCCGGCCTACAAGGCGGCGATGGACGCCGCCCATGTAAAGCCCGAGAATCCTGAGATTTGGGGCTGGCCGAACAGCGCCAAGCCGGAACGCTCCTACACCGCTCTCAATCATGAGAGCCCGCAATTCATCCGGTTCCTCAACCCGTCGGACTACCGCGTCGCGCACCTGGCCTGCGGCGCCTGCCACGACGCCGAGATCAAGGCGACCCAGCGCTCGCTGATGTCGACCGCGGCGATGTTCTGGGAGGCGGGCGCCTATAACAACGGCATCCTGCCGATGAAGCATACGATCCTCGGCGAGGGCTATACCGAGGACGGCCAGGCGGCCCAGATCTTCAATCCGGTCGAGCCGACGCCTGAAATGACCAAGCACCACGGCGTGATCGGCAGCCTGCTGCCGCTGCCGCCATGGGAGGTGATGAAGCCGTCCGATATCTTCCGCGTATTCGAACGCGGCGGCAAGGTGACCGGCTCGCAGTTCCCCGATATCGGCGACCCGAACCAGAGCGGCGGCATCCAGAAGCTGGACGAGGATGGCCGGTCCGAGCTGCACGCCTCCAACCGCGACGGCGGCACCGGCAACCGCATTGCCGTGGCCGTCATCAACATCACCAAGACCCGCCTCAACGACCCGATGATGTGGTTCTTGGGGACCGACGATCAGCCGGGCGACTATCGCAACTCCGGCTGCGCCGGCTGCCACGTCGTCTACGGCAACGACCGCGATCCGCTGCATTCCGGGCCTTACGCCAAGTTCGGCCACGACGGCAGCAGTCAGACGGTGGACCCGACCATCCCGCACGGCGAATCCGGCCATCCGCTGAAGCATGTCTTCACCCGGGCGATCCCGACCAGCCAGTGCATGGTCTGCCACATGCACCAGCCGAACATCTTCGTGAACTCCTTCATGGGCTACACGATGTGGGACTATGAGTCCGACGCGCCGAGCATGTGGCCGGCGAAGCAGCAATATCCGAGCGACAGCGAAATCCGCGAGGTCAACGAGCGCAATCCGGAAGGCGCCGCGCCGCGCGGCAAATGGGCCGATGTCGATTTCCTGTCCAAGGTCGCGGACCTGAACCCGACGCTGAAAAACACCCAGTTCGCCGATTATCACGGCCACGGCTGGAACTTCCGCGCCATCTTCAAGCAGGACCGCAAGGGCAACCTGCTGGACGCCAAGGGCAACAAGGTGAGCTGGGACGACCCGGACCGGTTCCACAAGGCCGTGCATCTCGCCTCCATCCATATGGAGAAGGGGATGCAGTGCATGGACTGCCACTTCTCGCAGGACGCGCACGGTAACGGCTTCATCTATGGCGAGGTGCCGGCGGCGATCGAGATCCAGTGCCTCGACTGCCACGGCACGGCCGACAAGTATCCGACGCTGAAGACCTCCGGGCCCGCGGCGCCCCCGGGCGGCCACGACCTGACCTCGATCCGCAACGAGGACGGATCGCTGCGCTTCGAATGGCGCGGCAAGGAGCTGTATCAGCGCTCGTCCGTGACGCCGGGCCTGGAATGGCGGGTCAGCCTGGTCAAGGACACGGTCGACCCGACCAACCCGCACTACAATCCCAAGGCGGCGCGCGCCAAGCTGATGTCGGCAGACCCGTCGCTGAAATGGGGTCTCAGCATTCCGGCCTCGAACCGGGCGCACCAGGACAAGAACATGATGTGCATCACCTGCCACACATCATGGACCACCAGCTGCTCCGGCTGCCACCTGCCGATCGAAGCGAACTGGAAGTCCGAACGCCACCACTTCCAGGGCGGCGAGACCCGGAACTTCGCGACCTACAACCCGCAGGTTTCGCGCGACGACATGTTCTTCCTGGGCAAGAACGGCACGATCAAGAACGGCATCATCGCGCCGATCCGCTCCTCCTCGGCGCTGATCCTGTCATCGACCAACATCAATCGCGAGAAGATCTATATCCAGCAGCCGCCGATCTCGGCCTCGGGCTTCTCGTCGCAGGCCTTCGCCCCGCACTATCCGCATACCGAGCGGACTGTGGAGACAAAGACCTGCGAGGACTGCCACGTCTCCAAGAAGGACGACAACAACGCGATCATGGCGCAGCTGCTGCTGCTGGGCACCAACTTCCCGAACTTCGTCGGCTATAATGCATGGCTGGGCGAAGAGAGCGGCATCGAGGCGGTTCAGGTCACCGAATGGGATGAGCCGCAGGCCGTGATCGGCAGCTATCTGCATCGCTATGCCTATCCCGACTGGTTCAAGGAACACCAGGATCACGGGAAAGAGCTGCAGACATCCTTTCATCACTCAGGCAACGAAACGCGCTGCCTGCAAATGCGCGGCGAGTACATGTTCACCGCCGGCGGATCGGACGGGTTCCGCGTCTACGACATCGCCTCGATCGCCAATAAGGGCTTTTCCGAACGCATCATCACCGCCCCGTTCTCGCCGCTGGGCCATGACACCCATGTCGCCTCGGCCGACGCCACCTGCGTGGCGCTGCCGACCAACCAGGCCATCGCGCCGCTGCGCAACCCCGACAGCGACCTGATGCGCAAGGACAACGAGGAACAGCCGTTCCACCCGATCTATCACTACGCCTTCATCACGGATTCGAAGGAAGGCCTGATCGCGGTGGATGTCGACACGATGGCCGACGGCGAGCCGCGCAACAATTATCTGACGCGCGCGCTGACCTGGAATGAAGGCGGCATCCTGAACGGCGCCCGGCACATCACCATCGCCGGCTCGACCTTCTATATCGCCGCCGACAAGGGCATCGTCGTGCTCGACATGAACGATCCGTTAAACCCGAAAGTGCGGTCTGTGATCGACCTGCCGACGGCGACGGCGACGGCGGTGCAGTTCCGCTACCTGTTCGTCACCGATACGACCGGCCTCAGGGTCGTCGACATCACCAATCCGGATCGGCCGGAGATCATGCCGGCTTCCGTACCGTTGACGCAGGCCCGGCGGGTCTATGTCGCCCGCACCTTCGCCTATGTCGCGGATGGATCGGACGGGCTGGCGATCATCGATGTCGAGCAGCCGCGCCAGCCCAAGCTGTACCAGATGTTCAACGCCGACGGGCAGATCAAGGACGCGCACGACGTGATCGTCGGCACGACCAACGCCTCGCTCTACGCCTATGTCGCCGATGGCGAGGCCGGCCTGAAGGTGATCCAGCTGACCTCGCCGGAATCCCAGCCCCGCTTCTACGGCTTCAGCCCCGACCCCAAGCCGGAGCTGATCGCCTGGAAGAAGACCGAGACCCCGGCGCTGGCCCTCTCCAAGGGCCTGGACCGCGACCGCGCGGTGGACGAGACCGGCAACCAGATTGCCATCTTCGGCCGCATCGGCTCCCGCCCCTTCACCCTGTCCGAGATGGAGAAGCTCTATCTCGACAAGGGCAGGCTGTGGACGGTCGACAATGTCGGCAGGCCCGCCGAGTTCATGCCCTTGAAATCCGAACGGACGATGGGCAACGGCCAGCTGTTCCAGAAGCCGGGCGGCGCCGGGACCAACTAGGCTCGCGGCAATCGCCTTGGGTGTATGCCGATCAGGTATTTGTCCTTGCGGCTGAAAACCCAGCGGGCCCAGTCCGGCCATCGCCAGAAGCCGTTCTGCCCTTGAGGGGCACCGGGGCTCGGGGCCGGCTTGAAGCGCCGCGCCCCTTCGAGAATGTGCTTGATCACCATAGGAACTGCCTTCGCCGAATCCCTGCGGCGGCAGCCGTGCGCACCGCCGCATTGCCTCAGCTAACGGTTCGCGATTCCAGCGGTTCCCCGAAAAATACGGTTCGGGAGCGCGGAAAATCTCACATAACGGACACCCATCCTCTATACGGACGGATATTCATCTGCTATAAAGGACGCATGGCATCTTCCCCGCCATACCCGACACCCCCTCCAGGGTGTTTCCGAGCAAGACTTGGAGCCGCCTTCCGGCGGCTCTTTTTTTGCCGTGACCATTGACGCGGATTGGTCGAGCCCTCTAGAAGAACGCTCCCGCAGGATCGCCCCCGCGTCGGCGCAATGCCGATTTCACCGGGATGGAGAGGTGGCAGAGCGGTTGATTGCACCGGTCTCGAAAACCGGAGTACCTGCAAGGGTATCGGGGGTTCGAATCCCCCCCTCTCCGCCAGTCCCGAACACCATCCCGATCCGCCGGGAATCCGGCTGCGGCCTGATCGCAAGCTGGCAGATCGACGTCTTTGAGTGAGAAACAATCGCCCAACGGACCTTTTTGGGCGCGGGACTTATTCCCACGATAGTCCTCGCTTCGAACAGGAACATCATGAACATGTCCACGCCGGCGCTTGAAGCCGTCGCAATTTGTCTTGGGCTGATCGTCATAGTCGCGCTCGGGTCCCAGGAGGCCGCTGCTCATCATCGCCTCATCTTGGGTGGTGCGCTCATAGCGCTGATGGGTTTCTGCGTGATCGGCTTATCGGGACCGAAGGCGCGCAGAGGTGAGGCTGAGTAACGCCGACCAGCAACAGCGCGGGCTTCCGTTCAATCCGCGAAAGCCGTCAGCTCGAAGCGTCCGGGCCCGCGCCGCTTGGCCACCTGCAGGGCGGCATCGGCCTCGCGCAGCATTTCACCGGGCCGGTCCTGGCCCGAGTTCTTCATGACGACACCGATCGAGACGGTGATCGCCGGTGCGTCCCGCACCAGTTCCTCCAGCGCCGTGGGCACCGACGACATGATGCGCTCGGCCAATATATCGATGTCCCTGGCGTCGGCGATCTCCTCCAGCAGGATGGCGAACCTGTCACCCTCCAGCCGGGCGACCAAGTCGCTGGCCCGCACACAGTCACGAATAACGTCGCCCGCCTTCGCCAGGATCCGGTTGCCGTTCCCTTCGCCAAGCTGCCGGGCAGCCTCGCCGATGCCGTCGAGCTCGAGGCTGCAGACGGCGAACGGGGCGCTGGTCCTCCTGTCGGCCAGCGCGGCGCGGCGGGCCAGCTGGTCCATGAAATGGCTGCGATTGGCGAGACCGGTCTGAGGATCCTGCAAGGCATGGCTCTGGACCTCGGTCCTCAGCCGGTTGAGCGCCAGATGCTCGGCATTCAGCATCCAGGCGCCGCGGAGCGCCGCCGCGACGAACAGCAGCGCGGCTATGACCCCGAACAGGGCGACCCCTCCGGCGACGCCGATATAGTCCAGCCTGTATGCAGCATAGATCGCCGCGCCGAAAATCCCGGCCGTCAGTACCGACACGATCAGGATGAGACGCAGCAGGCGCCCAGCCGGCCCGTTGTCGCCGACCAGTCCGATCGACGCCATCAGCGCCCCGAAAGGCCCGAACGTGGGGCGGGGTCCTTTATCGCGCGCGGGAAGAGAGGCGTTCAGCGGCTTCGTCCCCATCGGTTAGGGACCGGCAAAACAACAGATCAAATCCGCACTAGCCCCTCGGCGCGAGAAACACCATCTGCTATTGCAACGCAATAGGCACACCGCCGCAGCATGGTAATGGACCCGAGAAATTGACGATTCTGGCCACGAGCGGCCCGCAAACCCCCGTCGATTGGACAGTTGCGCCCGACCTTACCCCCTACCGGGAGGCCGTCGAGACGATGGAGGCGCGGGTCGCCGCGATCCATGCCGCAGAACAGGCCGAGCAGGTCTGGCTGGTCGAGCATCCGCCGCTCTATACCGCCGGCACCAGCGCCAAGCCGTCCGACCTGCTGGAGGCGCGGTTTCCGGTCCATGAGACCGGGCGCGGCGGGCAGCTGACCTATCACGGGCCGGGGCAGCGCGTGGCCTATGTCATGCTGGACCTGAAGCGCCGCAACCCGGATGTCCGCGCCTATGTCGCCGGGCTGGAGGCGTGGATCATGGCCGCGCTCGCCACCTTCGGCGTCAATGCCGAGCGGCGTGAGGGCCGGGTCGGGCTGTGGGTCGCGCTGGAGCGCCATGGCGGCCTGCCCGGCACCGAGGCCAAGATTGCCGCCATCGGCGTGCGCGTGCGGCGCTGGATCACCTTCCACGGCGCGGCGATCAACCTGGCGCCCGACCTGTCCCATTACGGCGGCATCGTCCCCTGCGGCATCCGCGAGCATGGCGTGACATCGCTGAAGGCGCTTGGCGTGGACGCGACGATGGACGATCTGGATGCGGCGCTGAAAGCTGTCTGGCCGGCAGTGTTCGGTTAACGTTTAGCTGGATATCAACCCGTCATTCGCGCGAAGGCGGGAATCCAGGAATTAAACCGCCAAGGCGCCAAGACACCAAGGAAGCGCCAAGGCAAAACCAAAAACGGGTTTACTTGGCGCTCTTGGCGGCTCTTGGCGCCTTGGCGTTGAATTCGTATGCCTGCGGCTCTGGATTCCCGCCTTCGCGGGAATGACGATGAAGAGAGCCTAATCGGCCGCCGCGGCGGTGATCTGGTCGCGGGCGTAGGCGGCGATATCGGCCACCAATATATCGAGGTCGCGCTTCAGCGGGGCGAAGCCGTCGCTCGGCACCAAAGTCTCCTCGTTCATATAGAGGCGGCGGTTGACCTCGATCTGCAGCGAATGGCGTCCCAGATGCGGCTGGCCGAAACGGCGCACCAGCTCAACGCCCTTGTAGGGATCGTTGATCCGCACGTCATAGCCCAGCCGCTCCAGGGTGCCCTGGACAAGGCGGCGGAAGCCGGTCCCGCAAGTGGTGCCGTCACGGTCGCCGAGCACGAAATCCGCCCGCTCCCACCCGCCGACCGGCACGCGGGGGCCGCGCGATGACGGCATCGAGTGGCAGTTCACATGCCAGACCGCGCCGAAACGGGCCGCGGCATCGTCGATCGCATCGGCAACGGCGCGGTGATAGGGACGGTAATAATGCTCGATCCGGTGCCTGATCTCGGCCACGGTCAGCTTGCGATCGTACATCGACAGACCCGGCCGGCAGATGCGGCGCACCAGCCCCATGCCGACGCGCGCCCGGTCGCTGGCCGAGACCGGTCCCGGCCAGGGCTGGTCGAGCAGCTGCTGGTCGATATCCTCGATACCGCGGTTGACGTCGATATAGCTGCGCGGGAACAGGGCGGCGATCAGCGTCGCCCCGGCCTCGGCCGCGGCGCCGAACAGAACGTCGACATGTGCATCCTCGGCCTGGCGCAGCAGGCGGGACGGGCAGGCATAGGCGAAATCGGCAGGATAGATGGCACCGCTGTGCGGGCTGTCGAAAACCACGGGAACCGGCTCTGCCAGGGGGTCATGGCGAACGAAGATGCCGGGCTCGATGTGGCTCATAGTGGCCGAAGGGTGCATGAAACCGCCGCCGCGCGCAACGGGGTGGAATCATGATTCAGTTGCGTTTTCGGCGGGGTCACCGCGCCGGCTTCAGCGCCGGTTCCAGCGGCCGATCGTGTCGGCGCCGATGCCGAAACCGCCGGTGAAGGGCGCCATCGGCACCCACAGCACCGCCGGACCGGTATGGAGCTGCTGGATCGCGGCGGTGGCGGCCATCGGCGCGTCAGACGAGGCGTCGAAGACGCTGTCGTCCCAATCGATATTGTCGGCGGTGAGTCCATGGACGCATTCGGCGGGCAACGGGAACGACGCCGCGACCGACCAGGATTCGGTGCCGGCGACGATCGGGAAGTCACCCTCCTTCGCCGCGTTCAGCAGCTTGTCGCGCGCGGTTCCAAGATGGGCATGCCCATTGGACGCAAAACGCTGGCCCAGATGAAAGGCCAGCAGACGCGCGGCGTCGCCGATGCGGATGAATTCGTCAGTGCTCACTATCGCCGCCTCCAAGCCCGGCTCTTTCTGTCATATGGAGCCTGCCGCTTACAATAGCGAGCCCCGGTCGCGTCAACGCTTCGATACTAGCAGCCCCGCCGGCTTGCCGACATAAAAAAGGGGCGGAGGCCATCGGCCCCCGCCCCGGGAGAGACAGACGGTCCGGTTTTAGAAGGGGTAATACCGGAACGAGGTGTAGATGATGTTGTTGTCGGCGGTGCCGCCGCCGCCAACGCCACCCCACACATTGCGGGCGACATATTCGTACTGCGCACCGAACCGGACGCTGCCGAAGTCACCCTGGTAGAATTTCCACCAGAAGCCGGCCGTGCCTTCCATCAGATCCCGCGTATTGGCGGTGCAGCCCGCCGAGCTGCCTTCGGTATGGCATCCGCTGTTGTCGGAAAGCGGGTTGCCGTAGCCAAAGCCGCTGACGCCCGGGACGGACCAGCGGTCCGCATGCTCGAGACCGGCGTAGCCATACAGATCCAGTGCCGGGGTCGGATGACCGATCACGCCGGCCATGATCTGATACTCGGTGAGCGGATGCGTGCTGCCGTCGGGCCCGTACGTCACGTCCGGCAGCTGGCCCGAACCGTAGCGGCCGATGCCCTGGCCGACCAGGCCGCTGAGCTGGAAGTCGAGCATCTTCGGCATGATCGGCAGGATCATGCCCGCGCCGACGCCGCCGCCGACATCGGTCTTGTTCTCGAAGTTCGCCCGGTCGCGGAAGAAGCGGGCGATGCCGTAGACCTCATAATGGCCCCAGCCCGGTTCCCACGCCGCCTTGGCGATGATGTCCGGCCCGGCGTCGTTGGTGTAGTTCACGGCGCCGGTGTCGGTGTCGAACAGACCGCCGCCCTGGGCGCTGGCGGTGTTCTGGAAGCCGGCGCCGGACGGGAAGGAGCCGGTCTGCGTCGTCTGGGCGTTTTCGACCGACAGGCCCAGCCACAGCTTCTTGTCGAAGTCCTTGACGATGCGGATCCCGGGCTGGCGCGTCCAGTTGAAGCCGACGACGTACTGCGCGTCGATGGTCAGCGGCACGTCTTCCTGGCGCGGCATCAGGCCGCTCGTATACATCGTCGCCAGGCTCCAGCTCTGGCCGGCGAGCACGTGCAGGCCCAGGTCGTCCCAGTCGACGGTGCCGTAGATGTTGCGGATACGCAGGTTGTAGCTGTTGCTTTCCTTGGAGTTCGCCGTGCCGGCCGCGCCCAGGAAATCCATTTCGTAATAGGCGCCCGCGTGAGTGGCCGGGTCGATATCGGCGGTCGCCAGCAAGGACAACCGGCTCTGGCGTGCCGTGAAGCGGGTTTCGCCCAGATGGCTGTTTTCGCTGTTGCCGAACGGAACGCCGTTGAAATTCTGGCCGACATCCGAGGCCTGGTTCTTGTCGCGGTAAACCCCCGCCGCTTCGATGAAGCCGCCCGGCGTCACCGTCACCGCGCCGATCTGGAGACCCTTCTTGCCCTTGGGCGGCGTGACCTTGGCAACGGCGGCGACCGCCGTATCAACCTTTTCCTGGGTCGCCTGGGTCTGGGCCTGGGTCGTCTGCTGCTGACCCTTCAGGCCCTGGACCTCGCTCTTCAGCGCCTGGACCTCGGCCTTGAGCTCATCGATTTCCGATTGCTGTGAATTTTTGGCCGCAAAGGCCGGCGCCGTCATGGCAAGTCCAAAACCCGCGACCGTACTCGCCAACAAAACAGATCTGAATGACATTTGGTTCGTCCCTTATATGCGCGATCCTGGACTTCCCCAGCAATTGCGTGCCCGCCGTCTTGGTTTGGATCAATGAGACGATTTATTGCGTCTTCATTTGGGACGAAGCATTGCTGTACCCGGACCGCGGCTTTCACCGCCAAGTCCTGCCGTTCGGATGAACTGCCCTCGGCGAGCGGACTTATAACGAGGCCAAACAATAAGTCCATGGAAAGGTGATTAAGAAATCTTCATTAAAGAATTCTAATATAGAATAGGTTATGTAATATTGATGTAATATATAAACATACCTCTTGGTGATAGATGACCTGGCGGCTACAAGTCCGGAGCATCTTGGTTTCTTCCCTTTTGGGAGGAACCAAAACCTCGGGCGGCTCCGGAGAACCGGAGCCGCTTTTTTAGCGGCCGATATATG
>DATBAZ010000244.1:0-3393 GCA_036271255.1 Alphaproteobacteria bacterium
TCGAGATTCACCCCTAAACCTATCACCTCTGCTTGGCGACGTCCTTCGGGTCGACCGCCGGCGCCTTGTTGCCCCAGTTGTTGCGCACATACGTCGCCAGCGCCGCGACCGTCTCGTCGTCCATGCCGAGGCCGAAATCGAGCTCGAAGCCCGGCATCTTCGGCCAGGCCTTGTCGTTCAGCACATCCTCATGCGCGCCATAAAGGATGGTGTTGATGAGGGTCGCGGCGTCGTGCGCCTGGACAACGGCATTGCCGACCAGCGGCGGCGACACCTTGGTTGGGTCCGCATCGGCCGTCTGCGGGCTGCCGAGGCCGGTCGGCAGGTGGCAGTCGCCGCAGCGGACCGTATAGGCGATTTCACCCTTCTGCATCTGGTCCGGCGTCGGCGCTTTGTCGCTGTCCTGCGCGGCGGGCGCCAGGCTTTTCAGGTATACGGCGATGGCATGGGTATCGGCATCGGTCAGCTTCGAGGTGCTGTTGGTCACCACCTGGGCCATCGGGCCATACGCGCCGGCGCGGGCGTTGTGGCCGGTCTTGAGGTAGGTGGCGATCTCCTCCACCGACCAGGCGCCGAGGCCCTGCGGCGATGAGGTCAGGTTCACCGCCGACCAGGCCCGAACCATATCCTTGTCCTGCTTGACGATCTCCTGCTCGTGCACCGAGTCCAGGATACCGTCGTTATAGATGCCCCCGGTCAGCGCCAGCGATGCCCGCTCGCCGCCCAGCTGGTTGCGCGGCGTATGGCACGCGCCGCAATGGCCCAGCCCCTGGACAAGATAGGCGCCGCGATTCCATTCCTCGGACTGCGCCGCGTCCGGCTTGTACGGGCCCTTGGTCAGGAACAGGCTGTTCCAGACGCCCAGCAGATAGCGCTGGCTGTAGGGAAAGGACATCTCGTTGGCCGGCGGGTTGTACTTCACCGGTTTCAGCGTCTTGAGGTACGCGTAGATCGCGTGGATGTCCTCGTCCGTCACCTTGGTGTAGGCGGTATAGGGGAAGGCCGGATAAAGGTGGTCGCCGTCGTCGGCGACACCCTCGCGCATCGCTTTCTTCAGCTGATCCTCGGTCCAGCCGCCGATGCCGCTGTCCTTATCGGAGGTTATGTTGGCGGTGTAGATCGTGCCGAACGGGGTCTTCAACGGCAGGCCGCCGGCGAACTCCTCACCGCCGGGGCGGGTGTGGCATGAAATGCAGTCGCCGGCAGTCGCCAGGTACTGACCCTTCGCGACCAGTGGATCTTCGGGGGCGGGCGCTGCCGCCGGGGCAGGAGCTTGGGCGGGAGCCGCATCCTGTGCGAAAGCCGGACCGCCCGCAAACGCGAACAACCCTGCGACGACAGCGGCGACACGGGTCTGGCGAAGACGGTCATGCATTGGAAAGCTCCGGCTTATCGGATCGATTTTCGTTTCCCCGGCGCCCAGGAGGGGAGGCGAGCGCCACTTGAGGATTTAACCGATATTCTCCCGGATAAGTTCGATCAACCCCAAAGCGGCGCTAAAACCGCCCCAGGGCCACCCATGCGACAAGCAGCCCCGCTATAACCAAGCCGAGGGCGGCCAGCCACAACGGCGCAAAGTAGAGTTCGCTCCATGAAGCCCATGACGGCAGGCGGCGCCGGCCGGTAATCATCGGGCCGATCAGGTTCTCGCGTTTGAACAGCCAATAGAACGCGATCGCCGCCAGATGCAGCGCCGTCAGAATCAGCAGCAGGTTGAATACCCGTCCATGCAGATGGGCGAAGCGCCGCCCGGTCTCGAAGCTGACCAGCGTATCGAGCGGCCCGGCATTGATGCCGTCGACATCGATGGCGAAGAGGCCGAGCACGGTCTGCACCAGCAGCAGCAAGATGAGCGCGATGACGCTCCAGCCGCCCATCGGGTTATGCCCGAACGCCACCGATTCCGATTGCCGGAACAGGTTGCGGGCATAGCCGAAGACGGTCCGCGGCCCCTTGAGGAAGCTGGCGAAGCGGGCCGTGGCGCTGCCGGCGAAGCCCCAATAGATGCGGAACAGCACGAGGGCCAGCACCGCGAAGCCCGACAGCATATGCCAGTCGAGATGATCGTTTTCCGCCGACCACCAGCAGAAACCGAATAGGGCGGCGATCAGCCAGTGGAACAGCCGGACCGGCAGATCCCAGACCCGGACGCGCCTGTCACTGGGACGGGTGGCCGGGTCGGGCTCATGAGAAGAGTATGGCAGCGGCTTACTCTTCCTTGTCCTTGACGCGGAACTGCTTATGGCAGCCCTGGCAGGCTTTGCCGGTCATCTGCAGCTGGGTGAAGATGGCGCCCTTGTCGCCGCTGGCCACCACCTCGGCCAGCATGTCGGCCTCAGGCGGCAGCTTCTCGGCGGCGGCCTTGAAGTCGTCCGCCTGCGTCCAGATTTCCGGCTTGGCGGCGGTCTTCACGCCCGCCTCGGGGCCGGTGCCTTTCGGGAACCAGGTCGGCAGATCCTTGGCATAGGCTGCAGCCTTCGCCGCGGCGTCGGCCATGATCTTGCGGTCCAGCGTGCCGCTCTTGGCCTGGCCGCCGATCGTCTTCATCTGCTCTCCCAGATCCTTCAGCTTTTCCTGGCGCGCCTTGATGATCTCGGCCGGGCTCGGATCGGCGGCGGACAGATGACCGCCCGACACGATGAGCGCCGCTCCGGCAACGAGGATGGCGATCGTCCTGACCTTGAAGCACATGTTTGTTGAGCCTTTCAGTTGAAGCAGGGAGGGTTGCGGCGGGATTCCGCAGTGGCGGGATGAGCGAGGGATACACATAATATCGGAGGCACGGAGTCGCTAGCAGACTCCTTCGCCCGCCGCCAACCAGCAATTGGGTCTCATGTCTCTTCCATCCACACTTTGCGTCTATTGCGCCTCGGCCGCCGATATCGCCCAGCCCTATAAGGACGCCGCCGTGGAGCTCGGCCGGACGGCCGCCGAGCGGAGCATCGATCTCGTCTATGGCGGCGGCCGGGTGGGACTGATGGGACTGCTCGCCGATGCGGCCTTGGCCGCCGGCGGCAAGGTCACAGGCATCATTCCCGGCCATATTGTCGAAATGGAGGTCGCGCACCAGACCCTGACCGAGCTGATCGTGGTCGAGACCATGCATGAGCGGAAGAAGCTGATGTTCGACCGCTCGGAGGCCTTCGTGGTTCTGCCGGGCGGCATGGGCACGCTGGACGAGATGCTGGAAATTCTCACCTGGAAGCAGCTCGGCCTGCACGACAAGCCGGTGATCCTGGCAAATATCGGCGGATACTGGGACAGGCTGCTCGCCGTAATCGATCACGGGGTGACGGAGGGCTTCATCCGCCCCCGGCACGCGCGCCTGTTGCAGGAGGTCAAGGACATTCCCGCGATATTTGCGGCGCTATCCTAGGCAGGGCCTGTGGACGC
>DATBAZ010000245.1:0-3195 GCA_036271255.1 Alphaproteobacteria bacterium
TGGTTACGTCACCAACGAGGCCGGCGGCACGATCAGCGGAGTTTTTGCCGGCATCCAGGCTTTCAACGATCCTATCACCGTGATCAACGCGGGGACGGTCGAGGCCTCGGACCGCGCCGCCATCGATCTCGGCAACGGCGGCGGGTCGGTCACGAATGCCGGCGGCGGCGTCATCACCGGCAATCGATACGGCGTCGAGATCGGCAACGGAGCCGGGACGGTCGTCAATGCCGGCGTCATCACCGAGACGTCGAGCGGCTACCTGCCGGGCCTAAAGCCCTATGCGGTGCGGCTGGACGACGGCGGGTACGTGAGCAACGCCTCCGGCGCCACGATCGCGGGCGGCGACGGCGGGGTGCTGGTCAACGGCGCCGCCGGCACGGTGGTGAATGCCGGGGTGATCCTGGGGACGGATTATCGCGGCGTCGTGCTGAAGGCCGGCGGATCGGTCACCAATGAGACCGGGGGCACGATCGGCGGCGGCTATGCCGGCATCAAGATCAGCGGCGGCACCGGAACGGTGACCAATTACGGGACGATCACCGGCGGCGGCACCGAGGTCGCGGTCGGCCTCTATGCCGGCGGACAGATCACCAATGAGGCGGGCGCGCTGATCTCAGGCGGCGTGATCCTAAAGGGGGCAGCCAGCGACACGCTGGAAAATGCCGGCACGATCACGGCGGTCGGCACCGCCGCCTATCTGGGCGGCACGGCCACGAACCTGCTGCTGCTGGATCCGGGCGCCAAATTCAGCGGCACGGTCAAGGCGAACAGCACGGCCACCAATACGATCGACCTGAAAAGCGGCAGTTCGATCGGCACGCTGTCCGGCCTGGGGGTTGGATATATCGGCTTCGGCACGATCGCAGTCGGCACCAGCGCCGCCTGGGACATATCGGGCAAGATCGCCGGCTTCACCGGCGAAACCATCACCGGCTTCAACAGCCACGATCAGCTGGACCTGACCAACCTGACATTCAGCGCCGGCGATACGGAAACCTTCGACAGCACCAGCCATATACTGACGATCAAGAACAGCAGCGGCGACACGCTGACCTCGATACAATTCGACAGCAGCATCGGCGCCGACACGTTCAAGCTGCTCTCCGATCAGCACACCGGCACCTTCGTCGAGGAAAGCGACTACACGCCCTGCTATCTGAAGGGCACACAGGTACGCACGCCGGGCGGCGACCGGCCGGTCGAGGCGCTTCGTATCGGCGACCTGGTGATGACCCGGGACGGCCAGGCGCTGTCGGTCAAATGGATCGGGCGGCGCAGCTATCGCGACTGGCTGGCGGTGGGCAACGAAGATGCCCAGCCGATCCTGTTCAAGACCGCCTCCATCGCCGACGGCGTGCCGTCACGCGACCTCTATGTCTCGCCCGAACACGCCATGTTCATCGAGGGCGTGCTCGTTCCGGCCTGCCACCTGGTGAACGGGGCGTCGGTCGTGAAGATGGAGGGTGTCGAGGAGATCGATTACTTCCACCTGGAATTCGACCGGCATGTCGTGATCTTCGCCGAGGATGCGCCGGCCGAAAGCTTCGTCGACGACGACAGCCGGATGCTGTTCCACAATGCCGACGAATACCGCCGGCTCTATTCTGATGAGCCGCGCCGCGTCGACGCCGAGTTCTGCGCCCCGCGCGTCGAGGAGGGGACGAGGCTGGACGAGATCCATCGCACCTTGGCGACGCGGGCCGCGCATCTGCGGGCCGAAGGCATGGCCGCGCCCTGGGGCCGGCGTGGCAAGATCGAGGTCACGACCAGTCGCCTCGTCGCCGGTTGGGCCTTCGCCGGCGCCGACGCCGGGCCGGTGCCGCTGGCGGTGCTGGTGAACGGCGCGGTCGTCGGCCGGGTCGTCGCCGACCGTTACCGCGCCGACCTTGCGGCGGCCGGGATCGGCGATGGGCGGCACGGCTTCAGCTTCGTTCTGCCGAAGGGGCTTGGGCCCGACGTCGACCACCGGATCGAGGTGCGGCGGGAAATCGACTGGTCCGCGCTCTAGAAGCTGCCGTGCGTCCTCCGCCCGGACTGGGAGACGGAGAAGACTGGTGGTCAGGCGCTAAGCGGCGGCGCTGACCGTGAATTAAGCGAGATACCGCACATAATCCATGTTGACCGCGTAGAATGCGAGTTCGGTCGCGACATAGCGGGCCATGACGGCGCTCGCCGCGCTGACATCGACTACTCGCCCATTCTCATCCAGCCGAACCAAGCCCATATCCGCCGCTTTCCGGATGATCTGCCAGACCTGTGTGCGCGACACTGAGGTGATCCGGTGCAGCGCCACCGTCGATTGCAACGGCCGACGCTCGAGGTGGGCGATCAGAAGCTGAAGCAGAACGGTGAGGCCGCCATCCATCATCATCACCGCATGGAGATCGGGGAAGCGTTCGGACACCAGCGCCGTGCCGTCGACGAAACTGCGCCCGCAGGCGATGTAGACCTCCCGGAACACCGCGTCGTCGGCCTGCGCGCGCTCGGCCCAATGGGCATTTTCAAAAATGATGTCGAAGGCGCCGAAGGACCGGACGAACATGTCCTTGACCAGATTGATCAGGGTCCGGCTCGGCCGGTAGATTTTCAGCCGTTTGTCGCGGGAGCCGCGCACCAGCTCGATCTGACGGCCCAGGCGCAGGATGCCCAGCATGGCGTAGACCGCGCGCTGGCTGGTTTCATTGCGGATCGCGCAGATTTCCAGAATCCGGTTCAACGTCGGGCCGTCGTCCGGATTTGCAGGGTCGGCGGTCACCTGCAGCCAAACGATATAGAGGACCAGCCGGATGCGCGGTCCCTGCGACATGATCTTGGTGACAAGCGCCGGTGTGTTCCTCCAGTCCGCCTGCGACATGGAGACGACATAGTGCATCAGCGCGCGGTGATAGTGCCGATGGCGCATGATCTTGAGAGCGGCATCGGCCACAGGGTCCTGCGCGTCGTCTGTCAACGACGGGACCCGCCTTTGATTTTCGTCGAAGTCGGACGCCAGATCATAGGCCCGGTCATGAAGTTTGCATTATTGAACATGCTCGCCCGGCTGCTTCTGTGCCCGCTTCGGTCAACCTAACGATCCCGCGTACGCATCCCGCGTACGTTGGATGCGGGAAGAGCGCATTTTTCACCCCTGCCGGCTCTCGTTGTAAGGCAGGTTTTTGATTTTATTCATCAAATTTCAGATTGTAAAATATT
>DATBAZ010000246.1:0-5265 GCA_036271255.1 Alphaproteobacteria bacterium
CGGAAAGGCGACGGGCACATATTGGGCATAGCGGTAATGCCGCTTCCATAGATCCTTGCCCTTGAGTGCTTCCATGAACCAGAGGCCGAGCACGACGCCCGCCGTACGGCTGAGCAGGAAGATCAGGTACGGCGTGATCGAGAGGACGAACAAACTCGCGACCGTCATCGGCAGGATGACCGCCATGCCGCGGGCAAGCTGCGCCCGGAACGGCATGTCCCGCCCCGTCACGGCCAGGAACATGCCCGCAGGGACCGTCGCCGCCATGTCGAGCAGGACCAGAAGGGCGCGATAGACGGGATCGTGCCCGGCGCCGGGAATGACGGCGATCAGCAGGCTTTCCAGCCGGATGAGCAGATCGTCCGGGCTCAGCGCCAAGTCGAACGGCATCAGGAAATAGGCCATCAGCAGGATCGAATAGCCGCCCAGCACGATGACCAGCCCGTCGCCCCGGCGATACGTGTCCAGCAGCCGGCGATAGATATGGCGGCGGGCGACATGGAAAAGCACGATGCCCAGCACGACCCCGATCGATTGGGCAGCGATATAGTTGAGCGTCACGGTGCGTGGCGGGAAGAAAAGCTGGGCGTATTTCACCGCCAGCACGAAGGCGATGGAGATCGCCGCGGCCAATCCGGCATTCACCAGATTGCGGCTCCCACCGCGCAGCCGGAAGGCGCCGTTCACGAAATAAGCCAAAGGGATCGTCATCATCATGTTGGCGATCCAGTCCGGCCGCTGATCCGAACCGTTGACGACGAAGGTGACCGCGCGGAATTTCTGCCAGGCCTCGGCGGCGCTGATCGGCACGTAATGGAGCCCGTCGGGCCCCAGCAGCAGGCTGCTATAGACGGTCACCATCCCGTACAGCACCGCGAGCACGGCGAAGCCGCGATGCGACAGCCTGAGCGGCCCGGGCGGTTGCGGCAGGTATGAACGTGCGGTCGTCAAGCTCCTCTCCCTGGGAAGCCGGCAGCTTAAAGACCCGCTTCCCCGCCGCGCATATGCGCAGCGCGGCATTGCGCCGAGGTTACCGCGCGGTAAGCCTCAACCCAGCAGGCGGTCCACCGCCTCGGACGAGTTGACGGTCACGTTGAGGTCGGTCACCAGCCCGTTGCCGAGCGAATAGACCCAGCCATGGACGGAAAGTTCCTGACCACGGGCCCAGGCGTCTTGGACGAAGACATCGGAAGCGACGTTGCGGACCTGGCGGATGACGCTGAGCTCGGTCAGCCGGTTCAGCATGGCCTTCTGCTCCGGGATCGCGTCCAGCTCATGCTTGTGCTCGTGCGCCACTTCGCGGATCGGGTGCAGCCAGTGGTCGATCAGGCCCCGGCGCTGGCCGTCGATGGCGGCCGCCACGCCGCCGCAGCCGTAATGGCCGACGACGATGACATGCTTGACCTTCAGCACATCGACGGAGAATTGCAGCACCGACAGGTAATTGGCGTCCTGCGGCGGCGCCAGGTTGGCGACGTTGCGATGGACGAACAGCTCACCGGGATCGAGCCCGACGATTTCGTTGGCCGGCACACGACTGTCGGAGCAGCCGATCCAGAGATATTCCGGCGCCTGCTGCCGCTCCAGCCGCTTGAAGAAATCGGAATCGATGGCGGTCTTGCGTTCCGACCAGGTGCGGTTGTTCGCTTTCAGATGATCCAGCATGACCGGCTCATACGGCGAAAAAGGCCGTGCGGCAAGGTCAGCGAGCCCGAAAGTCAGGGCATGATGGTGAGCTGGGCCGAACCGATCACCGGGGCGCTCAGCGTCGTGAAGGTGATGGCGGTGCCGGGAATCCTGTTGAAGCCGCCCATGAACGGCACGAACGGGTAGGAGATATAGACCTTGACCGGATTGCCCGGGGTGTTGTCCGGCGTATAGGTGACCGTCACCGTGGTTCCGCCGGTGCCGTCCGGATTGAGGCCCAGAGAGGACAACTCGTTGCTGGTGAAGCTCTTCACATCCGACGCGGTCGCCGGGGTCGTCGCCTGCGAGCTGTGGATAGACGCGTAGCGTACGGCGTCGTGGGCCACGTTCTCCATCGTCGTGCGCAGATAGGCGTAATGGCTGACCTCGATGATGCCATACATCATTGCCATCAAGAACGGCAGGCACAGCGCATATTCGACGGCCACGCTGCCGCCCTCGCCAAGGCGCGGCAATAGGCGCCTGAAGAGCCGCATCATTGTGTCCGCACCATCGATTGCGCGGTGAGCGTCATGGGGCTCGAAACCCACGGATAGCGCATGAGCATCGTATAGGTTTCGCTGACCGTCACCTTCTCATAGGTGCCCGACACCGTACTGGCGGTGCAGGTCGTGGCGGTCGAGCACAGGCTGGTCCCGGTCGGACAGGTGCAGGCGCCGGGGGTGACGGTCAGGCTGTTGGTCGTGTCCGAGGCGTCGGCCCGGGCCGCCGCGACGATCCCGCTGGTATTCGCCAGGTTGCTGACGGAGGCGGTGGCAAACTGGATGCCGGCTTCCGATGCCGCGGTCAGGCGATGCTGCTCGTAGATCGCGCGGCCGAAATCGAAACCGCCGGTCATCAGCAGGGCCAGCATCGGCGTTGCCAGAGCCAGCTCGACACCGGCGATTCCCTTGTCGCCCAGCACCGGCCGGCGGCGAAGCAAGCCTTTCAACGTGGGGAACTTCATGCCCTCTGTCCCCGTCACTGGGTCAGCGCCACGGACGTGACCGTGGTCGTGGATTTGAGCTTGTCCGGCACCGGAACCGTTGTGCTGGCGTAGTTCGAGTTGAGATACAGCGTCGAATAGCCGGAATAGTTGACCGTGTAGGCGATCATGCAGGTGAAGCCCGCCGACTGGTTCTCCGAGCTGCCCGACACGGTCACGTTCTGGTGGCCGAAATAGAGCAGGCCGGTGAAGTTGATCGTGCTGTTGCCCGACAGGGTGTTGGTCAGCGTGTTGGTGGCGGCCGATCCGTCCTGATAGATCGCGATGCCGGCCATCGGGCCGGTCGTCGGCGCGGTGATCGTCAGCGTGGTCTGCGCCGAAAGGTCGACATAGTCGTTCTGGAGTTGGACCGCGGTGCCCGTTCCGGTCAGGTAGAAGGCGACGCCGCTGCCGACCGCCGTGGTGTTGCCGCTGGTCATCAGCCCGCCGTTGCGCAGCACGTAGATGCCCGGCTGGAACCTGACATTGGTGAAGGCGCCCAGGTTGATGCCGCCGCAATAGATGCCCGGCGACATATTGAGGACGCTCGAGCTGTTGCCGGCCGTGTCGTACCAGAAATATTGGCTGACGCCGCTGATGCTGTTGGAACCCGTCGTATCCGACCGGGACGTCCCGCCGGCGTCCTTGTAGCTGAAATAGTTCTGCCCGGACGTCGTGAAGTTGGTGTAGTTGCACGCATTCGTCGCCGACGCGGCGCTGGGCACCGCCATGTTGGCGTAAGGATCGGACACCGCCGGACAGTTGGTCTCCGCGGCATTGAGGGTCGAGCTGCCGCTGATCACATGCCCGCCCGGCCCGCAGAGCGCTTTGCTGTATATCTGGGTGTTGCCGGAGATATTGATTGCCGAGGTGCTGGTCGAATTGACGACGACATTGCAGCCGGAGGCCTGGATCGAACTGGAGCCGCTGAGCTGCACGACGTTCGCCGCGCTGGGGCTGGTCACCAGCAGGCACATCGGCGGGGCGTTCGAGTTGCCGCTGGTCGTCGGAATCAGGTCGGCGGCCGCGGTCGCGGTGATTGTCGGCGCGGTGCTGAGGAACAGGCCCGACAGCAGCAGGGTCGCCCGCTTGGAGACTGTGACCGTCACCTTGGTACCGTTGACCGACGCATTGACCGTGGCGCCGGCGCCCAGCCCGGTGGCGTTCAGCTGCGCGTCGGTGGTCGCTGCGTTGGTCGCGTTGGTGGTGCTGGCGCCGTTCTTCAGCGCCAGCGCCCCGCCCATCGCGCCGGCATCGGCGGCCGACTGCATGACGCGGCGTGACCCGTACCAGTCGGCGACGTCCACCGACATGGCGACTGCGCCGGCGAAACCGGTCATCAACAGGCCCAGCGTCATCGCCATCGCCCCGCGCTGGTCGATGGCGAAACGGGCCAATGTCACACGCATCTTGGCGTTCAAGGTCTGGGCAAGCTTCATGGCGCTACTCCTCTGGAGTGCGCAGTATCGAGGAGAGCAATAAAAACGATGTTATGAGTTGTTAACGCCCGAGTCGCAGTTGCAGATTGAGGTTCCGGCACCCGTGCCGGCCGGGGAGCCGCAATGACAACACATCGCCAGAAATGACCGCGCCCAAGCCTCGATCGTTTCACGCCGACCCACGGTTCGGCCTGCTGTTTCCCCTTCTTCTGCTCGGAGCCTGCGTCAAAGAGCATCCAGAAATCCCCCAGCACGAGGCCAAGCCCGTCGTCGTCAGCAAGGACGTGGCCGCCAAGGTGGCGACCGATATCGCCAACAGCGAGGGCGCGGCGGGCAATCCGGCCGCGGCGATCGAATTTTACCGCAAGTCGCTGCAGGACAATCCCAACCAGCCCAAGGTCGAGGTGTCCTACGGCATGGCGCTGCTCGAGACCGGATCCCCGGGCGAGGCGGCGGAAACCTTCCGCAAGGTGATCTCGCGCTTCCCGCAGGATACGGTGGCGCTGAACGGGCTGGGCATGGCGCTGGTCCAGTCGGGGAAGCCGGCGGCGGCTCTCGATCCGCTGCGCAAGGCCGCTGCAGCCGCGCCGGATGCCCGCGTCTTTCGTACCCTTGGCGTCGCCGAGAACCTGCTGGGGCAGAACCAGCAGGCCGAGGCCGACTATTCCCGCGGCCTGGCGCTGGCGCCGGACGATCCAGGCCTCAATAACAATCTGGGCCTGTCGATGGCGCTCAGCGGCAATTTCGACGGCGCGGTCGCGGTCCTGCGCCGGGCCGCGAACCGCCCGAGCGCCACGCCGCAGACCCGCCAGAACCTGGCGCTGGCGCTGGGCCTGGCCGGCCGCACCACCGAGGCGACCCGTATCGCGCGCGCCGATCTCGACGAGCAGTCGGTCCAAAGCAATCTCGCCTATTACGCCGTGCTGCGTGCGATGTCGCCCAAGGAGCGGACGGACGCTCTGCTGAAGCCCGAGGCCGCCCAGCAACAGGCGCCGACCCCGATCGTTCCGCCGCCGGCCACACCGCCGCGAAAGCGTTAACGTCCCGTCTTAACTGACCGTCAGTGCACGTTGTTCGTCGTCAGCGTATCCAGCACGCGGAGCACGACCGGGCCGATGATGACCATGAACAGGGACGGCAGGATGAACAGGATCA
>DATBAZ010000247.1:0-3890 GCA_036271255.1 Alphaproteobacteria bacterium
CTGTTCGCCAAGATCGCGGCGGAATGGGGTGAGCTGGACTTTCTGGTTCACGCCATCGGCTATGCCGACAAGGAGGATCTGAAGGGCGGCTATACGAAGACGAGCCGCGCCGGATTCCATCTCGCGCTCGACATCTCCGCCTATTCTTTCACCGCGGTGGCGCAGCGCGCGGCGCCGCTGATGACGAACGGCAGCGGCAGCATGCTGACCTTGAGCTATCTCGGCGCCGAAAAGGTGGTGCCGCATTATAACGTGATGGGCGTGGCCAAGGCGGCGCTCGAAGCGTCGGTGCGCTATCTGGCGGTCGACCTGGGCCGGCAGAATATCCGCGTCAACGCCATCTCGGCCGGGCCGATCAAGACTTTGGCCGGCAGCGGCATCGGCGATTTCCGCGTCATCCTGCGCTGGAACGAGCTCAACGCACCGCTGGGCCGCAACGTGACGATCCAGGATGTCGGCAATGCCGCCCTGTTCCTGCTGTCCGACCTCGGGGCCGGCGTGACCGGCCAGATCCAGTATGTCGACAGCGGCTACAACACGATCGGGATGGTCGCGGTCGAGGCAGCCGGCGGGGCCGCCGCGCTGCTGCAGGGCCTGGTCGATCGCGGCGTCGTGCCCGACTCAGAATCCTGAACCGTGGCCGGGAACAGCTTCGGCGCCATCTTTCGCTTCACGACTTGGGGAGAGAGCCACGGGGCGGCCATCGGCTGCGTCGTTGACGGCTGCCCGCCGCTGCTGCCGCTGTCCGAGGCGGACATCCAGCCCTATCTCGATAAGCGCGCGCCGGGCGGCTCGCGTTTCGTCACCCAGCGGCGCGAGCCGGACCAGGTAAAAATCCTGTCCGGCGTGTTCGAGGGCCGGACCACCGGCACGCCGATCAGCTTGATGATCGAGAATGTCGACCAGCGGTCCAAGGACTATGGCGACATCAAGGAGACGTTCCGGCCGGGCCATGCCGACTATGCCTATATGGCGAAATACGGCATCCGCGACTATCGCGGCGGCGGCCGCTCATCCGCGCGCGAGACCGCCAGCCGGGTCGCCGCAGGCGCTGTGGCGCGCAAAGTGTTGGGCGACGGCGTCAACATCACCGGCGCGCTGGTCCAGATCGGTCCGGTCAAGATCGACCGCGGCCGCTGGAACGACGCCGAGATCGACAACAACCCCTTTTTCTCCCCCGACCCCGGTATCGTCGCGGAATGGACCGACCTGCTGGACCGCACCCGCAAGGCCGGGTCGTCGCTGGGCGCGATCATCGAAGTTCGCGCCTCGGGCGTGCCTGCCGGGCTGGGCGAGCCGATTTACGGCAAGCTGGATGCCGACTTGGCAGCCGCGATGATGGGGATCAACGCGGTCAAGGGAGTGGAGATCGGAGACGGCTTCGCAGCCGCATTGCTGTCAGGCGAGGAGAATGCCGACGAGATGCGGATGAAGGACGGCAACGTCACCTTCGCCAGCAATCATGCCGGCGGCGTCCAGGGCGGCATCTCGACCGGGCAGGATGTCGTCGTCCGCTTCGCGGTCAAGCCGACCAGCTCGATCCTGACCCCACGCCGGACGGTCGACACCGCCGGCCACGACCGCGACATCGCCACCAAGGGGCGGCACGACCCCTGCGTCGGCATCCGGGCGGTGCCGGTCGGCGAAGCGATGATGGCGATCGTCCTGGCGGACCATCTGCTGCGCCAGCGCACCCTTGGCCGCTGAGCTCGGCTGACATGGCTGTCTATACCGAGGTCTCCGACGACGAGCTGCGCGACTTCATGGCCGCGTACGATCTCGGCCATCTGCTGTCCTGCAAGGGCATCGCCGAGGGTGTGGAGAACTCGAACTTCCTGATCGTCACCGATTTCTCCCCCTTCATCCTGACCCTCTATGAAAAGCGGGTGCATGAGGAGGATCTGCCTTATTTCCTGGGGCTGATGGAGCATATCGCCGAGAAGGGCTTCACCTGCCCGACCCCGGTGCGCACCCGCGAGGGCGAAGCCTTGCGACGCTTGGCTGGGCGGCCCGCCGCCATCGTCACCTTCCTGACCGGCATGTGGCCGCGCCGGATCAGCCAACAGCATTGCGCCGCTTTGGGCCGTGCGCTGGCCAAATTCCACGCCGCCGGCGCCGACTTCGCCATGACCCGCCGCAACAGCCTGTCGGTCGAGGATTGGCGGCCGCTGTTCGGCCGGATCGACGCGGAGGAGGCGGACGACGTGCAGCCCGGCCTCGCCGCCGAGATCAAAGCCGAGCTCGACTTCCTGGAGGCCAACTGGCCTAGGGACCTGCCGCGCGGCACGATCCACGCCGACCTGTTCCCGGACAACGTATTCTTCGAAAACGACACGCTGACCGGCTTCATCGACTTCTATTTCGCCTGCACCGACTGGCTGGCCTATGACTTGGCCATCTGCCTCAACGCCTGGTGCTTCGAGCCCGATGGCTCGTTCGTGCCGGTGAAGGGACAGGCACTGCTGCAATCCTACCAGAAGGTGCGCAAGCTGACCGATGCCGAGCTCAAGGCCTTGCCGATCCTGGCGCGCGGCGCGGCGCTGCGTTTCCTGCTGACCCGACTCTATGACTGGATCAACCACTCGCCGGGAGCGATGGTGAAGAAGAAGGATCCGCTGGAATATCGCCGCAAGCTGGCCTTCCACCAGAAGGTCAAGACCGCCGCCGATTACGGCCTGCCCAAATGAGCGCGCTGCCCGAAGTCGAGATCTATACCGACGGCGCCTGCAGCGGAAATCCCGGCCCGGGCGGCTGGGGCGCGCTGCTGCGCTACGGTGCGGTCGAGAAGGAGCTGGCAGGCGGCGAAGGCCTGACCACCAACAACCGGATGGAGCTGATGGGCGCCATCTCCGGCCTGGAGGCGCTGAAAAAGCCGGCGCGGATCAAGCTCTATACCGACAGCGTCTACGTCAAGGACGGCATCACCAAATGGCTGAAAGGCTGGAAGGCCAAGGGATGGCTGACAGCGGACAAAAAGCCGGTCAAGAATAAGGAACTGTGGCAGCGGCTTGAAGCGGCGGCCCACATCCATCAGATCGAATGGCTGTGGGTCAAAGGCCATTCCGGCCATCCAGAGAACGAACGGGTCGACCAGCTGGCCCGGGACGAAATCAGGAAGATACGAGAGGCTCAGTTCTGATGCGCGACGTATTCTGCGAACCCGGAACCGAATCGACGCCGCTGACCCTGGTGACGCATGCCGAATTCGCCGAGTTCCAGAATTCCCTCGAGCCTCATGACCAGGCCTGGGTGACGGCCAACGGCTTCACCGCCAATGCCGGGCAGCTCCTGGCGCTGCCGGGCCGGGACGGCAAGGTGAAGCGGGTGCTGGCCGGGATCAGCCGGATCGACGATGTTTATGCTCTGGCCTCGGCGCAGGGCTCATTGCCCAAAGGCGATTATCGCTTCGACACGCCGCTGGAGGGGGAGGCTGCCAGCCGCCTGGCGCTGGGCTGGGCGCTGGGAACGTATAGCTTCGATCGCTATCGCACCCGGACCAAGAGCCCGACCCGGCTGGTGTGGCCGGAGGAGGCGGACCGGGCGCTGGTGCTGCGTGAGCTGGAGGCGATCAAGCTGGTGCGCGATCTGGTCAACCTGCCGGCCAACGATCTGGGGCCTGTGGCGCTGGGCGAGGCTGCCAAGGCTGTCGCCGTGGCGCATGGCGCGATCTGCCACATCACCGCCGGCGACGACCTGATCCGCGCCAACTTCCCCGCCGTCTATGCCGTCGGCAAAGCGGCAGCCGAAGCGCCGCGTGTGGTCGACATGCGCTGGGGCAATGCCCACCATCCCGAGATCACGCTGATCGGCAAGGGCATCACCTTCGATACCGGCGGGCTGGACATCAAGACCGGGTCCAGCATGGACCTGATGAAGAAGGACATGGGCGG
>DATBAZ010000248.1:0-2433 GCA_036271255.1 Alphaproteobacteria bacterium
CGGCGCCTCCCGCGTCGCGGACCACGTCGTCATCGGCGCCGGCGCGCAGCTCGCCGGCGGCAGTGGTGTGATCCACGACATCCCGCCAGGCGCGATCGTGGCCGGATATCCGGCGATCCCGGTCAAGCAATGGCACCGGCAGACGGCGATGCTGGGGAAGATGCTGGTTTCCAGACCCTCGCCCCACGGGGGAGAGGGTGACGACGAAGTCGTCGGGTGAGGGGGGCTGTATCCGTTAGGTGGGTAAAGGAAAGAAGGCTCGCTTTGCTCGCCGCCCTCTCACCCTCCCTCTCCCGTTTCACGGGCGAGGGGCCCTACGCAGTCTCCGTAACCTCCAGCAACGACCGCGCCGGCGACACCTTCAGCGCCACCGCCTTCCGGTTCGCCTGGTAATCCGGCCGCGGCTTAGGCACCGGGCCCAGCGTGTTCGTCATCGCGTTATAGACCAGATAGACCTGCCACCGGTGCCTGGGCGACATGTTGTGCCCCGAGCCATGCACCAGGTTGGCGTGGAACAGCACGACAGTGCCCGGGCTGCCGGTCACCGCCACCGGGTCGCCCAGTTCGGCGGTCAGATCGATCATCCGCTTCTTGCCGACGGTCCACAGCGCGTAAGAGGTGCTGCTGTCGTCCCAGTCGGGTTCGATGATGCCGCGTGTGTGGGATCCGGGGACGAAATAGAGGCAGCCGCTCATCTCACTCGCCTGGTCGAGCATGACCATGGCAGTCAGCAGCCGGGGCTCGGGCGCGTTGTCGTTGGCTTTCCAGTTGGCATAGTCCTGGTGCCACTGCCAATAGCCGCCGTCGATCGCTTCCTTGAAGTTGCACTTGATGTGGAAAAGCGAGACCTCCTCCTCCAGTACATCCATGATCGGCTGCAGCACGCGATGGTCGCGCGCCAGGTTATAATAGGCCTGGGAGAAGGTGGGCCCATCCACATCGGGCAGGCCGTAGATGATGCGCGGCGTCTCGCCGTCGCCTTCGCGCATGTTGCGGACATCGTGGACCTGGCCCACCCGGGCCAGCTCGGCCCGCAGCAATTCCACCTCGTCGGCCGAGAGCAGGTTGGGGAGGACGAGGAAGCCATCGCGTTCGAACCGGTCGAGTTGTTCCTTCGTCAGGTTCATATCTTCCTCCCCACGCCGCCTAGAACTTCCGGTCGCTCTCATAGATCGGCTGGGCCTTGTTGTCGCTCCAGCCGCCGAAGCGGAATTCGCTGGTGATCAGCACGTCGATCTTGTCCATGTCGATGAACCGGCCGCAGCTGGTCATCATCGTGTCCAGCCGCGCGTCGAATTCTTCCTGGGTCTTCGCGTCGTAGAAGGCCTTGGGGTCGGTCATCGCCTCCACGGGGAAACACTCCTCGACGATCGACTGGAACAGCGGCGCGCCGGCGGTCAGCACCCGGTTCACGATGTTCTGGCAGTAATAGAAGTTGGACTGGGTCTCGACGCCCACCTTGGTGTGGGAGTTGAGCCAGGTGTCCATATAATATTCCGGCGTCACCCGGGGCGGGCGCTGGATCATCGACATCTGCGAGAAGCCGCGCGTGCGCTGCCCGTCGGCATGGGTCTCGGTGATCGGGATCACGACGGATTCGGTCACGGCATAGCCGGCGATGCGCGGCGCCTCTTCCTCCAGCACCTTCTCGAAGGGCTTGCGGATATGGGAGGAATTGACCCAGAACATCACGGTCGCCGCCGGCCCGGGCCGCAGATTCTCCTGCTTGAGCACCGCGCCGGGCGCGACCGTGTCATCCACGACATTGATCTGCAGCCGCTCGACGCCCATCGAGACCAGCTTCTGGCGCATCGGGCCCAGCAGCCGGTTGTTGAAGGTGGTGTAGTTCTCAGGCCCCTTCCACAGGGCGTAAACCAGCTTTTCCATTGTTTCCTATCCCCTAATAGATCGTCATTGCTTCGTCGCTACGCTTCTTGCAATGACGGATAAGTATCGCATCGGCCAAACAGGCCCGGCCGTCGCCGGTGACGATCGCGACCTTCCCCTCCAAGCTACCCACGGCTTCCCCCAAGATTCGGCTTGAATTTCACAGTGCGGCGGAACAATGGAGTACGCCGCAGGTTGCCGGGACAATGCCCGCGAATACGCGCCGCGCCAACAGGATTTCGCCATGGTTCCGCCGCATTCGCAGGAAGAATTGGCGGAATACGTTTTAGGGGTGGCCCGGCGGGAGCGCTGTTACCGACTGTTACTGTAGGGCCATGGTTTCCGGCTGGCCCGGCTGGTATTAATTTCCGCTCATTAGGGCGCATGTCAGCGAGTACCGACGGATGACGAGCACGCATCACACGACCACGGGCCGTCCGGTGTTGCGGCCGGAGCGCTATGGGTTCGGCGCATGGGCTGGACGCAACAAATGGTATCTGCTGGCCGGCCTGATCGTTCTGCTGATCGCATTCCTGATTTACCGCG
>DATBAZ010000249.1:0-6930 GCA_036271255.1 Alphaproteobacteria bacterium
CATCCATGTCGGCCACTCGACCGGCGGCGGAGAAGTCACGCGCTATATCGGCCGGCACGGCACGGGACGGGTCGCGAAAACCGTTCTGATCGGCGCGATCCCGCCGCTGATGCTGAAGACGCCGGCCAATCCGGTCGGGGCGCCGCTCGCGGTCTTCGATGGCCTTCGGGCGGCCGTTCAAACGGACAGATCGCAGTTCTGGAAGGACCTGAGCCTTCCGTTTTACGGATACAACCGGCCCGGCGCGAAGATCTCGGATGGCGTCAGGGAGTCTTTCTGGCTGCAGGGTATGATGGCCGGATTCCCCGCGTCCTACTTCTGCATCGAGGCCTTCTCGGAAACGGACACGACCGAGGATTTGAAGAGGTTCGATATCCCGACCCTCATTCTTCACGGGGACGACGACCAGATCGTTCCGATCCAGTCGGCCGCGCTGCTCTCTTCGAAGCTCGTCAAGAACTCCCGGCTCGAAATTTACGCGGGCGCGCCTCACGGCATGTGCACGACGCTCAAGGACCGGGTCAACGAAGAGCTCTTCAATTTCATCAAGGCTTGATTGCCAAAGCACGCGGAGGATTCGTCATGGGCAAACTCGAGGGCAAGGTCGCAGTCGTAACCGGCGCGAATAGCGGGATAGGGTTGGCCTCGGCAAAGCGGTTCGCGCAAGAGGGGGCGGTCGTGTTCATGACCGGCCGCCGGCAGAGCGAGCTGGACAATGCCGTCCGGGAGGTTGGCAAAAACGCCCGTGGGGTCCGTGGCGATGTCTCCAACCTGGCGGATCTGGACGGGCTGTATGAAGTGGTGCGCCGTGAAGCCGGTACGATCGACGTTCTGTTTGCGAATGCGGGCGGCGGAGAGTTCCTGGCCCTTGGGGAGATCACCGAAGATCATTACGACCGCACCTTCGCCACCAACGTGAAAGGCACACTGTTTACCGTCCAGAAGAGCCTCCCACTGCTGCGGGACGGGGCGTCGGTTATTCTGACCGGGTCCACAGCGGGGTCCACCGGTACCCCGGCCTTCAGTGTGTACAGCGCGACCAAAGCGGCGATCCGCAGTTTTGCGCGCTGCTGGATACTGGAGCTCGCCCCGCGCCGCATTCGGGTGAACGTGCTGGCGCCCGGCTCCACGTCCACGCCCGGCTGGCACGGCCTGTCGGTCTCGGAGGAGCAAGACCAGCAGATGCAGGCGATGACGAGAGCGGCAACGCCCCTGGGCCGTCTTGGCATGCCTGACGAGATCGCCGCTGCCGCAGTGTTCCTGGCGTCGGACGACAGCAGCTTCGTGACGGGCATCGAACTGTTCGCCGATGGCGGCTCGGCGCAGATATGAGGCGACAGCCGTGAAATGCGATGAGATTTGGTGCGCCCGGCGGGATTCGAACCCACGACCCCAGGATTAGGAATCCTGTGCTCTATCCTGCTGAGCTACGGGCGCTGACCGATCGGGAACCGGCGCGCTTCTGCTAGCACAAAAGCGGGTTGCGCCGGAAGGACTGCTGTTGGCGCCTTACTTCTGGGGATATTTGAAGGTGAAGCTGACCGTGACCGGCTTCCACCAGTCGGGCACGCCGGTCTCCTTGTCGATATGGCGGCCGAAGGCGTCGGGCGCCGGCGGCTCGATATGATAGGTGACGCTGTACTGGCCGGGGCCGTTCATGGCGATGTTGTTGGCGTAGTGGGGGCCGTCCTTGGCCGTCATCGGGACCAGCTTGCCGGCGGCGATCCAGTCCGACCCTTCCTTCTTCAGCGCATAGTTGACGGTGAGATAGGGGATCCAGGCGCCGTCGGCATAGCCGTAAGGGTTGTCGGCGGTGGCATGGATATCCGCCTCCAGATGGATCATGTCGCCGCCGTCATGATGCATCTCCATACCCCCCATGGGGGCCATCTCGATGCCGATCAGGTAGTTGGCGACGATCTCCATGTCGTGCTCCTTGACCGGTCCGCCGACGAAATATTCGCGGGCGGCGGCCGGCGCAGCCGCAAACAGGGGCGCGGCGGCGGCAAGCAGAACGGCAAAGCGAAGCATGACTGAGGACCTTATGGCTTTTGAGACGATCAGCGGGCGTGGGTCGCCGGGGTCGTCGGCTGCCTGTGGGAAACGCGCGGGGCCTGGCCGGCCAGCCTGGATAGAAGAGCGAGCGCCGCCAGCGTAACCAGGAAAGCCAGCACCTGGATGCCTGGCGGCCGGTCTGAATAGCCGACCAGCGCATGCAGCGCCCGGCCGGCGATGCCGTCGTCGCGCAGGATGCCAGATGTGTCCCACAGCTCGTCGCCCAAGGTCGGCAGCACGCCGACCCCGGACAGGATTGCGGCTGCCTGCCCGGCCATGCCGGCGGCCAGCAGCGCGATCATCGCGTTGGTGATCTTGAACAGATGCTTCATCGGGATCGCGACCAGGCCGCGATAGAGCAGCCAGGACACGCCTGCGCCGGCCAGTACGCCCAGCGCGCCGCCGGTCAGCATCGCAGCCGCGCCCTCATGGGTCGAGGTGGCGATGCCGAACAGGAATAGCACGACCTCGGACCCCTCGCGCAGCACCGCCATCGTGACGACCAGGGCCATGGCGGTCAGCGAACGGTCGCCCGCCACAACGGCACGGCCCATCGCCTTCATCTCCTGCGCCATCTGGCGGCCATGGCTCGCCATCCAGGTGATATGGACGCCCAGCATCACGACGGCGATCAGCAGAATGGCTGCGTTGAACAGCTCCTGCCCGGACCCGGAGAAGGCGTTGGACAGCACGCCCGCGAAGGCGGCCAGCAACGCAGCGCCGGACACGCCGGCGGCGATCCCGCCGGCGATCCAGCGGCCGCGCCGCGCTACGCCCTCGGTCGCGGCCAGAACGATGCCGATGACCAGCCCGGCTTCGAGCACTTCGCGGAAAACGATGATCAGCGTTGCCAGCATCGAATCTATTCCTTGGCCGTCACGGTGCCTTTGGCATCGTCCGGGTGATAGTCGTCGAAGAACTGATACGTACCGGGCTTCAGCGGTCCGGCGGTCACGGTGACGGTGCCGCCGGGAACCACGATCTTCTCGACCTTCAGGTCATGGCTTTCGAACTCGGCCGGGCCTTCGTCGCCGTTCGTGACCTTGATCTGGAATTTCTGGTTTGCCGGCACCGTGACGTCGGCCGGGCTGAATTTATGCCCCTTGAGGCTCAGCTCGACCGGTTCCGCGGCGGCGGTGCCGCCGATCAGGATCGATGCCGCGATGAAGAGGATGCCCCGTGCCATTCCGCCACTGCGAATTATTCTCAACTAGATTGATAATGACATCGGCTCGCATTATCAACAAGGGCCGTCCGGCACAGGACTTTTGGTTTTTTGCATCGATAAATGGCTGATCCGCACGCGCTGTCGTTCCTCTCCATCCCCACCGACATTCTGATAGGGCTCGACAACCGCGCGTACCGTTTCGCGCTGCAGCCGTACCATCATCTGGTGCGGATGGCGCATATCCTGTCGATCTCGACCTTCTTCGGCGCCATCGTGCTGCTCGACCTCAGGCTCGTCGGCCTCAAAAGCGTGCTGCCGCTGAAGGCGCTGTCGGAGCTGGTGATGCCGTTCATCTATTGGACGTTCGGCATCGGCGCCGTCACCGGCGTCCTGCTGTTCTTCTATGACCCGGTGCATGTCGCCAGCCATGCCTATTTCTCGCTGAAGCTGATCCTCATCGTGTTCGGGATCGGCAATGCGCTGCTGTTCAACCGCAAAGGCTTCGCCGTCGCCCTCGCGGCGCCGGGCATCGTACCGCGCCACGCCCGGATCGTCGGCACCCTGTCGCTGCTCATCTGGGCGGGAGTCATGATCTGCGCCACGCTGAACGTGGAAGCGGCGCCGAAAGTTCTGTTGCGGTAACGGGATCGCCTGTTAAATCGTCTCCAGGCTAATGGGAGAGGACGATGATCGGTCGGGCCACGCTGCGCAGTCTTGTTCTTCCTGCCTTGCTTGCTTTCGCCTTCGCTGCGCAGTGCGAGGCCGCCGAAACGCCTACGGATACCGCGATGGCCCTCAGCCGGAAAGCGGCGTCCGATGATTGGAGCTACAAGTTCCTCGAATCGCTGACGACCGAGATCGGGCAGCGCCTCGCCGGGACCGAGGCCGAGGCGCGGGCGGCCGACTGGGCCGTGGCCCGGCTCAAGGCCGCCGGCATGGATGTCCATCTCGAGACCTTCCCGATGACGGCGTGGGAACGCGGAGTTGAGACCGGTTCGGTCGTCAAACCCTCCCCGCAGCGGCTGGTGCTGACGGCGCTGGGCGGGTCGGTCGCGACGCCACCTGAGGGGATCGAGGCCGGGGTCGTGGTCTTCCGCACCTACGCAGACCTGCTCGCGGCCGCGCCGGGCTCGCTCGCCGGCAAGATCGCGGTGGTGACCGAGCGCATGGTGCGCGCCATGAACGGCGAAGGCTACGGTGCCGCCAACCCGATCCGCCGCAGCGGCCCGTCCGAGGCGGCGCGCCGCGGCGCCGTCGCCTATCTGCATCGCTCGCTTGGCACCGACAATCACCGCCTGCCCCACACCGGCGCGCTCGACTATGCCCCGGGCGTGGCCCGCATCCCGGCGGCGGCCCTCGCTGGCCCCGATGCCGACCAGCTGGAACGGCTGGCCGCGCTCGAGCCGGTCACCGTGCATGTGACCTTGACGCCGACCGAGCGGAAGGATGCCCAGTCCGTGACGGTGGTGGGTGAGATCAAGGGCCGGGAAAAGCCCGGCGAAGTCGTGCTGATCGGCGCGCATCTCGATTCCTGGGATCTGGGCACCGGGGCGATCGATGACGGCGCCGGCGATGCGATCGTCGCCGGGGTGGGTCGGCTGATCGCGGCGTTGCCGCAGCATCCCAGGCGCACGATCCGCGTCGTGCTGTTCGGCGCGGAGGAGCTGGATTATAGCGGCCCGGCCTATGCCAAGGCGCACAATACCGAGGCGGCAAAGATCGTCGTCGCCGGCGAAACCGATTTCGGCGCCCGCAAGATCTACTCAGTCAAGCTGCCGCTCGGGGCGGTGGAAAGCCCGTTCGGCCGGGCGCTCGCCACGATCCTGCCAGGCCAGGGCGCGCTGATGAGCCGCGAGCCGGCGCCGTATGGCGGGTCCGACATCGAGGGGCTGCGGCTGGCCGGCGTGCCGATGCTCTTACTGCAGCAGAACGGCCTGGACTATTTCGATATCCACCACACCGCCGACGATACATTCGACAAGGTTGATCCGGCCGAATTGGCGCAAAATGTGGCAATCTGGGCGGCAACTGCCTATTTGGCAGCCGAAACCGAGGTCGATTTCCGTGCAATCGCCAAGGACGCGGCCCGGTAAATTGCCTGCGAATTGAGCATTCTACCGCTCAATAACTATGCAATCTGGCTGCGGTGCCCAGCAAACTGCCGTTTTCAGGCACCTGACTCACGCCGTCCTCCCGCGCTGCAGCGTTTGGCACGCATCTTGAATAGCCGTCCCTGATCGGAATTGGCCGTAAGGGCCGATGCGCCGTTTTCAGCGCGGCTTGGAAAAGGCGCGCGCCAGGGATTCGTAAATGTGCTGGAGGAGACACCAATGAAAACTGTCAGGACCTGGAGAAGTCTGTTGGGGGCGGCAATGCTGCTCCTGTGTTTCGCGGCGCTGCCCGCCGTCGCCCAAGATCAGGCGCCGGCTCCGGCCGCGCCCGCCGCCGCCGCTCCGGCAGCGGCTGCTCCCGCGGCGGCTGCGCCCGCTGATGCAGCGGCAGCTCCCGCCGCCGCGCCCAAGCTCGACAGCGGGGACACCGCCTGGATGCTGACCTCGGTCGCGCTCGTCCTCATGATGACGATCCCGGGCCTCGCGCTGTTCTACGGCGGCATGGTCCGCAAGAAGAACGTGCTGGCGACGTTGATGCAGAGCTTCGCCATCACCTGCCTGGTGACGGTGCTGTGGACCATCATCGGCTACAGCCTGGCCTTCCGGGCCGGCCCAAGCGATGCGCTGGCGCCGTATATCGGCGGTCTCGACCGGCTCTTCCTGAAGGGCATGGAGATCGACTCGATCAGCGATCTCGCCAAGACCATCCCGGAATCGGTCTATATGTGCTTCCAGATGACCTTCGCGATCATCACGCCGGCGCTGATCTGCGGCTCGTTCGCCGACCGCATGAAGTTCTCCGCCATGATGTGGTTCATGGCTGCGTGGAGCCTCCTGGTCTACTCCCCGGTCGCCCACTGGGTCTGGGGTCCGAGCGGCTGGCTGGGCGCGCTGGGCGTGCTGGACTATGCCGGCGGCACCGTCGTGCACATCAACGCCGGCATCGCCGGTCTCGTGACCGCTCTGGTCCTCGGCAAGCGCCGCGGCTACCCGTCCGAGCCGATGCCCCCGCACAACCTGATCCTCACCATGATCGGCGCCTCGCTGCTGTGGGTGGGCTGGTTCGGCTTCAACGCCGGTTCCGCGGTGACCTCGGGCGCCAATGCCGGCATGGCCATGGCCGTGACCCAGATCGCCACCGCCGCCGCCGGCCTGGGCTGGATGTTCGTCGAGTGGATGTTCAAGGGTAAGCCGTCGGTCCTGGGCATCTGCTCCGGCGCCGTCGCCGGCCTGGTCGCCATCACCCCGGCTTCGGGCTTCGTCCAGCCGGGCGGCGCCCTGGTCATCGGCTTCGTCGCCGGCGCCATCTGCTTCTGGTCGGCCACCAGCCTGAAGCACATGATGGGCTATGACGACAGCCTGGACGCGTTCGGCGTGCATGCCGTCGGCGGTATCGTCGGCGCCATCCTGACCGGCGTGTTCGCCCGCGCCTCCGTCATCTCGGGCTCGTCCTCGATGCCCGACATGTCGAAGGGCGGCCTGCTCGACGGCCACCCGGAACAGGTGCTGACCCAGCTGATCGGCATCGGATCGGTCATCGCCTTCGACGCGATCCTCAGCTTCATCATCCTCAAGGTCATCGATCTGGTGATCGGC
>DATBAZ010000250.1:0-13099 GCA_036271255.1 Alphaproteobacteria bacterium
GGCGGTGAATCTCGGTGAAGTAACGCGCGCGGGCATACTCGTTGCCGTCCGGCGGCGCGGCGCGGGTGAAATGGACGAATTGTCCGGACATTGGGCCGACGCCGCCCATCTGGAACATCAGCCACTGGATGACCGTGTGGCGCTGCCGCAGGTCGGCCGGCCAGAACTTGCCGCTCTTCTCCGCCAGATACATCAGGATCGCGCCGGATTCGAACACCGCGAACGGCTTGCCGCCAGGCCCATCCTGATCGACGATCGCCGGCACCCGCCCATTCGGATTCACCGCCCGAAACTCCGGCGTGTATTGCTCGCCCGCGATCATATTCACGTGCCTGACGGTGTAGGGTAGCCCCATCTCCTCCAGCCCCAGAACCACCTTGAGCACATTCGGGCTCGACATGCCGTAGAGATCGATCATCGCGTTTCCCCTGTTGGTCGGTTGGCGGGGTTATAGCTGCAGACTGCCAGCGGCGCCATGCATGCGAATGCGAATCTCTTGACAAAGGCAAGAAATGTTCATTTTCTGTTCTTTTTCTGGAGCAGGCAAGATGAGTTTCGATATTTGCCTTTTTTGCTTCGAGGATGGCGAAGCGGATTTCTTCCCGACCAGCATAATAAAGGATGCGTTCGCGCCTTTTCATGTGGGAGATGATGCCGACGAGTGGATATTGCAGTTTCCGGGAGGGGGGCGCTGCCAAGTCAGAGTCGATGACAAGCCTCTGACTGGTGGTTTCATGATCATTCGACCGGCTGGGAATGGCTTGCACGACGCAATTTATAAGATCATGCGGCAAACGAATACGGCGCTTTGGTGGAGTTTCGGCGGGGCCGCAATTGCCGATTCATTGGTGATTCCGCATCTGCCTGCGGAGATGATCAAATCCCTCGGAGAGCCGACGATTGTCCACAGCGGGGACGACATCATCAAAGCAATTGAATCGAGCTGAGCCTGCCTATCCCTGAATATCCGCCGCATGCTGCGTATCGTTATACAGCTTGCCCCGGCATATCTTCCCGTCCCTGAAAACGAACAGGTAGTGATAGGTGTTGCGGTAGACCTTGCCGTTGGTGAGTTCGGCGTGGCCCTGGGCCTCGATCGCCACGCGGTCGCCTTCGGCGGTGACGCCGTGGACGGTGATCTGGGACGGGCTCTTGAACATGCCGGCGAAGGCGCTCGCCATTCCGGCGAAGACATCGTTGCTGAATTCGCCGCGGCCCGGCGCCCACCACACGGCGTCGTCGGTCGCCAGCGACAGGTCGGGCGCGCCGGCGCCCAGGGTCGCCACCATCTTCAGGGCCGCCGCCCGGTTTTGCTCGGTGCTCATGCGATGTTCCTAGCCCGGAGCGGGGATCGGAACAACGACATTCGTTGTCGGTCATACACACTGCATTATAGTATCCGCCGGCAAGGCCGGGAGGGCAGGGGACCGATGAGATTTGCGTTAGTTGTCTGCGCCATGGTGGCGGCCTTCGCCATCCCGGCGGCGGCCAGGGAATACGAAGCCTATATCGTCTCCGGCGCCTCGCTGCTGGCAGGGCCGGCGGCGGATTATCCTGTCGTGGTCAGCGTCAGTCCGGGCGAGCCGGTCCATGTCTATGGCTGCCTGCCGGACTACACGTGGTGCGATGTATCGTTCCAGGGCTATCGCGGCTGGTTCGACGGGCGGCAGCTCACCCATCCTTTTAACGGCGTGCGCGTGCCACTCTCCGGCTTCGGCGGCCAGATCGGCGTGCCGGTGGTCGTGTTCGCGCTTGACGATTACTGGGGCCGCTTCTACCGCGACCGGCCCTTCTATCGCGACCGCGCCCGCTGGGCGGCGCGCGGGGCGCCGGGCATCGGTCCGGAGCGGATACATGGGCCTGTCCACGACAGGGCCGGTTCCGGCCCTCACCTCCCACCGACGCCGACCATTCGGCCACCGGACCGCCACGACGGCAGTCCCGGGGACGTTCAGGCACACTGAATATCCATTGGGTGTTAGCATTGCATTTTTATGACTTTTCCGACCGACGGCACCCTGCTAACAGGAGAAATGGACGCCCATACAGAGTCTCGTCACTACCATCTCCCGATTTCATGGGATCAAATGCAGACGGATGCCGCCGTCCTGGCGGATCAGCTTGCCCAACATGGGCGCTGGCATGGCATCGTCGCCGTGGCGCGTGGTGGCCTGGTGCCGGCGGCCCTCGTTTCTCGCGCGCTGGGTATCCGCAGGCTCGAGACGGTTTCGGCTGTCACCTATGAAGGTGTGCATCAAAGCGAGCCGGAGCTGCTGAAATTTCCGACCGCCGCCGGCGACGGCGCGGGATGGCTGGTGATAGACGACCTCGTCGATACCGGAACCACGATGCGGATCATCCGCGGAATCCTTCCCAGGGCCCATGTCGGCGTACTGTATGCCAAGCCGGTGGGTCGGCCGCTCGCGCATACGTTCGTGCGCGAATTTCCCCAGGACAGCTGGATCGACTTCCCCTGGGAAATGGCAGCCGCGTTCGGCACCTGAGGCTCGGCGGCTGCGCCGGCGCGAAATACGGCCACATGAAACAGCCTGCAAGCCAGTCCGGCTTGTCGCTGTTCCGCGAAAGCGCTAACACACGCGCTATCCTCGGGCTTGGTCCCCATTTCGCTTTCAACAGACGGATTTCAGACATGGCACGCAAGAAGATCGCCCTCGTCGGCGCCGGCCAGATCGGCGGCACCCTAGCCCTCCTCGCCGGCATGAAGGAGCTTGGCGACGTCACCCTGATCGACGTCGTCGAAGGCGTGCCCCAGGGCAAGGCGCTCGATATCGCCGAGGCTTCGCCGGTCGACGGCTTCAATGCCGGCTATGCCGGCTCGAACGACTACGCCGACCTCAAGGGCGCGGACGTCGTCATCGTCACCGCCGGCATCCCGCGCAAGCCGGGCATGAGCCGCGACGACCTGATCGGCGTCAATACCGGCATCATCAAGACCGTCGGCACGGCGATCAAGAACAACTGCCCGAACGCCTTTGTCATCGTCATCACCAACCCGCTCGACGTCATGGTCTGGGTGATGCGTGAGGTTTCCGGCCTGCCGGCCAACAAGGTCGTCGGCATGGCCGGCGTGCTCGACAGCGCCCGCTTCCGCTATTTCCTGTCTGAAGAGTTCGGCGTCTCGGTGCAGGACGTGACCGCCTTCGTGCTGGGCGGCCACGGCGACACGATGGTGCCGTCGGTGCGCTATTCCACCGTCGCCGGCATTCCGCTGCCCGACCTGGTGAAGATGGGCTGGACCACGCAGGAGAAGCTCGACCAGATCGTTCAACGTACCCGTGACGGCGGCGCGGAAATCGTCAAGCATCTGAAGACCGGCTCGGCCTTCTACGCCCCGGCCGCTTCGGCGATCGCGATGGCCGAGAGCTATCTCTTGGACCAGAAGCGCGTCCTGCCCTGCGCGGCGCAGCTCACCGGCCAGTACGGTGTCGACGGCCTCTATGTCGGCGTGCCGGTCGTACTGGGCGCCGGCGGTGTCGAGCGCATCGTCGAGATCGAGCTGAACGCCGCCGAGAAGGCCGACTTCGACAAGTCGGTGAGCGCGGTGAAGGAACTGGTCGCCGTGACCAAGGGCCTGATGGAAAAGGCCTGATTTTAAAGGTTGATGCTATGAAAGGGCCGCGCGCGTTCTGCTTCGTCTTTGCGCTCGCGGCCCTTTTGTGTGGCGCCGCGTCGGCCCAGACCTATGGCCATGCGCCCGGAGCCAATCCGAACCAGTCGCCGATCCCCGACAAGTCGGCCTCGCCCCGGGCGATCGATCCCGAGGCGTATGACTCGATCGATCTCTATTCGCGGCTATGCGTCTCGACCCGGGGCGACAGGGCGCGGGCGGTCGCGATCGTCGGCAGCGGCGACAGCGCCATCGAGACGATGGACGCGCCGCTGCTGCGCGGGCTGGAGAACGGCAAGTCCGGCGGCATCGGCTGGATCATCCGCATGCCGCTGGGCGACCGCATCCTGCTGGAATTCCCGCCGGACGGCACCTGTATCGTCCGGGCGCCGCGGGTGAAGGTCTCGGAGATGGAGAATGCCTTCAGGAACCTGCTGGACCAGTTCTCGGCCAGCGGGCAGTTCGTCGTCCATCGCGTCGCCGACCAGACCCAGTCCTACGATGCGCCGCCCGGGAACCCTGGGGACAAGCACATGGCGAAGGCCGGCGAGAAGATGAAGTTCCATGTGCTGGCCTATCACATGACGTTGCCCGATTCCGACCGGCCTGCCGAGCTGGTGCTGGCGACGACGGACTCCCCCGCGGCCAATATCCAGGCGACGATGAGCTTTGTTGTGATGCCTGACAGCGCGGAAAAGCCGGCGAACTGAGGGGTTATCCGTTATTCTTTTCGCCGCGCGGCGTTTTTGCGATGCAACTGGGCCTGGAAGGGTTGCCACCACCGGGGATGGTGTTAGATTGCGCCCGCACCGGGGATTTCCCGGTTTTTTCCACAATTTCCGGCGTTTTTCATGAACGTACACGAATATCAAGCCAAGGCGCTGCTGCAGAAGTACGGCGTCGCGGTGCCGCGTGGCGGCGTTGCCTATACAGCGCAAGAGGCGGCTGAGGTCGCCACCGGGCTCGGTGGCCCGGTCTGGGTGGTCAAGGCGCAGATCCATGCGGGCGGCCGCGGCAAGGCCGGCGGCGTCAAGGTTGTGAAGTCGCTGGACGAGGTGTTCGCCCGCGCCGAGGACATGCTGGGCAAGGTGCTTGTCACCCACCAGACCGGTCCCGCCGGCCGCGAAGTCAAGCGCATCTATGTCGAGGAAGGCTGCGACATCAAACGCGAGCTCTATGTCGGCATGCTGATCGACCGCGCCACGTCGCGCGTCACGATCATGGCCTCGACCGAGGGTGGCATGGACATCGAAGAGGTGGCCGCCCACACGCCGGAAAAGATCCAGATGATCGATATCGATCCGGCCACCGGCATGCAGGCGTTCCACGCCCGCCAGGTTGCTTTCGGCCTGGGGCTGGAAGGCAAGCAGGTCGGCAGCGCGACCAAGTTCCTGATGGCGATGTACAAGTCGTTCATCGAGCTGGACGCTTCGATCGTCGAGATCAACCCGCTGGTCGTGACCGGCGCCGGCGACGTCATCGCGCTCGATGCCAAGATGAACTTCGACGACAACTCGCTTTATCGTCACCCCGACGTCGCCGCCCTGCGCGACGAGGCGGAAGAGGACCCGATCGAGCTGGAAGCCGGCAAGCACGAGCTCAACTATGTGAAGCTCGACGGCAATATCGGCTGCATGGTCAACGGCGCCGGTCTCGCCATGGCGACGATGGATATCATCAAGCTGTACGGCGCAGAGCCGGCGAACTTCCTCGATGTCGGCGGCGGCGCGACGCGTGAGCGCGTGACCACGGCCTTCAAGCTGATCCTGTCCGACCCGAACGTCGAGGGCGTGCTGGTCAACATCTTCGGCGGCATCATGCGCTGCGACGTCATTGCCGAGGGCGTGATCGCCGCGGCCAAGGAAGTGTCCCTGCACGTGCCCCTGGTCGTGCGCCTGGAAGGCACCAACGTCGAACTGGGTAAGAAAATCCTGGCCGAATCCGGCCTCAAGATCGTTGCCGCGGACAATCTGGCAGATGCCGCGCAGAAGATCGTCCAGCAGGTTAAGGAGGCCGCATAAATGGCCGTTCTCGTCAATAAAGACACCAAGGTCATCTGCCAGGGCTTCACCGGCGCGCAGGGCACGTTCCATTCCGAGCAGGCGCTCGCCTACGGCACCAAGATGGTCGGTGGCGTCACCCCGGGTAAGGGCGGCACCACCCATCTCGACCTGCCGGTGTTCGATACCGTCGCCGAGGCCGTCGCCAAGACCGGCGCCACCGCCTCCGCCATCTACGTTCCGCCGCCCTTCGCGGCCGACGCCATCCTGGAAGCGATCGACGCCGAAATCCCGCTGGTGGTCTGCATCACCGAGGGCATTCCGGTGTTGGACATGGTCCGTGTGAAGCGGGCCCTGGCCGGTTCCAAGACCCGCCTCATCGGGCCGAACTGCCCGGGCGTCATCACGCCGGGCGAGTGCAAGATCGGCATCATGCCGGGCCATATCCATCTGCGCGGCAAGATCGGCATCGTGTCGCGGTCGGGCACGCTGACCTATGAGGCGGTGGCGCAGACGACAGTCGTCGGGCTGGGCCAGACCACCTGCATCGGCATCGGCGGCGACCCGGTCAACGGCACCAACTTCGTCGACGCGCTGGAGATGTTCCTCGCCGATGACGAGACCCAGGGCATCATCATGATCGGCGAGATCGGCGGCACCGCCGAGGAAGAGGGCGCCGAGCTGATCAAGCATTCCAAGGTCAAAAAGCCCACCGTCGGCTTCATCGCGGGCGTCACCGCCCCGCCCGGACGGCGCATGGGCCATGCCGGTGCGATCATCTCCGGCGGCCGCGGTACGGCTCCCGCGAAGATGGAAGCGATGCGTGAGGCGGGAATCTGGGTTGCGGATTCGCCCGCTTCTCTGGGAAGCACAATGGTGCAAGCTATAAAGGGCTGACGCCATTGCCTAACGTGACGTCAGTGCTCACTTCAATCGGAACCTGAACAACGTAAGGGGCACCGGTCTCGGGCCGGTGTCATATCATGGCCTCTGCTGATTTACTGTCCGGCGTGGACGGCGGCTATGTCGCCGACCTCTATGCCCGGTTTTTGCATGACCGTAACTCGGTCGATCCCAGCTGGAATACGTTCTTTGCCGAGCTGGGGGACGATGAGCGGTCGCTGCTCAGTGAGTTGAAAGGGCCGAGCTGGGCTCCGAAGCCTGACGTCACGAACGGCCATGCCAACGGCGCGGCCACGAAGCCCAACGGCCGCACGTCCGCCCCGGTCGCGACGGCCCCGGTCTCGACCGCGGTCACCTCGCTCGGGTTCGACGAGCTGAAGGTCGCGGTCCGCGATTCGATCCGCGCGCTGATGCTGATCCGCGCCTACCGTGTCCGCGGTCACCTGTTGGCGACCCTGGACCCGCTGGGCCTGGAAAAACCGAAGTTCAATCCTGAGCTCGATCCGTCCAACTACGGCTTCACCGAAGCCGACTGGGACCGGCCGATCTTCATCGACCAGGTGCTGGGCCTCACAAACCCAACCCTGCGTCAGATCGTCGAGCGGCTGAAGGCCACCTATTGCGGCCATATCGGCGTCGAGTTCATGCATATCCAGGATCCGGAGCAGAAGGCTTGGATCCAGGAGCGCATCGAGAATATCGGCAACCGCACCGAATTCACGCCCGAGGGCAAGCGCTTCATTCTGCAGAGCCTGACCGCCGCGGAAGGTTTCGAGCATTTCCTGCAGCTGAAATATACCGGCACCAAGCGCTTCGGCCTGGATGGCGGCGAGGCGATGATCCCGGCGCTTGAGCAGATCATCAAGCGCGGCGGCCAGCTGGGCGTGAAGGAATATGTGCTGGGCATGGCCCATCGCGGCCGCCTCAGCGTGCTGACCAACTTCATGGGCAAGCCCTACAAGGCGCTGTTCTCCGAATTCCAGGGCAACCCGGCGGGGCCTGAGGACGTGCAGGGCTCGGGCGACGTGAAGTACCATCTGGGTACCTCCGCCGACCGCGATTTCAACGGCAACTCGGTCCATCTGTCGCTGACCGCCAACCCGTCCCACCTCGAGGCGGTGAACCCGGTGGTCGAGGGCAAGGTGCGGGCCAAGCAGGCCCAGCGCGACGATATCCCCGGCGGCAGCCAGGTTATTCCGCTGATCATTCACGGCGACGCGGCGATGGCCGGCCAAGGCCTGGTGGCCGAGACGCTGATGCTGTCGGAGCTGCAGGGCTATCGCACCGGCGGCACGATCCATTTCGTCATCAACAACCAGATCGGCTTCACCACCGCGCCACGCTTCTCGCGCTCGGGGCCGTACCCGACCGACGTCGCGAAGGCGGTGCAGGCGCCGATCTTCCACGTCAACGGCGACGATGCCGAAGCGACGGTCCATGTCTGCCGCGTGGCGGCGGAATTCCGCCAGCGCTTCAAGAAGGACGTGGTCGTCGACATGTTCTGTTATCGCCGCTTCGGCCATAACGAGGGCGACGAGCCGGCCTTTACCCAGCCGCTGATGTACAAGGCCATCGCCGAGCACAAGTCGGTCCGCACGCTCTATGCCGAACAGCTGGCCGCCGAAGGCGTAGTGGCGGCCGAGGATTCGGCCCAACAGGATCGCGACTTCCAGGCCTTCCTCGAGCAGGAGTTCGAGGCGTCGAAAAGCTACAAGCCGAACAAGGCTGACTGGCTGGAAGGCGCCTGGGCCGGCCTCGATGCTGCCTGTCACGATTATGTGCGCGGCGACACCGCCGCCACCGACGAGCAGCTCCGGACAGTCGGCAAGGCGCTGGTGCGCGTGCCGCAGGATTTCGTCCTCAACCCCAAGATCACCCGCCAGCTGAAGGCCAAGGAACAGGCGCTGACTTCCGGTGAGGGCATCGATTGGGCCACCGGCGAGGCGTTGGCCTTCGGCACCCTGCTGCTGGAAGGTGTGCCCGTGCGTCTGTCGGGCCAGGATTCGGGCCGCGGCACCTTCAGCCAGCGCCACGCCGTGCTGAACGACCAGGAAACCGAGGCCAAGCACATTCCGCTGACCTCGATCAGCAACAACCAGGCCAATTTCGAGGTGCATGACAGTCCGCTGTCCGAGGCGGCGGTGCTGGGCTTCGAATACGGCTATACCTTGGCCGAGCCGCATGCGCTGGTGCTGTGGGAGGCGCAGTTCGGCGATTTTGCCAACGGCGCCCAGGTCATCATCGACCAGTTCATCGCCTCGGGCGAGGCCAAGTGGCTGCGCATGTCCGGCCTGGTGATGCTGCTGCCGCACGGCTATGAGGGCCAGGGGCCCGAGCATTCCTCCGCCCGGCTGGAGCGCTATCTGCAGCTTTCGGCCGAGGACAATTGGCAGGTGGTCAACTGCACCACACCGGCCAACTACTTCCACGCGCTGCGCCGTCAGGTCGGCCGTAATTTCCGCAAGCCGCTGATCGTCATGACGCCGAAGTCGCTGCTGCGCCACAAGGCGGCGGTGTCGTCGCTGAAGGACTTCGGCCCCGGCAGCTCCTTCCACCGCGTGCTGCCCGAGAGCGGGACGCTGGTCGCCGGCGACAAGGTCCGCCGCGTCGTGCTGTGCACCGGCAAGCTCTATTACGACCTGCTGGCCGACCGTGAGGCGCGCAAGATCGACGACGTCGCGCTGATCCGGCTTGAGCAGATCTATCCCTTCCCGGACGAGCCGCTGGCGGAAGAGTTGGCCAAGTACCCGAATGCCGAGGTCGTCTGGTGCCAGGAGGAACCCGAGAATATGGGCGCCTGGACCTTTGTCGATCGCCGCATCGAAAAGACGCTCGTTTCGCTCAAGCACAAAGCGGGCCGTCCGCGCTATGTCGGCCGCCATGAGATGGCCGCGACCGCGACCGGCCTGCTCAGGCGTCATAATCAGGAACAGGCAGCCCTCGTCGAACAAGCGCTCGTCTGACCTCCGGAAATCCAAGGAAGAAGAAGATGGCTGACATCAAGGTGCCCACGTTGGGCGAATCGGTGACGGAGGCCACGGTTTCCCGCTGGCTGAAGAAGCCCGGCGAGGCGGTCGCCATGGACGAGGCGCTGGTCGAGCTCGAGACCGACAAGGTGAATGTCGAGGTCAACGCGACGGCCGCCGGCGTCATGGGTGAGCAGGCTGTCGCCGAGGGCGCCACCGTCAATGTCGGCGCCTTGCTCGGCACGATCTCCGAGGGCGGTGCTCCGGCGGCTAAGCCGGCCGCGCAGCCTCCGGTCGCCGAAAAATCCGCCCCCGCCGCGCCGCCGGTCTCGGCCCCGGCCGCTCCGGCTGCGCCTGCCGCCAATGCCTTCGGCGCAGCCGATGCGCTCGCCAATTCCGGCCCGGCCGCGCGCAAGCTGGTCGAGGACAACAAGCTCGATGCCGCGTCCATCCCGGCCACCGGCAAGGACGGGCGTCTGACCAAAGGCGACGTTCTGGCGGCCATCGAAACACCGAAGCCGACGGCCGCGCCAGCCCCGGCGCCCGCGCCGAAGCCCGCCCAGCCCTCCGGTCCCCGCCCCGAGGCGGCACGCGAGGAGCGGGTGAAGATGACCCGGCTGCGCCAGCGCATCGCCGAGCGGCTGAAGGAGGCGCAGAACACCGCCGCCATGCTCACCACCTTCAACGAGGTGGATATGAGCCAGGTGATGGCGATGCGCGCCGCCTATAAGGACACGTTCGAGAAGCGGCACGGCGTGAAGCTCGGCTTCATGTCCTTCTTCGTGAAAGCGGCCATCGCGGCGCTGAAGGAATTCCCGTCGGTCAATGCCGAGATCGACGGCACCGATATCGTCTACAAGAACTATTACGATATCGGCGTGGCGGTCTCGACGCCGACCGGGCTCATCGTGCCGGTGATCCGGGATGCGGATCACCACAGCTTTGCCGATATCGAAAAGACCATCGGCGACCTGGGCAGCCGTGCCCGCGAGGGCAAGCTGGCGATCGAGGAGCTGCAGGGCGGCACCTTCACCATCACCAACGGCGGCACCTTCGGCTCGCTGATGTCGACGCCGATCCTGAACCCGCCGCAATCGGCCATCCTGGGCATGCACAAGATCCAGGACCGCCCCGCCGCCATCGACGGCAAGGTCGAGATTCGGCCGATGATGTACCTGGCCGTCTCGTACGACCACCGCATCATCGACGGCCGCGAGGCGGTGTCGTTCCTGGTGCGGATCAAGGACGCGATCGAGGACCCGAAGCGTCTGCTGTTGGACCTTTAACTTTAATTCGTTCTGGTTCTGCACCATCTAGAAGACGTCATGGCCGGGCTTGACCCGGCCATCCACGCGGTTCCACTAGGACGGTCGTATGACGTGGATGCCCGGGTCAAGCCCGGGCATGACGGTGTTGGGACCAGCGGTTTCTTTGGTGGGATGAACCATGTCTGAATCTTCCTACGAATTCGTCGTCATCGGGTCGGGGCCGGGCGGCTATGTCTGCGCCATCCGCGCGGCGCAGCTCGGCTTCAAGACCGCCTGCATCGAGAAGATGCCGACCCTGGGCGGCACCTGCCTCAATATCGGCTGCATCCCGTCCAAGGCGCTGCTGGCCGCATCGGAGAAATTCGAGGAAGCGCGCGACCATCTGGGTGCGTTCGGCGTCAAGGTCGGCGATGTCAGCCTCGATCTGGCCGGCATGATGGGCCACAAGGACAAGACGGTGAAGGCCAATGTCGACGGCGTCGCCTATCTGTTCAAGAAGAACAAGATCGACTGGATCAAGGGCACTGCGTCCTTCACCGGCCCGAACACGCTGAACGTCGCGGGCGAGGGCGAGCCGCAGACGATCACCGCCAAGCATATCGTCATCGCCACCGGTTCCGAGGTCATGCCGCTGCCCGGGATCGATGTCGACGAGACCCGGATTGTCTCCTCGACCGGCGCGCTGAAGCTCGATGCTGTGCCCAAGAGCATGGTGGTCATCGGCGGCGGCTATATCGGGCTCGAGATGGGCACGGTGTGGCAGCGGCTGGGCGCCGATGTCACTGTCGTCGAATTCCTCGACCGCATCCTGCCGGGCATGGACGGCGAGGTGTCGAAGCAGATGCAGCGCATCCTGCAGAAGCAGGGCATGAAGTTCAAACTCTCGACCAAGGTCACCAGCGCCAAGGCTTCGGCCGAGGGCGTCAAACTGACCTTGGAGCCGGCCAAGGGCGGTGACGCCGAGGCGCTGGAGGCGGAGGTCCTGCTGGTCTGCGTCGGCCGTCGCCCCTACACGGCCGAGCTCGACCTCGACAAGGCGGGGGTCAAGCTGGACGAGCGCGGCCGCATCGCCACCGATGCCCATTTCGCCACCAACGTGCCCGGCGTCTACGCCATCGGCGACGCCATCGCCGGCCCGATGCTGGCGCACAAGGCCGAGGACGAAGGCTCGATCGTCGCCGAGATCATCGCCGGCCAGTCGGGCCATATCGACTACAACCTGGTCCCGGGCGTGGTCTATACGTGGCCGGAGGCCGCCTCGGTCGGCAAGACCGAAGAGCAGCTGAAGGCCGAGGGCGTCGCCTACAAGGCGGGCAAGTTCCCCTTCTCCGCCAACGGCCGCGCCCGCGCGATGAACATGACCGACGGCTTCGTGAAGATCCTGGCCGACGCCGAGACCGACAAGGTGCTGGGCGCCCATATCATCGGCCCGGAAGCCGGCACGCTGATCGCCGAGGTGGTCGGCATGATGGAATTCGGCGCGTCGTCGGAAGACATCGCCCGCACCTGCCACGCCCACCCGACCCTGGAAGAGGCGATCAAGGAAGCCGCGCTCGGCGTCGCCGGGCGGTCGATTCACATCTAGGCCGTCTTTCCTAACCTCACCCCTCGGGGGAGAGGTCGGACCGAAGGTCCGGGTGAGGGGGGCTGCTACCGCCGTGTCGCTGATCGATGACATCGCGCTGGCGTACAGAGCCCCCTCACCCGGCGCTTCGCGCCGGCCTCTCCCCCGAGGGGCGAGGTCAAAGCCGCAGCCGGTTTACATGAGAGGGTTTGGGCACTAACGAAGCCTAATCGAATAGGGGAGGAACAGATGAACGAACGCGACCGCCTGGCCATCGAGCAGGCCTGCGCCCGGCTGGTGACGGCTTTCCATGTCCATATCGATGCGTTCGAGCATGACGCGATACTGAACCTGTTCGCGCCGGATGCTACTTGGGTCCATCCTATGGCCGGCGTGCTCAAGGGCCATGACGCGTTCAAGGGCTATCTCGACAGCAAGTCGACCAAGCCGCAGGCGATGCACATCACCACCAACATCCTGATCGACGTGGTCGACGAGAACCACGCCAAGGGCCGCTGCTACTACACCTTTTACTATGACGGCGAGGGCAGGGATCCGGCGGTGCTGGAAACGCCGATGGCGGTCGGCCAGTATCGCGATGAATTCGTCCGCACCGAGGCCGGCTGGAAATTCATCCGCCGCGAGCCGAAGAATGTGTTCATCCGCAACGATTTCGGCGGCGTGGTCGTGCGCAAGAGCGACGAGAAGTAGTCTTGAGTAGGGTGGAAGAGCGCAGCGTATTCCACCATTCAGTGCAGCAACGCGCATCG
>DATBAZ010000251.1:0-3607 GCA_036271255.1 Alphaproteobacteria bacterium
CGACATCATATTCGCGCAAGGCGCCAAGATCGGCCTGACGCTGGACAGCCAGCTGACGTCGTCCGAGGCCTTCACCGTCATCGAGGCCAGCCAGTCCGGTGCATTGGTCGGCCAATCAGCGCTTCTGCTCGGCAACATTCCTTATTTCTACAACGCCAAGATCATCACCGATCCGGGTACTGGCACGGTGTCGGTGGGGCTGAGCGACCGGCCGTTCTCCCAGGCCGGGGTGCTGGGCAGCGAATCCGCCTATAACGCCGTATTCAAGGACAGCTATCTCGACTCGGGCATCCGCGACAGCTTCAACGGCGCGGGCAACCAGCCCGCGTTCAAGCGGCTGTTCGCGCAGATGCTGCCAACCTATTCGGGCGGCCTGTTCGAAGTCCTGTCGCAGGGCGCCGATGCGCTGGCGCGCACCCAGGCCGACACTTCGGTGGCGATGCGCGGCGACCGCAGCGGCGGCTGGGCGCAGCAGTTCGGCTTCGGCGCCGTCGACAGCACCAGCTCGTCGCCGGGCTATCACGGCGGCGGCCTGGGCTTTGCCTTCGGCTGGGAAAGCCCGATCACCGTGACCTCCGCCTGGGGTGTGTCGGTGGCCTACATGCGGGCCTCCGTCGACGACTTCGACACCGGCCCCGGCAACGAGCAGGTCGGCACGACCTATACCGTGGGCGCCTATTACCGTGAGAATGACGGGCGGCTGCATTACGACGCCAGCATCAATGGCGGCCTTGCCGAGATGAACGGCCTGCGCAACTTCTCCGGCGTCGACCTGACCGGTCAGGATGTCACGCGCAGCGCGAGCGCGTCGTGGCTCGGCGGCCTGCTCCAGGCCCATGCCGGCGTCAGCTACGAAGAACAGCTGAACGACGAATTCTATGTCCGGCCGTCGATCTCCGGCGACTACTTCCTGCTGTCGCAGGGCAGCTACAACGAGCGTAACGGCGGCGCGGCGTTCGACCTCGCGGTCAACAGCCAGACCAACAGCCAGGGTTCGGTGACCGGCGGGGTCGCGGTGGGCATGAAGTTCGGCGATCGCGACTTCATGTGGCGGCCCGAGGTGATGGTCGGCTACAGGCAGATCTTCGGCGGCCCGGATGCAGTGACCGCGGCCTTCGCCGGCGGCTCGGCCTTTACGCTGAACCCTGCGTCGCAGAAGGGCGGGGTGATCGCGCGTATCGGCGTCCATGGCGGCAACAAGTTCTCCGACATCGCCATCGAGGCCGGCGGCGAAGACCGCGACAATTATCGCGCCTTCGACGGACGCATCGTCGCCCGCTTCAGATTCTGACCCCCTTCCCGTGTAACAACCGTCCCGTGTAAATAGACCGCATCGGACCACTCCGCCGTTGACAGCGGCGCAGGCGGCCCGACAGGTTGGCGAAGTTTTTCCCATCCCGCGCTGCTGCCGGAGCCGTTTCGCATGGGTGAAGATCGTCATGACATAGGCGCTGCAACGGCTGTCGCCGCCGAGGGCGCTGCGCCGGCGATCGCCATCGAGCTGAGCGCCGTGATCGTCGCCGTGGTCGGCGAGGAGCCGCAGGTGCTGACCGTCTCGGCGCCGGCCTCAAATCTTCGCGCCCTGCCGTTGGGCGTGCTGGACCCGTTGGCTCACCCGACCCTGGAACGCGGCCTGCGCGGCTGGGTCACCGAGCTGACCGGGCTGAAGCTCGGCTATGTCGAGCAGCTCTACACCTTCGGCGACCGCGGCCGCGACCCGGCGGCGGAAACCCCCGATCGCCGTCTCGTTTCGATCAGCTACCTGGCGCTGAGCTCGGCCTCTTCCTTCTCCCGCGGTGCCGATGCCGCTTGGAACGACTGGTACCGCTTCTTCCCGTGGGAGGATTGGCGCGCCGGGCGGCCGAATATCGTTCGCAGCGAGATATTGCCGGTGCTGGAGGAGTGGGTGGCCGGCGGCCATGACGGCGCCGAGCGCGACCGGCGCCGCGACCGCGTGGCGTTGAGTTTCGGGGCCGGGCGCGTTTCCTGGGATCCCGACCGTGCGCTCGACCGCTATGAGCTGCTGTACGAAGCCAACGCCGTGGCCGAAAGCCGGCGTGTTCCGGGCGCGCCCGCGGACGGGCCGGCCTTCGGCGAGGAGCTGGCGCGCGACCATCGCCGCGTGCTGGCCACCGCGATCTCGCGTCTGCGCGGCAAGCTCACCTACCGGCCGGTGGTCTTCGAGCTGATGCCGGACACCTTTACACTGTTGCAACTACAGAGAACTGTTGAGACTTTGGCGGGAATCCGCTTGCATAAACAGAATTTTCGGCGTTTGGTCGACCGCGGTGGGCTCGTGGAGCCGACCGGTGCGCGGGAGACGCGGACCGGCGGTCGTCCGGCCGAGCATTACCGTTTCCGTAGAAAAGTTTTATCCGAAAGACCGGCGCCAGGGGTTGGTCTTCCTGAACGTAGAACCTGACACCCGCCCGTTTTACGGGGGCCCGGTTTCTAGGAAGGACGCGTGATGCGCTCGATGCTCTGGGGACAGCCGGTCCGCAGGTGGCAAGACCACCTGCGGCCGAATTTTTGGGACCTGATCGCCTTCCCGCTGCTGTTCGGGCTGCTGACGCTTATCGTCGTGGGTGCGGGCGGCATGACCAAGCCGTTCGATCTGGGCAAGCCGCTCACCATCTCGCTCGAGCCTGCGAACCTGCCGTACTATGCGCTGCGTACCGTGCTGCGCATGTTCATCGCGCTTGGCTTCTCGTTCTTCTTCACGCTGGTCTACGCCGCTGCCGCGGCCAAGAGCCGGATGGCCGAGAAGATCTTGATTCCGGTGCTCGACATCCTCCAGTCGATCCCGATCCTCAGCTTCCTGTCGATCACCATCACCGGCTGGATCGCGCTGTTCCCGGGCAGCACGCTGGGGCCGGAATGCGCGGCGGTCTTCGCCATCTTCACCAGCCAGGCCTGGAACATGACCTTCAGCCTGTACCAGTCGCTGCGGACCGTGCCGCTCGACCTGCAGGAGGCGGCGCGCATGTATCGGCTGGGCCCCTGGGCCCGGTTCTGGCAGCTGGAACTGCCGCATGCGATGCCGAACCTGATCTGGAACATCATGATGTCGGTTTCGGGCGGCTGGTTCTTCGTCGTCGCGTCCGAGGCCTTCTCCGCCTACGGCCAGGACATCATGTTGCCCGGCGTCGGCTCCTATATCGCTGTGGCGATCGACCAGCGCGATCTCGGCGCCGTCGGCTATGCCGTGCTGACGATGCTGATCGTGATCCTGGCCTACGACCAGCTGTTCTTCAGGCCGCTGCTCGCCTGGTCGGCCAAGTTCAAGCCGGCCAGCGGCGACAGCACCGAGCCCGATCGTCCCTGGTTCCTGACGATGCTGCAGAAGGCCGGCCTGGTGCGGGCGATGCGGTTGGGTTTTGCTGTCAGCGGCCGGACCTGGAACCGGACAGCCGGCGTCGCCATGCGGCGCGGCTTTACGCTGCTTGGACTGCGCGATGGACCGATGGACCGCATTTCGTCGGTGCCGCGCTGGGTCGAACGTGTCTACGACGTCTTGCTCGTCCTGATCGTCGGCTATGTCGCGTATCGGCTGGTGACGGTCATCAGGGTCAATCTGGGCTTCGCCGAGGTTCTGCATGTCGCGTTT
>DATBAZ010000252.1:0-16403 GCA_036271255.1 Alphaproteobacteria bacterium
CCAAGCTGCTGTTCGCCTTCGCCGAGGCGACCGTGCCGAAGATCACCCTGATCACCCGCAAGGCCTACGGCGGCGCTTACGACGTGATGAGTTCCAAGCATATCCGCGGCGACTTCAACTACGCCTGGCCCAGCGCTGAGATCGCGGTGATGGGCGCCAAGGGCGCGGTGGAGATCATCTTCCGCTCCGACATCGGCGATCCCGCCAAGATCGAGGCGCGGACCGAGGAATATAAAGAGAAGTTCGCCAACCCCTTCGTCGCCGCCTCGCGCGGTTATATCGACGAGGTGATCCAGCCGCATTCGACCCGCCGCCGCATTATCCGTTCGCTGAACATGCTGAAGGATAAGCAGCTGTCGAATCCGGCCAAGAAGCACGACAACATCCCGCTGTGAGCCGCGCCAGAATGTTCAAAAAAATCCTGATCGCCAACCGGGGTGAGATCGCCTGCCGCGTCATCAAGACGGCGCGCAAGATGGGCATCAAGACCGTCGCCGTCTATTCCGAGGCCGACGCCACCGCGCTGCACGTGCAGATGGCCGACGAGGCCGTCGCCATCGGCGGCTCGGCCGCGGCCGACAGCTATCTGAAGGCCGACCGCATCGTCGAGGCCTGCAAGCAGACCGGGGCCGAGGCCGTCCATCCGGGCTATGGCTTCCTGTCGGAGCGCGAATCCTTCGCCGAGGCGCTGGAACAGGCGGGCATCGTCTTCATCGGTCCGAATCGCCATGCCATCGGCGCGATGGGCGACAAGATCGAATCGAAGAAGCTGGCCAAGGCGGCCGGCGTCAGCACCGTTCCCGGTTATCCGGACGTGGTGCCGGATGTCGCGCTGGCGCGGAAGGTCGCCGCGGACATCGGCTATCCGGTCATGATCAAGGCCTCGGCAGGCGGCGGCGGCAAGGGCATGCGTCTGGCCCATAACGATTCCGAGCTGGAGGAGGGGTTCCGCTCCGCCTCCAACGAGGCGCGCTCGTCCTTCGGCGACGACCGCATCCTGATCGAGAAGGCGATCGTCGAGCCGCGCCATATCGAAATCCAGGTGATGGGCGACAGTCACGGCAACGTGATCTTCCTGGGCGAGCGCGAATGCTCGATCCAGCGCCGCCACCAGAAGGTGATCGAGGAGGCGCCGAGCCCGTTCCTGAACGAAGAAACCCGGGCCGCCATGGGCGGTCAGGCCGTGGCGCTGTCCAAAGCCGTGCAGTACCAGTCGGCGGGCACGGTCGAGTTCATCGTCGACCGCGATCGCAATTTCTACTTCCTGGAAATGAACACGCGTCTCCAGGTCGAGCATCCCGTCACCGAACTCGTGACCGGGCTGGACCTGGTCGAAATGATGATCCGCGTCGCCGCCGGCGAGAAACTGTCGATCACGCAAGAACAGGTGACCTTGACCGGCTCGGCCATCGAGGCGCGCGTCTATGCCGAGGACCCGCTACGCGGTTTCCTGCCGTCTATCGGCCGTTTGACGCGCTACCGGCCGCCGGCCGGCGAGGGGGTTCGCGTCGATACCGGGGTCTATGAAGGCTCCGAAATCTCGATGTTCTACGACCCGATGATCGCCAAGCTGATCACCTATGGCGTGACCCGGCCGCAGGCGACCAAACGCATGGCCGATGCGCTGGATGCCTTCGCCATCCGTGGCGTGAACCACAATATCGGCTTCCTGTCGGCTATCGTCCGCCGTCAGCGCTTCGCCGATGGGCGGCTGTCGACCGATTTCATCCCGGCCGAGTTCCCGGACGGCTTCCATGGCACCGAGCTGCCGCAGGATGAGCAGGACCTGCTGGTGACGGTCGCCGCCGTCGCCCAGGCCCGCGCCGCCGCGCGCGACCGCAAGGATCACAAGCCGCAATCCGAGTGGACCGTCGTGATCGGCCCGTCCTCCGCGCCGCGCACCGCCCGTCCCGTCGAGGTGCTGGCCGATCCCGATGGCTCCGTGGTCGTTGCGCTTGACGGCAAGCTGCGCAAGGTCTGGACCAGCTGGCAGCCGGGCCAGGTGCTGTTCGAGGGTCAGATCGACGACGCGCCCGTCACCATCCAGCTCGACCGCAGGGGCGTTGCCTGGGTCGTGCACAAGGCCGGCGCCGCCATCGAGATGCGGGTCGTGACCCGCGCCGCCGGTGAGCTCGCGGCGCTGATGCCGGTGAAAGTGCCGCCGGACATGTCCAAATACCTCCTGTCGCCGATGCCGGGCCTGCTGGTCTCGGTCGCGGTCAAGGAAGGCCAGGCGGTGAAGTCGGGCGAGGAGCTCGCGGTTGTCGAGGCGATGAAGATGGAGAACGTGCTGCGCGCCGAGCGTGACGGCACGGTCGCCAAGATTGCGGCGGAGGCTGGCCAGAGCCTCAGCGTCGATCAGGTCATCCTCGAGTTCGAGTGAGATGACGGGCACTCCTGAGATGAGCTTTCACGGCATCCTCAGGGATATCGAATCGTTTGCCGAGGAAGAGGGCCGGCGTCCGCGTATCCTGGTGGTGAAGCTGGGCCGCGATGGCGACGACAGCGGCGCTCGGGTCACTGCCACCGCCTTTGCCGAGATCGGTTTCGACGTCGACGTCGGGCCGCTGTTTCAAAGCCCGGAGGGGGCGGCACGCCAGGCGATCGAGAACGACGTCCATGTCGTCGGCGTCTCAACCGAGCCCGCCGGCCATAAGACGCTGGTGCCGGTACTGATTCAGGCGCTGAAAGAGCAGGGGGCCGCCCATATATTGGTGGTGACGAGTGGTGCGGTTCCGCCCAAGGACTATCCGATACTGAAGCGGGCCGGCGTGGCTGGGATTTACGGTCCGGGGACCGATATCCCGACTGCCGCCGCCGAGCTCCTCGGCATCATCCGTGACAGCCGCAAGGCGGCGTGAAAGGACCTGTTATGAGCGAAGACACGATCGGCCGTCTCAATCACGTCGCCATCGCCGTTCCCGACCTGGAGAAGGCGACCGCGCTTTATCGCGATACGCTGGGCGCCAAGGTGTCGGCGGCGGTGCCGCTGCCCGATCATGGCGTCACCTGCGTGTTCGTCGAGCTGCCCAACACCGAGATCGAGCTGATCGAGCCGCTGGGCGCGGATTCGACCATCCGCCCGTTCGTCGAGCGCAATGCCGCCGGCGGCATCCACCATATCTGCTATGAGGTCGAGGACATCATCGCCGCCCGCGACCGGCTGAAGGCCAAGGGTGCGCGCGTGCTGGGCGACGGCGAACCCAGGATCGGCGCGCACGGCAAGCCGGTGCTGTTCCTGCATCCCAAGGACTTCTGCGGCACGCTGGTCGAGATCGAGCAGGTTTGAGCGGCTTGACCGACGATATCGCAGCGCGCGCCGACCGTCTGATCGCCGGCGACCGCACCGCGCTGTCGCGTGCCATCACGCTGGTCGAATCCACACGGGAAGACCACCGGCGTGAAGCCGAGATGCTGGTGGAGCGCGTGCTGCCTGCTTCGGGCAAGTCGATCCGGCTCGGCATCTCAGGCTCCCCCGGCGTCGGCAAATCGACCTTCATCGAGGCCTTCGGGCAAAAGATCATCGCCGATGGTCATCGTGTCGCCGTGCTTGCCGTCGACCCATCCTCGCGGCGCACCGGCGGCTCCATCCTGGGCGACAAGACCCGTATGGAGGAGCTGACGCGGACCACCGACGCCTTTATCCGTCCATCGCCCAGCGGCGGCACCTTGGGCGGGGTCGCGCGGCGCACCCGCGAGGCGATCGTGCTGTGCGAAGCGGCGGGCTTCGATGTGATCCTGGTCGAGACGGTCGGCGTCGGCCAGTCCGAGACCACGGTTGCCGACATGGTCGACCTGTTTTGTCTGCTGCTGTCACCGGCCGCTGGGGATGAGCTGCAGGGCATCAAGAAGGGCATCGTCGAGTTGGCCGAACTGATTATCGTCAACAAGGCCGACGGCGCGCTGCTGGCGACGGCAAAGCGCACGGTTGGCGACTATCGCGCGGCGCTGCGTCTCATCCGACCGCTCTCGCCCTCCTGGCAGCCTGAGGTCATCGCCGCCTCGGCGCGGGAGGGAAATGGGCTCGACCAGGTGTGGCAGACGATCAAGCGGCACCAGGAGATTCTGACCGCCAGCGGCGAGAAGAAGACCCGGCGCGGCGAACAGGCGCAGGCTGCCCTATGGGCCGATCTGGGCGATCGGCTTTTACAGGCGTTACGCCACAAACCGGAGATCGCCCGGCGAATTCCCGGTATCGAGGCCGATGTGCGCTCCGGTGCGCTGATGCCGATGACCGGGGCGCGACTGCTGCTCGAACTGTTCGCCTCGACGGGATGAGTTTAAAATTGGCACGGACCCATGCCGTGCTCTTGGATAGACCGGTTCGATTTGATAGATCGTTAGCCTTATAATGAGAATAGATCGCGATTGTTGAGTGCGCAGGCATTCTTTCTGCCGGAACTGATGGGCTCGCAATGATGGTAACTGACGCTCCTACGAAGCATGAAGGCCTGAAGGCCTGGGTCGAAGATATCGCCGCTCTGACCGAGCCGGATTCAATCTATTGGTGCGACGGCTCCGAAGCCGAGTATGACCGCCTGTGCCAGCTCCTGGTCGAGAAAGGGACATTCCAGCGCCTGAACGACGAGAAGCGGCCGAATTCCTATATCGCCTTCTCCGACCCGGCCGACGTTGCCCGGGTCGAGGACCGCACCTTCATCTGCTCCGAGACGGAAGAGGGCGCCGGGCCGACCAACAACTGGCGCGACCCGACCGAGATGCGCACCATGTTGACCGGGCTGTTCCGCGGCTCGATGCGCGGGCGCACCATGTATGTCGTGCCGTTCTCGATGGGCCCGCTGGGCTCGGCCATCTCCCAGATCGGCGTCGAGATCACCGATTCGCCTTATGTCGCGGTATCGATGCGGATCATGAGCCGCATGGGCGCCGGTGCGCTCGAAGTGCTGGGCGCCGACGGCGCCTTCGTGCCCTGCCTGCATTCGGTCGGCATGCCGCTGAAGGACGGTGTCGAGGACGTGGCCTGGCCGTGCAACGCCGACAACAAGTACATCGTCCACTTCCCCGAGACGCGGGAAATCTGGTCATTCGGTTCCGGCTACGGCGGCAATGCCCTTTTGGGCAAGAAGTGCCTGGCGCTGCGCATCGCGTCTGCGATGGCGCGCGACGAGGGCTGGCTCGCCGAGCATATGCTGATCCTTAAGCTGATCTCGCCTGAGGGTCAGACGAAGTACATCGCCGGTGCCTTCCCCAGCGCCTGCGGCAAGACCAATCTCGCCATGCTGATCCCGACCCTGCCGGGCTGGAAGGTCGAGACGATCGGCGACGACATCGCCTGGATGAAGTTCGGCGAGGATGGCCGCCTTTACGCGATCAATCCGGAGGCCGGGTTCTTCGGGGTGGCTCCGGGCACGGGCGCCGACACCAATCCCAACGCGGTCGGCACGATCACCAGGAACTCGATCTTCACCAATGTCGCCAAGACCCCTGACGGCGACATCTGGTGGGAGGGGCTGAGCAAGCCCGCTCCGGCGCATCTGACCGACTGGCGCCGCAAGGAGTGGACGCCGGAGACCGGCACGCCGGCGGCGCATCCCAATGCCCGCTTCACCACGCCGGCCGGCCAGTGCCCGTCGATTGCACCCGAGTGGGAAAACCCCGCCGGCGTGCCGATCTCGGCCTTCCTGTTCGGCGGACGGCGTTCGACCGTCGCCCCGCTGGTCGCCGAATCGCTGGATTGGGAGCAGGGCGTCTTCATGGCGGCGCAGATGAGCTCGGAGACCACGGCGGCCCAGGCCGGCGCGGTCGGCAAGCTGCGCTTCGACCCGATGGCGATGCTGCCCTTCTGCGGCTACCATATGGGCGATTATTTCGCCCATTGGCTGCGCCTCGGCCACCGCGAGGGCGCCGAGCTGCCCAAGATCTTTATGGTCAACTGGTTCCGCAAGAGCCCGGAAGGCAAGTTCATGTGGCCCGGCTTCGGCGAGAATTCGCGCGTGCTGGCCTGGATCTTCGGCCGCTGCGACGGCACGGTGGACGCGGAAGAGACTGCCATAGGCTATGTGCCGAAAGTGGGCTCTGCCGATGCCAAGGTGCTGGAGCTTCCCGGCGTCGACTTGAAGGAACTGGTCAAGGTCGAACCCAAGGAATGGGCCGCCCAGCTCGACCAGGTGAAGGCGCATTTCAGCAATTTCGGCAAGAAGCTGCCGCAGCGCTTCAAGCAGGAGATGAGCGCCTTTGAGGAACGGCTCGGCCTCGTCAGCAGCGCCGAGTAAGGCCCTGCCCGGACGATGACCGCGACCGTCCGCAAATATCGTCGCGAGCAGCCTGACGCACGGCGCGACAGTCTGGTCGAGGCGACTTTGCGGTCCCTGGCCGCCCACGGGCATGACGGCGCCTCGGTCCGCCGCATCGCCGCGGAGGCGGGGGTCTCCGTCGGCCTGATCAACCACCACTATGCCAGCATCGACGAGCTGATCGCTGCCGCTTACGAGAAGGTGGCGTTGGGCATCGTGCGGCAGCTGGTGGAAGCAGCCGAGGCCGCACCGCCGTCAGCGCGGGAACGGCTCAGCGCCTTCTTCCGTACCTCCTGCTCTCCGTCGATCATCAATCCCGACCTGCTCGGCGTCTGGGTCGTTTTCTGGAGCATGATCAAGCATTCCCCGATCATGCAGGAAACCCAACGGCGCACCTTTGCCGAATATCGGGCGATATTGGAGCGACATCTGACCGGCTATGCTGTTGAGATCGGTCTCAACGACACCGATATGCGCCTTTCGGCGATCGGCCTGTCGGCCCTGCTAGACGGAATCTGGCTGGAGCTATGCCTCAACCCTAACGGGTTCGCGCCGGAGGAAGCGGTACGCCTCTGCGAGGCTTGGATCGACGGGCTTGCTGCCGGAGCGCACCGGGCGCTGAAAGGTTAGATCGACAATTTCAAGGGTATGTGCTGCTCGGTGAGCGCAGAGATGATCGCGCCTTGCAGTTCGTGGGCTGCGATATCCTTTTGCAACGCCAGACCGCCCTGGCTATGCCAGATCAGATAATCGCTGCTCGTCTCGTTGAACCCCAGCGCCGGAAAGGCGGACGGAAGGCTGGGCAGATGATCACCATAGAAAGCGCAGAGGCCGGGCCCGCCACGCTCGCTCAAAGCGTCGCAGAGCGTGCCGAGCAGCGCATCGGCGTTGCGGGTGCCATGCAGGAAGGCGTTGAGCTCGGCCTTTTCTGGGATATCGGGCAGGCCGGCGGTGAGGTCGGGCAGTATCGGATGCCTGACCGCATCTTTCCAAGGGCCGTGATTCTCCATCGTGATGATGAAGAGGAATGTATGCGGCCCCTCCTCGCGCAGCAGTTCGAGCGCGACCTTGCCCACCTCTTCGTCGCGGATATACCCCTCCGTCCGGCTCGCCCCGGCAAAGGCTTCCTCACCGATGAAGGTGTCGAAGCCGAGGAACGGCAATACACGGTGCCGATAATAGAAGGTCCGATCGAACGGATGCAGGCAAATGGTGCGATAGCCTTGCTCCCGCATGCGTGAGGCGAGGGAGGGCAACGGTGTGCGAGCGAAGGCGAAATAGGGGTTGAACCGGTCGAACCCGATCGCCTCGTCGGGCAGGCCGGTGAGCACCGAGAACTCGGTGCGGATCGTGTTGGCGCCCCAGGTGTTGACCGACATCCGCCCGGACTGAATGCCGAATTGCCGGGCCGCGGCGAAATGGGGAACGATATCGGCCGGAATACCCGAATGAAGCCGGCGCGGATCGAAGAAGGATTCGGACTGTACGACTACGATCGGCGTTGCGCCGGCCGAACGCGGCATGACCAGGGCAGGGCGGGACTTGCGGGCCTCTGCCCTGCGCCCGGGGCGCTCGTCGCGGGCGATGAAACTGTAGGTGAACTGCATGGCCGACGGGCCGATATCGGCGGCGTCGCGGAATGGGTCGCCTGTGGGCTTCAGGCGCCGGAACAGCTCCGCTGTCCGGTTTATGAACGGCCCATGAATGGCCCAGCCGGCAGCGCAAATCACAAGCGGCGGCAGCACGTCCCGTAATGGTGTCCAGGGCCAGGCCGGCGTCTCATATACGCCGAGGATACCGAACAGGATGAAGATGCCGATCGCCGCCCCGATCACCCGCGCCGGTCCGGCGAAGGGCAGATAGAGGTCGGGATGCCGGAACAGCTCGATGAACTCGCCCAGGTCCGAGAACACCGCGGGCTCGAGCAAGGTCGCCCGCTTGACCCAGTCGACGAAGGCAAAGCCGATCATCAGTGCGAGGATAATGGTGCCGGCCAGGATCGGCCGCGCCGTCAGCGTGGCCAACAGCACGAAGCCGATGAGCGACGGTAGCAGGTCGATCACAAGCCGGGGCGAGAGGCGCAGCGGCGCCCGCGAGACGATGCGCGGCACCAGGGCGCCCCCGATCGCCATGATCAGACCGATCGTGAAATGCATGAACGGCATCGGCAAATCAGCCTGACACGATATGGAAGCGATTCGCGCGCATGATCGCGTCTCCGATCGGTGCGGGCAACAGGTCAGCTAGACGCAGGCCCAGCACCAGGAGGGAAGGAAAGGCAACCCGGGAGCGGCCTTTGTCGATCCCGCGCTTCACGATGGCTGCGGTGCGCTCCAGCGTGAACAGGAAGGGCGTCGGGCCCTTCCATCGGTCGGTCATCGGCGAATCGAAGAAGCCGGGGCAGATCACCGTGACCGGAATGCCCCGTGGCGACAGCATCGCCCGGATGGCCTCGCCATAGGCGCGGGCTCCCGCCTTGCTGGCGCTGTAGCCGGGGCTGTAGGGCAGGCCGCGATAGCTGGCGACCGACGAGACGATGGCAACTTGCCCCTTGCCACGCGACAGGAAGGCGGGCAGCAGCGGCTCGACCGTGTTCATCACGCCGAGCAAATTGGTACGGACCTGGCGCGTCGCGAGCGTCAGCCCCTCGAATGCTGTCCCGGGAGCCGGGCCGCCGGACGTTCCGGCGTTGGCGATGACGAGATCGACCGGCGCGGCGTTTTCGAAGTCCAGGATCCAGGCGCCCAGCGCCTCGGCGTCGGCGACATCGATCGCGGCCGCGCGCACCTCGGCGCCTAACGCCCGGCAGGCCTCGGTGACCTTATCCAGCTTTTCCTGAGTACGGCCGATCAAGCCGAGTGTGACGCCGGGCTTGGCATAGGCGCGCGCAAGGGCGCCGCCGAGGCCGCTCGACGCGCCGGTAATCAGGATGGATTTGAAGCTCCCGCCGTGGGCCACGGTCCTAAACAGCCAGGGAGGCGCTGTCCAAATTCTCGGCCATCACCGCATTTTCGGCATGTACCGCGACGGTCGATACCTTGCGGGCGCGCTCCGAATTTTCCAGCGCAGCGACGGAACCGGCGACGGCAAGCTCCAGCCCGATCTTGCTGAAGAAGCCGCCATTGACCTGGGTGCGCGCCGCCACGACGCGGCGGAAGCAGTCGAACAGTGTGGCATCGGGCGTGGTCGCCTCGGTCCAGAAACGGTCGAGCGATGGCTGGAAGGTGAGTTCCGGCATGTCGTAGACGGCATCGCCCAAGGTCTTGACCGCAAGCCCGCGCGCCAGCGCGATCAGCCCGACTGTGCTGTTGACGGTGACGACGCTGATGCTCTTTGTCAGCATGGCCTCGAGATCGCCACCCTCGACATAGACCACCCGGTCCTGCATCCCCGTCGCAACGGCCACCTCGGTCACCAGCGAGCGCCAGTCGGTAAGACAGTTGTCGAGCGGATGCTCCTTGATCACCAGCTGCGTATCCGCCGGCGCGTGCTGCGCGAATGAGCGGATGACATACTCGATCGACGGCTTGATCCGGCCGAACGGCGAGTGCTGCCGAATCTGGGAATCGCAATCGAGCTGCAGCGGGAAGAGATAGAACGGCTTTTCGCTCGCCATGACATCCTTCAGTGAACGCGCTGAGCGTCGCTTGGCCGAAGGCTTGCGGGCGAAGCGCTTGAGCCAGCCGCCATATTCATAGAACGGATGCCACGGGCGATGCGTCTTATAGCCGGGGAAACGCCACCCCAGCCCGACCGAGGCGACGTTATAGATCACGTCCTCGACGGCGCGGCGCTGAAAGCTGCCGGGGGCGGGCAGGCCGCCGCTCCAGGCCGGTGTGGCCTTGGCGGCATTGCGGTACCAGTCGGGATCGCGCGGCAGCGGGGAGTTGCCGTTCACGCCGCCCAGCTCCATCGTCACCCAATTGGGACGGATATAGCCCTCATCGACGACGAAGACCTGGATGCCGCGCAGGCTGGCGACACGGACGGCTTCTTTGTGCAGCGGACGGCAATCGCCGAACAGGATGATGTCGGTGACGCCCCACTCCGCCAGGCGTTGCTCAAGGAACTGCGGCCAGGCCTTCAGATCGCCGCGGAAGTCGACCGCGCCGGATCGCAGCCAGAACAGCTTGTCGCCGCCGTTGAAATTGATTCGGTGAACGTCATGTCCTTTTTTCGCCAAAGCCGCGCCGAGTTTGGCAAAGAACTGCGTCGCCATCCCCTGCAGAAACAGGAAGCTACGCTGGTTTGACATGCTTCTGCCTCTTATCGAGATGTGCTGTGCCGACATGGGACGTCTTTTTTATTTTAAAATTCCCGAACAGGCGCATCAAGCTGCCCTGAAGACGCCTTAAAACAACAAGAGCGCCTGGCCTCCAGAGTTCTGGATGCGACAGACGTTCAATCAAGACTTCCGGCCCGCAAGACAGGCGCGTTACCGGGTCGAAATAGCGCGGATATAAAACAAGTGAACCCGCGATAAGTTCCTCAAGGGACAAATTTCTTTTTCGCCGCTCGACGGGCGCCAGATCGGTCGTCAGGCCCCAGCCGGAATAGAAAGGCTGGCCATAAGTCACGACCTTGCGTCGGCGGATCAGCGCCTCGAACCCCGCGAGCGATGTCAGCGTGTGGATTTCGTCGACCGCCGGGATGATGGCAGCGGTGGAAACGCCACGGATAATTCGATCGGCATAGCGCCGGGCTTCGTCCTCGGGGATCGCTCCGACACGGTGGCCGGCATCGACGTCGGGATGCGGCTTGTAGATGATGAAGGCGTCCGGATTAAGGGTACGCACCCGCTGCAACAGATCGATATTTCGATAGATACCGGCGCCGCCGGTTGCGACTGAACGGTCGTCCTGAACTTGCCCGGGCACGAACAGCGTGCGTCTTCCCGGGGGGACGTCGACGTCCGGCATGCCCGCACCGGTATTGTATTTCGTGATGCCGCGGGCAACGAGCGTGTCGATCAGCCGGGCGGCGCGCTTAACCAGACCCGCGTCGAATATCGTGGTTTGCAGCAGATTCTCGAGATCGCTCGGTTTGGCCGGGTCGAAATAGATGCCGGTGCGGTCGAGCACGATCGATGCGGCCTGGGTGAAATCGGCGCCCAGCCCGACCGAACGCACGAACCCGTCCTCGATCCGGACTATAGGCACACCGGCCTCGGAGGCAGCCGGAGCGAGATCGGCGGGCTCGCGCGCGGCCCACACGGCGATCGCGCCGCCACGCTGTTTGGCTGCCGCGATGGCCGCCTCGGTCGTCTTATGGAATTCCGGCGCCCCGGTGCTGGAGCGCAGCACATCGGCTATCCGCTCCTGCTTCCAGAAGGACATGCCCATGCAAACGGCAATCCCGCGATTGACGTCATTGACCCGGCGCCAGTCCGCCAGAGTGGCGCAGGCCTCTTCGAAGCTGCTGACAGCTTTGCTGTAGGGATCGGTGTAGGTGGTCGCCGCCAGGCAGGCGGCAGCGAACAGTTCTTCCCGGCTGCGCTTGGCCGGTCGCTGCGGAACCGCCGGGTCGTCTTCTGTCAGACCGTAGCCGGCATAGAACGGGTTGCCGAAACAGCGAACCTTCACGCCCGTGAGCAGCGCCAGGAACCCGAGATCATCGTCGACGGTGTAGAGCGACACGAGACCATCGATCAGCGACCAGGCGTCCACTGGCCGCGCGATCAGGCGCATGCCGTGCCCGGCAGCCAGGCGGGCAAGGATTTCGTCGGTGGTCTTCGATGCATCGGCCGGCGCCAGCAGGGCGACGTTTTCTTCCGCGTGTTCGCTCACTGCCGCAGCGATCATGCGCTCGAATGCGTCTCCGAGCATGGATGGGGCGACGACCAGCGTGGTGGCGTCGAACGTGGCCGGGGCAGACCAGCAATCGCCGCCGACCCGCGCAGCCGGCAGAGCGTCCATGCCGGCGCGGGCACGGGCAATCAACTCAGGTGCAATGGGGCTTTCGTTGCCGAGGATTTCCGCACATAATTCCGGGGAAAAGGTGCTGATGGCGCACGCGTCCGGACCCCAGGAGGCGGGGCCGCGCAGCAAACCAAGTTTAGAATCAAACCGATCCATTGACCGCAAGGTCTCCGAGCCAGAGCGGACAGTCCAGCCGTTCGCACCGCGATTCTCCATCACTCGGCCCGGCCTTTCTGCGACCATAGCGGTATTGCTGCTTCGCAACAAGCTCTCCTCATCGCGCCTAATACTGGCGAAAGCTGGGCAGAGATGAAGAAGAAGGCACGTTTCCCTCAATTGATCGTTTTTACTTAAAGAAAATACCTAAATTTAGGTACCCTCCCAAGGGGCTATCGCACTGCACCACAGTCGGTGATCGCGCTTTCGCCGCTGGCGCATCCCTCGGAAGACCCCTGTACACCGTAACGAACGTCGGACGTGTTTCCTGCCCGGAAATTGAGATTCGTTATGATATTCGAGCCGGCAGGCTGTTCAGCAGAGCGAACACGCTCGCAAAATGCTCCGGCCAGTTGGGCGCGGCCCAACCCTTCAGCCGCACGATCTGAGCGGCGCGGCGCGCGGAATTCGGCATGGCATAGTCGACCAGGGCGGCATGCCAGGAGGGGCCGTCGAGGGGATCGAAGCACTCGGGCACGCCACCGCCGATCTCAACGAAGGGCGGGATGTCGCTGCACAAAACCGGCACGCCGAGGGCGAGGGCTTCGATAATCGGCAGTCCGAATCCCTCACTGAACGAAGGCATCAACAACGCCCGGGCGCCCTCGATAAAGGCACGCACTTCCGAATCGGTAACCCTGCTGAATTCGTGTACTTTCCCGCGAATACTTGGGCAGCGCTCCAGCATGTCCACCACATTCTCATTCTCCCAGCCCCGCCGCCCGACAATGACGAGATGGGGGGCCTTGTCGCCCAGTTCGGCCGCCATCTTGCGCCAGAGCTGGAGCAGCAAAAGGTGGTTCTTGCGGGCTTCGATCGTGCCGATGCAGACGAAATAGGGCTCCGGGACACGAAGCTCGGGCGGCTCGGAGAGGGCCGGAATGTCCCATCCCAGCGGCGCCACCACAACCGGCGGTGTGCGCCCCGAAGCGGCCAGCCTGGGCGCCAATATATCGGCTGTCGCCTGGGTGGTGACGAGGATCGCATCCGCCAGGCCAGTTACCGTGGCGATGCGCCGGGCATGGATCGCGTCCTGGTTGGGACGGACATATTCCGGGAATTCGATCGGAATCAGGTCCTGCACAATAGGGACGAACAGCGCGTTGGACCTCCTCTTCAGCCGCAGGATGGACGCCGGACGGTCGAGATGATGGTGGGATACGTTGATATAGATCACCGGGCCTGCCTGCCGCCTCAGCCGTCTGTGGAGCGGGGCTTCGCCTCTGAGCCAGATCTGGTTGCAGATGCGGTCGGCCAGCCTGGCAGGCGACAATTGGGAGGCGCCGGCATACCACTGCGCTGCCAGGGCGACGATGAAACGCTCCGCGCGTTTGTGCGCGACAAGGCCGAAGCGCCGCCATGGCGTCATCGCCGCGAAAGTTACCTCCTGCGGCCTCCTTTTCAGGAGCTCGACCGCATAGGCCAGTTCGACGCGATCTATTCCAGTCGGCGCCGGCCGAGCTGAGCTGGAGATCAAACGGGACAGGTCCAGGACGTAATGGGGCATTCAGTACTCGGTGCTCGCGGTCGTCGGCCGCGAAATACAATCGCGCCAGTTAGAATACCCTATCTAAAGCCCCCGCCGATTGGTACCAAGGGCGCAGAATCGGCCGTCAGACACGCCCCGGCGTGCCGTTTTTCGTTTGAACGGGCGGATAGATGACGCAGCCGATGATTCTTCGCAGGACCTGTGATTCGGGAACGTCCCAACAAAAGCCGTATTTCTGTGAGATCGAAAAGCCGTCAAGGCTTGGATAAGCGCGCAAGGCACGAACTGAGCATATGTCATATCTGAAAAGGCTGTGGCGGGGCGCGCGCAATCTGCTGCTGCTGCCGGTCTGGGTAATCCAACTTCTGACAGGCGCGAAATCCTTCGCCGACAATCCGATCATCGGCAGCGCGGCGCTGAACCGGCGCGGCCTGCATGTTCATCGTCTGCTGCTCGCCCATCGGCTTGCCGCGATGCGCCGTCGCATGCTGGCCGGACGGGTCGGGGCCGAGGATCGGGCTGCGTTCGAGCGCGATGGTGTTCTGATCAAGCCGGATTTCCTGCCCGCGGATCTGTTCCGGGAACTGCTGGCCGAGGTGAAGGCCCATCGCGGGGTCGGTCGCGAAACGCAACAGGGCGATACGGTTACCCGCCGGATCGCGTTGGACCCGAAAACGCTTGCCAGGCTCCCCGCCGTGGAAAAAGCAATCGGCTTGCCGGCGTTTCAAGGCATCACGCGCTATGTGAACAGCTTCGACATCGAGCCGATGTTCTATGTCCAGACGATTCTGACCCACGTCCGCAAAGGGTCCCCCGATCCGCAACTTAAGCTTCACAGCGACGCCTTCCAGCCCAGCGTCAAGGCTTGGCTGTTCCTGACCGACGTCGAAGAGCGGTGCGCGCCGTTCATGTATGTTCCGGGCTCTCACAAGCCGACGAAGGCGCGGCTCGCGTGGGAGAAGGCAATGAGCATCGCCGTGTCGGGCGAGGGGGAGCGGCTGAGCCGTCGCGGCTCGTTCCGCATCGATCCCGCCGAGCTGCCGGCGCTTGGCCTGCCGCCGCCCAAATCCGTGGCCGTCAAGGCCAATACGCTGGTGGTGGCCGATATGTTCGGCTTCCATGCCCGCGGCGTCAGCGACCAGCCGTCCATGCGGGTCGAGATCTGGGCCTATGGCCGCCATTCGCCCTTCGTGCCCTGGATTTTCTCGCCGCTATGGCGCTCGAAGGCCACCGCCCGCAATCGCGTCGGCGCGTTCTGGTGGTGGAGCGACCGGCTGGAGAAGCTCGGCCTTAAGCGGAATGTCTGGCGCCTTCGGCAGGATGTCTCCGCCTTCGACGAAAAGACGGAACTTTAGGACCGATGCTTGGCGAGCTTCATCGCCAGGGCCGCCATATCCACTTTCTCGGCGAAGACGCGCTTGGCTTCTTCGCGCAGGGCGGCAACGGTTGTCGCGATCTGCTCCCCGGTGTGCTCGGACGACACGAAGAAGCGCAACCGTGAGGACTTCTCCGGGACCGCCGGATAGATGATCGGCTGCACATTGATGCCGCGCTTGAACAGGGCATCGGACAGACGGGCGGCACTGATGGAGCTGCCGGTGATGACCGGCACGATGCCGAAGCCGGCTGAAAGGCCGGTATCGAGCCCGGCCTGGGTGATCTCGTCCATCAGCAGGCGGGTATTGGCGTTCAGCCTGGCGACCCGCTCGGGCTCGCGCTCCATCATGTCGAGCGATGCGACGGCGGCGGCGGCGATCGGCGGCGGCATGCCGACGGAATAGACGAAGCCGGGCGCGGAAACCTTCAGATACTCGACCAGATCGCGCTTGCCGGCGATGTAGCCGCCGCAGCCGGACAGGGTCTTGGACAGCGTGCCCATCCAGAAGTCGGCGGCGCTGGCCGGCAGGTCGAAATGCTCGGCGATGCCCTTGCCGGTCTTGCCGATCACGCCCAGCGAATGGGCCTCGTCCACCAGCAGCCAGGCGCCATGCCGCCGCGCCATCGCGCTGAATGCCGGCAGATCGGGGATATCGCCGTCCATGCTGTAATGGCCTTCGATCACCAGCATCACCCGCTTGTGGCGGGAGCGATTCTCGGCCAGCAGGCGCTCGGCGGCCGCGGCATCGTTATGCGGGAAGCTGAGCCTGCGCGCGCCCGAAAGCTGGGCCCCCTGGACCGCGCTGTTGTGCACGAAGGCATCGTGCAGGATCAGGTCGTTCTTGCCCATCAGGTGGCCGATCACGGTCACGTTGGTGGCATGGCCGCTGACGAAGGCGACGCAATCCTCAGCCCCGTGCAGGTCGGCCAGCCGCCGCTCCAGCTCCTGGTGCGGAGCGCGCTCGCCCGAAACCAGGCGGCTGGCCGATACCGAGGTGCCGAAACGATCGATCGCGTCCTTGGCCGCGGCATTGACGACCGGATGGCCGTTGAGGCCGAGATAGTTATAGGACGAGAAATTGATGAAGCGCCGGCCCTCGATGGAGGTCTCGGCCCCGGCGATCCCATCGTGGACGCGGACATAGGGGT